>CAYZQE010000005.1:0-53995 GCA_964480635.1 uncultured Gammaproteobacteria bacterium | reverse complement strand
CGCGTTAACATTGGTGTTTCGATATCCATAAAATCTTTAGCTTCAAGCCATGTACGCATAAAGTGCGTCACCTTAGCGCGTAACTGCATGCGCTTTAACATTTTAGGCTTACGCAAATCTATATAGCGATATTTCAAACGAATGTCGTCATGTACATCGTCATCGTCTAATTGAAACGGCGGTGTTTCAGACGCATTTAAGACTTCAAGCTCAATACCAAACACTTCAATTTCGCCCGTTGCCATGTCTTTATTAATCGTGCCTTCAGGGCGATTACGAACCTTTCCCGTTACTTTTAGCACAAATTCGTTACGCACTGACTCGGCTATGGCAAACATAGCGGCATCATCAGGGTCAAAAACAACCTGTAATAAACCATTTTTATCACGTAAATCGATAAAAATAACGCCACCGTGGTCACGTCGTTTATTCACCCATCCGCAGATAGTAATTTGTTGATCTAAATGTTCAAGATTGATATCGCCACAATAATGCGTTCGCATTGTTAATTCCTAAATTGTAAAAGTTAAATTGATTTTTATACTAATGACTACAGCCACTACTATGAGTGTGAGCAGCTTTTTTAGCTGGTTTTGAATCTTTGCTTGCACTCTCTTTTGCCGCACTAGGCGATTCACTTATATTTTTCTTTTTGCCTGTTTTAAAATCAGTCTCATACCAGCCAGAGCCGCTTAATCTAAAACCAGCCGCACTGATTTTTTTGCGTAATTTTGGCTCATGGCAGACAGGACAATCCGTCAGCGCATCGTCGCTCATTTTTTGCAAAGCCTCATAAGGCTCTTCACAGGCTTCGCAAATATATTCGTAAATTGGCATAATTGTTTAACCGCTAAAAAGACAGCTTAAGATAAAAGCCGCATAGTTTATAATATCAATCAACGTCACGAAACAAAAACCCTAAAAAAGTAATGAAAAATAACAATAAAACGGTGCTAATTACCGAATACTCTACTGTAATTGTCTAGTATGTGGCTCACGACTTTAAAAAAACAGACTTTAAAGTCATTGCTACGGCTCGTAAATGCCCACGATGTTAAACATTTAAGCGTAGAATACTTAAGCGACTCTCCTTTTAAGGGGACACGACACTTAATTGAACCCCCCTAATATAAGTATCGTGCCCCCTTATAAACAAACTTATTATAAAATAACCTCTATGGATAAATTTTTAATTATTTTATGCCTTGCTTGGATCAGCTATTTTTTATTGCATTCCTTGATGGCATCATTAACCGCTAAAAGATGGGTAGCTAATACCTTTCCAAACATCATGCCTTGGTATCGACTCATATTTAATAGCGTTGCACTCATCACCTTAATTCCTATCAATCAGTACTCCAATCAATTCTCTGGCGGTTTAATTTGGGTTTGGTCCGGTTCTTGGCTTTGGTTATCCCATGCACTTGCTCTACTCGCTATCATTGGTTTCATTCATTCTTTAAAGTTTTATGACATGCAAGAGTTTTTTGGTTTTAGACAGATACGAGAAAAGAATACCTCTGTTACCGAACAAGAGCATTTAAAAATATCGCCCTATCATCGCTATGTTCGTCACCCTTGGTATTTTTTTGCCATTATTCTTATCTGGACAAGGGATATGAACAGCGCATGGTTGCTATCAAGCATTTTACTGACAGCCTATTTTATATTCGGCTCACGTTTAGAAGACCGTAAACTCATCACCTATTTTGGTGAGCCTTATGCCCTTTATAAAACCAAAGTGTCTGGCATTTTCCCTCTTCCTTGGAAGACCTTAAATAGGGAAGAAGCAACACGGTTACAAAAAATTTAACACGCTTTAATAGGATGGCATGGTTTATAATGTACACCTTCAATAGGCTACCCTTTTTAAACAGTGAAAAACAATCATCAAAAAACAGTATTAATCACCGGATGTTCTACTGGAATTGGCTATTATGTGGCTCACGGCTTAAAAAAAGCTGGCTTTAACGTCATTGCAACGGCCCGTAAAGCAGACGATGTTAAACGCTTAAGCGAAGAAGGCTTAAGCTGCTTTCAGCTTGACCTTGCTGATAGCTCATCCGTTCAAAGTGCTTGGAAAGAAATTTTAGATGCCTGTAACGGCAAGCTTTACGGCTTATTTAATAATGGCGCTTATGGTTTAGCAGGCGCTTTAGAGGACATTAGTCGTGAAGCCCTAACGGTACAATTTCAAACTAATGTGTTTGGCTGGCACGAACTCACGAATTTAGTCATCCCCATTATGCGTCAGCACAATGAAGGCCGCATTATTCAAAATAGTTCGGTATTAGGTTTTGTTGCCATGCCTTATCGCGGCGCTTATAACGCCAGCAAATATGCCATTGAAGGCTTAACCGACACCTTACGTTTAGAACTGGCTAACACCAATATTAAATTATCGTTGATTGAGCCCGGGCCTATTCGCAGTGATTTTCGTAAAAATGCATTAGCAGCTTTTGAGCAGTGGATTGACCCCATCAACAGTCCGCATAAAAGCAATTATGAATCATTGCAAAAACGCTTAAAAATCGAAGGCGACGCCGCACCTTTCACGTTAGGCCCTGATGCTGTTTTAAAACGTGTCTTACACGCACTCGAAAGTGACAACCCACAAATACGTTATTACGTGACCTTTCCTACCTATTTATTTGGTACTTTAAAACGCTTTTTATCTTTTAAATGGATGGATAAACTCATGTTAAAAGCATCTGGCGGTGGTAAAAACTAATGGATTTCCGCATTAAAGAAGAAAATGGCATTCGTTATTTATATTCAAGTGACTCAGCAACTCAAAGTGCGGTAAATTTACAGCAACCCCATAAAATCGTCATGCAAAATTTAGAGTATGCCATGGGCTGTTTAATGTTTATGGCGCCTCCCAAAAACATTCTCATGCTCGGTGTTGCTGGTGGCTCACTGATTCATTTTTTTCGCCACTATTTACCTCAAGCAAAAATCACGGGTATTGATTACGACCAAACGCTGTTACAAACCATGCACGATGAATTTTTATTGCCTTTAGCCAATGAAACATTAAGCTACGAAATAAGCGATGCTCAGACATGGCTTAAGCACAATAAAACACAATTTGACCTTATCATAGTCGATTTATTTGATGAGCAAAACATGCCCAGCTGGGTGATGTCCAAGGACTTCATGCTTGAGTTAAAAAACAGCCTCAGTACGCAAGGCTGTGTCACATGGAATACGCTGATCAGTAGTGAACATGAATTTAACCAGTTCTACAGTCATTTACGAGGCGTCTTTCAACAACGCACCTTATGCTTATCTGCTGAAAACTATGAAAACACCTTGGCCTATAGCTTTAATTTTGATTTAGAACAGTCGGACATGGGGCATTTAATTCAATTAGCTCAACACCATAACTCACAATATGAACTCCCTTTTCATGAGATTTTAAATACTATTTTCAACACAAACCCTATTGATTCTGGCTTTATTTAATGTTGCTTGTTAAACACTGCGATATCACCGCTATTACCGCTTTGTTATCACGTTTCCAGTTACAGCTTAGCCTCACCAAACCCAATACAGACATCCCAGGGAGTTTTTGGGGAGAAGATGAAGCTGGGCTGATTAATAACATGCTTTATGTCAATCCCAATACCCCCATTCACTCGTTGTTACACGAGGCCTGTCATTTTATTTGCATGGATGAAACGCGTCGAAAAGAGCTTGATACAAATGCAGGTGGTGATTATGACGAAGAAAACGCCGTCTGTTATTTACAAATTATATTGTCGCAAGACATTCAAGAAATGGGTCGCGAGCAGATGTTTAAAGACATGGACGAATGGGGTTACACTTTCCGTTTAGGGAGTGCACAAAAATGGTTTGAACATGATGCGGATGATGCTCAGCAATGGTTACAACGGCAACATATCATCAGTTTAAAAAATGAATGTTTATTTCAACTTAACCAAAACGTTAAAAATTGAAATTATCATAGCTATGCATTGACCAACTGTTTCGCAGAAAACACGAACTCTTGAATTTAGAGGCTTAGCCCCCTTTAATCAGCCTTCTAGTTGGTGTAAAAAAGACAATATCCGTTCGACACGAGTACGCCCCCTAAACTAAGCTACACTGACAATAAATATATACCCTTTTAAGTTCACTCGATAAATAAGCTGATTCCCCCATGAAAAAAACCTACACCATCACCGCTAGCTGTAAAGACCGCTCTGGCCTAACTGCCGATATCACCGCTTTTATTCAGCAGTATAATGGCTTTATAAATGAGGTTGATCAACATTCAGATAGCGATGAAAATTTATTTTTTATGCGTTTAGAGCTAGTCGCAGAATCCATAAATTTATCGTATGAAAAATTTAAAGCCGCTTTTGAGCAATTTGCTGCCAAAAACGCCATTAAATGCACTATTCGCAATAGTGCAAATAAACCCAAGATATTAATTTGTGTTAGCCAATATGAACATTGTTTAGCCGATATTTTATATCGCTGGCGCAGCCAAGATTTTGATTTCGAAATTATGGGGGTGATATCAAACCACAATTCACTTAAAAATTATGTCGAATGGCACAACATCCCTTTTCATTATTTTCCTATCACTAAAGACACCCATGCTCAAGTGCACCAAAACATTCTACAGTTATTTGAAAAAACACAATCTGATGTGCTTGTTTTAGCGCGTTATATGCAAATTATCCCTAGTGAAATGTGCCGACAACTGCACAACAAAATCATCAATATTCATCATTCATTTTTACCGTCATTTATTGGCGCTAAGCCTTATCACCAAGCATTTGATAGAGGCGTAAAGCTTATTGGCGCAACTTGCCATTTTGTCACCGAACAATTAGATCGCGGCCCAATTATTGAGCAAGGTGTGGTCAGAATTAATCATTCTCATACGATTGAAGACATGGTTCGACTTGGTAAAGACATAGAAAAACAAACCTTAGCCATCGGTTTGAGAAATTTTTGTCAGCAACGTATCATTGCTCAGCATAAAAAAACCATTATTTTTGAATAATTACGTACTTAACTATTTAAAAAATTTAAATCTTAACTACACTCAGAGACACATCTTTAAAAACAAACTAAAAGTAGCATTAAAGTTACTGTAAGGAGAATTCATTGGATATCGCATTTATAGTCGGAATACTATCCGCCTTCGGCATCATTTATGCAGCTATTTCAGCAGGCGGGCCATTTGTCCTTTTTGTTAATACACCAAGCCTGTTAATCGTTGTTGGCGGGACATTAGGTGTCACTTTAATGCGTATAACCTTAGCTGACTTTTTGGGCTCTTTTAAAGTCGGCATGAAGGGCTTATTTAACAAAATGGAAGATCCTGTCAGCTTAATTGAAGAAGCCGTTGAGCTAGCTAATGTTGCTCGTAAAGAAGGCATATTAGCCCTTGAAGGTCGTGAAATAGCTGACCCCTTTTTAGAAAAAGGCATCGGTCTGTGTATTGATGGTCATTCTCCCGAAATTGTTAGTAAATTGCTGTCTGCAGAAATTAATCAGGGTATTGAGCGCCACGAACGCGGTGCTGACATGTTCAAAGCAATGGGCGTATATGCCCCTGCGATGGGTATGATTGGCACCTTAATTGGCTTGGTTCAAATGCTCGCCAATATGAGTGACCCTGCATCCATTGGCCCAGCTATGGCAATCGCTCTTTTAACCACATTGTATGGTGCCGTTATTGCGAATGCTTTTGCTTCACCACTGGCAGATAAACTAACGCTTATAGCTGCTTACGAAAAACGCAATAAAAGCCTCATTTTAGAATCCATCTCTGCTATTCAAGAAGGCACAAACCCACGTGTTATGAAGCAATTACTTGATTCCTTTATACCAGAAGGCAAAAGAGTTGAAGAAGAATAAAGCGGCCAAGCGATTATGAGTGATTGCGAAGAGTGCCCAAAATGCCCTGAAGGGCTGCCCCCTTGGCTTGCGACATTTGCAGACTTAATGTCTTTGCTCATGTGCTTTTTTGTTTTGTTATTGTCTTTTGCCGAAATGGATGTATTAAAATACAAACAAGTTGCTGGCGCAATGAAGCATGCGTTTGGTGTGCAACGCGACGTTAAAGCCACTGAAATACCCAAAGGTACCAGCGTCATTGCACAAAAATACAGCCCTGGAAAACCCACTGAGATCACACCCCTCGAAATCATGCGCGAAAACTCTACTGATGACACCAAAGTTAATTTAGATTTTTCTGACTCCGATCAAAAAACTGATTCATCCGAAGATGGTGAGCAAATGTCGAACGCAGAAGCCGAAGCCATTGCCGCCGCACAAGCCCAACAAATGGCTAAAGAAGAAGCCGAAGAATTACGCGAAGAATTAGCCACTGCAATCGGCGATGGCTTACTTGAAGTTGAATCATTTAGTGATCGCGTTTTGATTCGAATTCGTGAAAAAGGCTCCTTTTCTTCTGGTAAGGCGACTATAAAAAAAGAGTTTGAACCTATATTACTACTCATAGCTGATGTTCTTAACAGCAGAGATGGTCATTTTGTTATCTCTGGCCATACGGATGACATTCCCATTGAGACTCCAAGGTTTAGATCAAATTGGGATTTATCATCTGCGCGTGCTGCAAGCGTAGTACTTAATTTTATTCAAAAAGGCGATGTTGACCCCGAGCGCATGGAAATTAGAGCCTTTTCTGACAATGAGCCACTGGTTCCCAATGACAGCTATGAAAACAGAGCACAAAATCGACGCGTAGAAATTAGCGTGTTACACGGGAATCGCTACGCAATTGATGTAGAATCTCCTTCGGAGAGTGTAGAATTTGTTGATGAACCTCAATTAGGGCAATAGGACAAGCCAAATGACCGATAAAGAACGCAGACGTTTTTTTAGAATAGACGATACTGTTGAAATTAAAACAGAGACCATTCCCGCTGATCAGCTGGATGAACGACTTAATGATTTTTGGACCAATCAACATGAATTTTCAATTAGAAATGAGTTTAATCACGAATTAGACCAACATGCTTCTGACTTCATAGCCATCGAACAGCAACATCCTGCTATTGCTCGCTATTTAAAGACATTACAAAAGCAAGTTGATTTATTGTCTGAAAAAATACTACCTGATGATAAGTTAAATGGCAGCCATGAGCGCGACGTTAATATTAGCGCTCAAGGGATCTCTTTTTTAAGCACCGTTGCTATTTCTACGGGTGAAGTGGTTGAAATAAGCCTCCAGTTATTCCCTAAAAAACAACGTATTGTTGTTTTTTCTAAAGTCATTAGTTGCGAAAACATAGGCGATTTTCAATATAAATTAACGGTCGATTTTGAACATATCCATGAGGCTGATAGAGAAATTTTAATCAAACACATTCATGGCCAACAATTAAAGTCTTTAGGTGCTGCACGTTTTGATGCAGACAATGAAACTTAACCGTTATATGTAATGCCAGAAGAGCAACTACAGACTTGGATCAAGAGCCATCTCCAAGCGCTACCAGCCATTCCTTTTTATGCAAAGCAAGCTCAGCAACTCGTTTCTGAGAAACATTTTGATAAACTTCCCCTCAGTCAAATAATCGCGTCTGACCCTGGGTTAAGTTCACAGCTATTTAATCTTATCAACGCTAAAAGAAAAAACACAAAACGCGAATATATTGAATCTATTCAAAGTGCTCTTTCTTTGATGGGCGATGCTGGCATCATTCATTTTGTCAAAAACATCACGACGTTGGACGACATAAGAACAAGCTTTGAATGCGAGCATGATTACCTTCAACTTATCGCGCGATCTCAGCAAGCTGCCAAACATGCAAAAGCGTGGGGTGAAAAAAGGCAAAGCCAAGGAGTTAAAGAAATTGGCATTGCGACACGCCTCTATGATATTGCTGAATTTGCATTATGCTTGTTCGATCACGACAATTTTAAAGCCTTTAAACAGAAAAACTTAAGCAACAACTACCAAGCTGACCAAAACTGCCAAAGTATTTTTGGCTTTAATATAAACCAACTGTCTTTAGCCCTATGTGATCAATTTCATTTACCCGAACTCGTCAAAGAAGCCCATAACCTTGATGACGTGCTGGGTATCCGCTCTCAAGGTATAAAAATAGCGTCCAGCCTGATGCATCAGGCGGATATCAGTTGGTATCATGAACAAGTAACTGATTATCTTAAGCAAGCCGCTGATCTTTGCCAGATGCCCCTAGAAAAAATAAACACATTGGCTCACATCATTAGTGTGGAATCTGCCCATGAATTAGAGTTTGAGGTTAAATTTCACTCTGCTGCTAATTTAGTACAGCATAAAGCAGCGACTAGACCCGTTGTCGTTAAACAAGAAACCGTGCTAAAGACCAAAGTTAACCCTGTAAAAACAGCCGTTCCTGACGTTATAAAGGCACGCCCTATAGCCACTGCTAACCCATTATTGGCCACGTTAAAGTCAACTGCCCAAGATAGTAAAACCAGCCAAGCCACACAGTTAAATGCGTTATTAAATGGCTGTCATCAGCATTTAAATATGAAGCGTAACGCCTTATTTTTATTAAATAAAGATAAATCAAAGCTCAGTACTCGCTTACATAGCGGCCTAGACCATGATTCGCCCTTATTAAAATTTACGGTCAATAAAGCGCAGGCAGGGCTATTAAAAATTCTTTTAGAAAAACCTCAGGCTATTTGGATCAATCCAGATAACGTTAGAAAATATGAACAAATGTTGCCCGGCATTTTTAAATCATGCAGCTTAAGTGATGATTTTTTTATGATGTCGTTATTTAGCGGGAAAAACCCAGTAGGAATCGTTTTTTGTGATAACTATGGAACGGGGAAGGCACTCAAAAAACCCGCTTTTGATCTATTTAAACAAGCCGTTGGCTTGACTTCAAAAGCGATGCTGTTGATCGGTCAGCGGCAAAAAAAGCCCTCGCCAAAAAACACCTAGTTATTTATGTCAACCACTCAGCCGTACTTGTAAAGTAAGTCGAATGTTATTTTAAATACTCTTCTAATAACAAAGACACGCCTTTCATTTCAGTGGGTTGCTTGATACCCATCATTTCTAACAACGTCGGCGCAACCGCTGATAAGTTAGCACCTGTCGCTAATTTCCATGGCACTTCATCAATAATTAAACAAGGTACTGGATAATTCGTATGTTGAGTATGCGGCTCCCCAGTGACAGGATCAACCATCTCATCGCAATTACCATGATCGGCAGTTAACACAACGGAATAACCTTCTTCAACACAGCAATCTAAAACTCGGCCGACTTCTGTGTCTAAGGTTTCTACTGCTTTTAGCACGGCATCTCTAACAGCCGTGTGACCCACCATATCACCATTGGCAAAGTTCACTACCAAAAATCCAAATTGATGACTTTTAAGTGATTCAATCATCACATCAGCCACTTCTTTTGCACTCATTTCTGGCATCAAATCATAGGTTGATACATCAGGTGACGGAATCATTTTTCGCACTTCACCCGGGAAATGATGCTCTCTACCACCATTAAAAAAGAAGGTCACATGAGGATATTTTTCCGTTTCTGCACAATGTAATTGCTGATAGCCTGCTTCACTCACTGTACGCCCTAACGTCACACTTGGGCGGTCGGGTGGAAAGGCTATTGGGTATAAAAACTCTGGGTCATACTGCGTCATACAGGTGACTGTAATTGGCTCATAGTCTTCGTTTCTTTCAAAGCTTGTAAATTCATTATGGCCTAATGCAGCTGCCATTTGACGAGAACGGTCGTTTCTATAATTAAAGAAAATAAGTTCATCATCTTTTTGAATCGGTTGAAAATCACGTAGCACTGTCGGCAAGATAAACTCATCGGTCACACCATCTTCATACGCATCTTGAATGGCAAGTGTTGCATTACTGGCTGTTTTGCCTTTACCATTAATGTAAACATCCCATGCTAATTTCGTTCGATCCCAACGACGGTCTCGATCCATTGCATAATAACGCCCTGAAATTGTACCTATAAAGCCACCCGATTCTTCTAGAGCCAGCTCAACATCTTGTAAATATTTCATCGCAGCTTTTGGCGGAGAGTCACGACCATCGGTGATCATATGGACTTGAGGTTTTACTTCATATTTAGCACACAACTGAATTAAAGCAATAAGGTGATTTATATGGCTATGAACGCCACCATCTGAAAGCAAACCAATTAAATGTAACGGACGATCTAATTGACGCGCATTTTTAACTGCCGCCACAAAGGCTTCATTATCAAAAAAACTACCGTCTGCAACCGCATCATTAATGCGTATTAAGTCTTGCTTAACAATGGTGCCACAACCCAAAGTCATATGTCCGACTTCTGAGTTACCCATTTGACCTAATGGTAAGCCAACACCGACACCCGATGCTTCAAGTGCTGTATGAGGATAACTTGAAAAATATCGGTCTAAATTAGGCGTATTCGCTTCGATGACGGCATTATTAACTTTACTGGGGTTCAGCCCAAAACCATCCATAATAATCAGGCAGGTAGGGCGACGCGGGACAGATCTCGCTGGCATGGATATATTCCTATACTATTAATTCTATTTTCATTTTGGATGTAACGAATCTTTCTCTAAAAACCCATTAAAGCGCGATAGTATATAGAATAAAGCCCTAAAAATCTTCACCTTTATTAGAAAACCCTTATTTTCTAACGTTCTATATTTTAAACTGCCCTAACAATGTTTGTAATTGCTGGGTAAGCTGCATCACATTGCCACTGGCTGACGACATACTTTGGGCGCTTTGAGCAGTTTGATTTGAAATGGATTTTATTGACATAATATTTTGTGTTACATGGTCAGCGCTCACTTTTTGCTGCTCTGTACCGCTAGCAATTTCACGATTCATCTCTAACATGCCATGGACAGCAGACGAAATACTATCTAATGATTCTCCTGCTTGAGAAGCTAAACCTAAACCTTCATCAGCCTTCGTTTTACCCTGCTGCATCGCTTGCACTGCTAGTTTTGAGCCTGTTTGTAAGCGCTCGATCATTTTTTGTATTTCATCCGTTGATTCGCCTGTTCTTGAAGCCAATGTTCTCACTTCATCCGCAACTACTGCAAAGCCTCTACCCTGCTCACCTGCTCTCGCCGCTTCAATTGCCGCATTCAAAGCTAATAAGTTAGTTTGCTCTGCAATACCTCGTATGACGTCTAGTACTCCACCAATAGTAACAACATCACTTTCTAATTCATTAATCACTTGCGACGCTCGGTCAACATCTTGCGCTAATTGCTGACTAGATGCTACGGACTGATTAACCACTTGCTGCCCTTGGCTTGCATTATTATTTGTGTCTTCGGCTAAAGTAGCTGCTTGATTCGTATGCCCCACCACTTCTTGAATTTTTGCGTTCATGGTTTCAATTTCGTGAACAACCGAATCAATTTGACTGTTTTGATTCGAAATATCTGCTTGAGCACTACTGGCAGCAACGTCCATTTGAGAGGCAGACTGACTTAATTGCATCGCATTATCAGACACATCAGAAACCAAACCTTGAACTTTCTGTGAGAACTCGTTAAAAGCTTTAGACAGCTGGCTAATTTCATCATTACCTTTTACTTCTAAGCGCTTGGTCAAATCACCTTCACCCTGAGCTAAATCCTGTAAAGCCTTTACTGTTTGGACTAATGGTACTGTCACCATTCTGCTCATCACCAAAGCAATAACAATACCAACCACGAGGCCAACAAATGCCAAAAAGAGCTGGACAAGTTCAGCAGACTCAACTTGAGCAATTAGGCTCTCACTTTTTAATGTGCTTTCATCTTTTAACTGCTCCACTAACCCATCCAATTCGGCTTTTAAAGCATTCAAAATTGGTGCCATCTTTCGCGTGTAAAGATAAGCATCAACACGACGTTTTTCGGTTGAATTTAATTTTTCTAACTCAGCAAGGTTTGTGACATACCCAGTTGCAAGCTCTATAGCGACAGGCACACCTTCTTCTTGCTCAAAGGTATATATATCAACAAACTCTTCTTTTTCCATCTTCATTATTAATATCAACGTGTTTTCAGCTTCTGCTTGCATATTAGTCAAGGTAAAAGGAGCTGGAGAGGCTAAGTAAACACGCACTGCAGACATTAATTTAATAAATCCATATCGATTATCTTGTAAAATGTTTAGCCAAACCACCCTTTCAGTACTAACGTCCTCCTCTTCTTCAGATAAAACCATTTGGCCAATTAAGCTTAAAAACGCTGTTCCAGCTATATTTAAGTTTTCAGTGGCAAAAGCAGTTGCAGGGTAATTTTTTTGTTCGTTTTTTGCCAATGAAAAAATACGCTTTTCGTAAGACTGGTACTGTTGCATGCTGAGATGAAACCCCTTAATACTTTGCTGTAATGTTGGTGTTTTAATAACAATGGGTAAGCGTTCCATTGCGTTTAAATCCTCACTGGCTTCATACATTGCATTTTGAAAGCTTTGCCTCTCCTTATCCTCTTTAGTAATTAAAAACTGGCCTAATGCACCATGTGCATGACTTAAATGCGCTATAAACTGACCCGATTCAATCAGCAATGGCTGTGAATCAACCACAACCTCATTAACGATTATTTTGGTGCTTTGTAAATTAACAACAGACACACCCGTTGTTAGCAATAACAATAATAAAATTAATGAAAATCCAATCCAAATTTTATGCTTAATTAATAGTGACATTAACTTACCCTCTGTTTTTTAATGACAATCATGCTTTATTATTTTTATAGCTTTGAACCATCAAATTACTTTAAATAATTGTTTTTGAAATTGAAGCTCATAAACTTATTTATTAACACTTAAAAAATAAGTCCCCGCAGTATTTACTTTAACTATCGACCTGTATTCGTTTTTCTTTAATCGAAGAAGTAAATTTAGTCTAGTATATAAAAATAAAATCGCGGGGTTTATCTGACAAAAAATAATAAGTTTACGGTAAAAGTTTAATTTTTGATGCGGGAGGGGGGGGTATTAGGCGACTTCATCGATACCTTTACCTGTCTCAAATGACTTATTAGAATAGCTCTCAATTTCTACTAATTGAGCAATTTCTATTCTAGCTTGTTGCGCCAAAGCACCGGCCGAAGCGGCTACCGAGCGGTCTTGAGAAGATGGATTAGCAGGTGCTAAAGCTGCTCTTTGAATAATTTGGGCTTTGTCTAGGGTTGCTTTTGGGTCACCCGCTACTGCTGACGTGCTAATAGACACTTCACCTGCGACAGCATATAACACGCCATCACTACCCTTTTCATAGGTAAAAGAAGCGCCAGAAGCATATTGCCCGCCGACACTGGCATGAGCCAATTCGTGAGCTTTCACTTCTCTGTCTCTTGTTTTAAGTGACTGAAGTTGGCGCTGCTCGGCTAACTCCGTTGATGAGTCTTTTTTAAGCCTATTTTCATCACTTGAACGGTCTTCTAGGCCTTGGGACTCTTTATTATGGTTTTGCTCTAAACGCTCAGAAAATTGAGCCGTCGAAATGGGTAGGGTCGATGATGCAGAAATAGACAGCATGATGTCATCTATTTAAACTTCTATGTCAATGATGGTACCAATGACTTCATTTGAGGCTCTTAAGGCTTCAGCATTACCACGAAAATTATTGACAATCTCTTGTTGCTCAACTATGGCTTTGTCTTGAGAGCTTAAATCTCTATTTGAAGAACTTGATGACGAAGCAACTTCTTCGACATTTTTTTCAAAACGCTGATTTTGCTCTTGTAAGCCAGCCACCGCATTTGAAACAGCCGAATTGCCAACAGACGAATTAATAACTGACGGTGAGATTTCCATAAGGCACTCTAAAAGTTCATAACCTCTTTAGGATAGCATTCATTCCATGATCAGCACTTTAATGACGTAACAACACGCTCAAACGGCAGTATAAAAGCGACCAGCGGTATTAATTTTTGTCAATACACGTTCGTTTGGTCATTTAACTCACCCCTTATAATCGCTTCTTTAACCCTTTTTTGGGCTACTTTTAGTTGAGCCAACAACTCTGGAATAATATACGTCACTCTAGTTTTATATTGATGCCAATCTTTATAATAACTAATTTCTACCCCACCATCATTCCACCGATAAATCTCATCAGAGATAAATTTTTGTTTTATCTTTTGGGGCTTACCGTATTTACTGGTTAATTTGCGTAGCATGACTTCATTATTTAAGCCTTTAAATTCATATTCAGCAAAGGCAAATTTTTCTGTTTCTTTCGAAAATCCGAAAAATAGTTTGTCGCTACCTTTTAAAATATCAGCACTAAAATATTCATCGTAAAATTCAAATTCGCCGGCTTCGCGTTTAAGCCTTGCCCCTGCATTTTTTGCCGCTTGGCGTAAGCTCGTTTTTGTTGCTGACGCTAAATCTACGCCAAATAGTTTAGCCGCGTTCAACGCCTGAAAATTAAATATTAAAATAATAGCTATTAGTATATTCTTCATAATCTTTAATTAACGACCATCCATTACTTTTCTATAGCTCTATTTTAAATATATGAAAATATTATTCGCTTTAACATGTTTACTCTTGTTATGGATTAACCCTCTGCATGCGCTTAACGATGTTGTGAGCCATCATTTATTAACCCGTACTGGCTTTTCAAGTGACCCACATTTGTCCACAGCAATTAAACATTTAAAATACGAACAAGCTGTTGATTACTTATTAAACCACACCCATAAAGTAGCTCAATCTTTAGCGCCTACTTTTGATAACTTAAACCCCGACAATATTCCGTATAAAACATTATCGCTGCAGCAAAAACAAATGATTCGTAGGCAGATGCGTCAACAAATAAAAAGTTTGCAAGCTTGGTGGATTAAAGAAATGATTACAACAGAATCTCCGCTCACTGAAGCCATGACTTTATTTTGGCACAACCATTTCACTTCCTCTGCAAAGAAAGTCAAACACCCAAAGCTTATGCTCCAACAAAACGAATTATTACGTTTACATGCTACTGGAAACTTTAGACAATTATTACAAGCTATTGCTAAAGACCCCGCGATGGTCATTTACCTTGATAATCATAAAAACAAAAAGGGGAGCCCTAATGAAAATTTTGCCCGCGAAGTTATGGAGCTTTTTACGTTAGGTGAAGGCTATTACACCGAAAACGACATAAAACAAGCTGCCATCGCCTTTACTGGATGGCGCGTTAACCGCAAAAAAGGCCGTTTTCAATTTTCTAAAAAAAATCATGACTCGCAAGCCATTACAGTTCTGGGGAAAAACATTTCAACAACTAACTTAAGGTCTGGCGAACAAGTGTTAGAGGCTTTATTAGAACACCCGCAAACCGCTATTTACTTAAGCACTAAACTTTATAAACACTTCATTAGCTACGACCGATTAGATCAAGATACTATTTTGTTTTTAGCAGACACACTTCGACATCATAATTACGACATTAAACCTTGGTTAAAAGCGCTATTACTGTCCAAAGCTTTTAAACAAGAGCAGCAAAAAGGCAGCTTAATTAAATCACCTATTGATCTAATTGTGGGTACCTTTCGAACACTTTCTTTAGCTGTAGACGATGCAAAACAACTTGCAAAAGCTAGTGCAAAAATGGGGCAAGAACTTTTCAACCCACCGAATGTGAAAGGTTGGCCTGGTGGCACAAACTGGATCACGACTCATTCATTTTTAATACGCCGAAACACTATTAATAAAATCATGCGTGAAAAAAACATGACGAACATAATGTCTGCCCAGATGAAAAATCCCGTTAAACTCTTAGCCATTCAATACGATAAAGCGATGAGTATAAAACAGCAATTACTAGACCCTGCTTACCAAGTGAAATAATGATGAACAGACGCAACTTTTTAACCTGTGGCGCTGCAGCCCTTGGCAGCTTAAGCGCTTTTTCAAATGTATTGCAGGCCGCACAAAAACCGCCGCATAAAACCTTAATTATGGTCGAATTTAAGGGGGGAAATGATGGTTTAAATACTTTAATTCCTTTTTCTGATGCCAAATACTATGACTTACGCCCAAATATTGGCATTCAACGCGATCATATAATCCAACTCAATGAACACCTGGGGTTTCATCCTTCGCTTAAACCCATTCATTCCATTTGGAAAAACAATGACTGCGCCATGGTTATGGGAATAGGTTATCCAAAGCCTAATCGTTCTCATTTTCGCTCTATTGAAATTTGGGATTCAGCGTCTAGTAGCGATGAAGTGCTGCAAACAGGCTGGTTAAACCCTATATTGCCCAATATCGATTCTGCCCAACACCGAATAGTCGATGGCATTGTTATTGGGAACGATGCAGGCGCCTTAATGGGCGATAATTTACGCACCATTAACTTAAAGCAAAACTCAAATCAGTTTAAAAGCAAAAAAACAATACAACAAGATATTAGCCCTGCCCTGCAGCATGTTTTAGACATTCAGTCTTTATTGGATACATCGAGTCAATATTTTAAACAGCAATTAAAGCCACTAAGCAACAAACATCAATTTCCAAATCATCGATTTGCCCAAGACATGATGTTAGCTGCACAAGTCATTGCCAGTGGGGTGGATGTTCCTGTTATTAAAATAAGCCTCGGAAGTTTTGATACCCATGGCTCACAAGTAAAGACACACCAACGTTTATTAAAACAATTTGCCGAAGGTATTGCAGCTTTTGAAGCATCTATGAAGCAACACAGCTTATGGAATAATATACTTATTATGAGTTATTCTGAATTTGGTCGACGTGCTGCCGAAAATGGCAGTAAAGGTACTGACCACGGTACTGCAGCACCCCACTTTATCATGGGCGGAAAAGTTAATGGTGGCCTGTTTGGACAACAGCCTTCTTTGCATAATTTAAGCAATAACGACTTAAAGCATCATGTGGATTTTAGACAAGTTTACAGCAGCCTCGAAAAGTACTGGTTTGGTACAATAGGTAAAAATGCTCGCCAATTTGAGAGCATTCCCTTTATTTAAAACATCTCCATTAAAGATTTTGGGCCGCTTAAACTGCTTCTAAATTGGCATATTGCATCACTAGCCATTTACTACCTGCCTGCTCAAAATTTACCTGAATTCTTGCTTGTGATCCCTGCCCCTCTAAGTTCAAAATAAGACCCACACCAAATTTTTTGTGGCTGACGCTTTGCCCTATTCTAAAGCCTGTTTCTGCTGTCACCGTTGATGCACTAAATTGCCTTGGAGCATGATGCACTGCTTGAGTAATTTGCGCCTTAGGGCGTACTTCTTCCATGAGTTCTTGTGGTATTTCTTTAATAAAACGCGATGTCACATTGTAATTATCGTTGCCATATAAACGCCTTACTTCGGCACTACTAACAACAAGCTGTTCTCTTGCTCGGGTAATGCCAACATAGCAAAGGCGGCGCTCTTCTTCGAGCTGATTAATGTCTTCACACGATCGTTGATGCGGAAACAAGCCCTCTTCCATTCCCACCATAAAAACCATTGGGAACTCTAGGCCTTTCACTGAATGTAGTGTCATTAGTTGCACACAATCATCCCATTCATCGGCTTGGCCTTCGCCAGCCTCTAGTGCGGCATGAGCTAAAAAAGCATCAAGCTCTGACATCTCGATATCTTGCTCTTGCGCTTCCGCTACAAAGCCTTTGGCAGCACCGACCAATTCCTGCAAGTTTTCGACTCTAGATTGACCTTTTTCACTTTTATCTTTAGCAAAATGTTCTTTTAAGCCCGCGTGGTCAATCGCTGCATCAATCAATTCATCCATGGGCATTTCAGCCGATGCTGTTTTTAAATCATCAATCAGCTGAATATAACCTGCCAAAGAGGCACGCGCCCTTGGCGTTAAACCATTGCTTTGAACCAATTCAATAGACGCCTTCCATAACGATAAATCTTTAGCGCGCGCATAGTCCCGAATCATATCCACCGACTTTTTCCCAATCGCTCGTGGTGGGTGATTCACTGTTCGCTCGAATGAATGGTCGGCTTCAGGATTACTAATCATGCGGCAATAGGCCAAAGCATCTTTTACTTCGGCTCGGTCAAAAAAGCGTAGGCCGCCATAAACACGATAAGGCATGCCCCGAATCAACAATAACTCTTCAAATTGGCGTGATTGGGCGTTTGAACGATATAAAATAGCGACTTGCTTGCGCTCACCGCCTTGATCGACCCATTGCTGAATGCGATCTAACACAAAACGCGCCTCATCTTTTTCGTTATAGGCTTGATAATAGGTAATTAACGAACCGTCTTTGTCATCTGTCCATAAATTTTTACCTAAACGCCCGCTGTTATTTTTAATTAAGGCATTGGCGGCATTGAGTATGTTCGCTGTAGAGCGATAATTTTGCTCTAAACGAACCGTCTGAGTATTGGCAAAATCTTTTTCAAAGTTTTGAATGTTTTCAATTTTAGCGCCGCGCCAACCATAAATAGATTGATCGTCATCGCCCACGACGAACGTGGGCGTGTCTTTACCTGCTAACAAACGTAACCATGCATACTGAATGGCATTGGTATCTTGAAACTCGTCCACCAATATATGTTGAAATCGACGTTGATAATGCTCTCTGATGCTTTGATTATCACGAATAAGCTCTAAACAGCGAAGCAACAACTCAGCAAAATCGACCACACCTGCTTTTTGGCAATTGCGTTCATAAATTTTATATATCTCAAGCATTTGTTGCTCGATAGGATCATTACCCGGATCAATATTGACTGCTCTAATGCCTTCATCTTTTTGCTTATTAATATACCACTGTGCTTGTTTAGGTGGCCAACGACTATCATCTAAATCGAGTTGTTTATGCACGCGCTTAATAATGCGTAATTGATCATCACTATCAATAATTTGAAACGACTGCGGCAAATTGGCCTCTTGCCAATGCGCACGCAACAAGCGATGAGTTAAGCCATGAAACGTACCTACCCACATGGCAGCCGCAGAGATGCCCAGCATTTCTTCAACTCGACCACGCATTTCGGCGGCTGCTTTATTGGTAAAGGTCACGGCAAGCACACTAAAAGGCGAATGCCCCATCACTTCGCAGACCCAAGCAATACGATGAATTAATACTCTTGTTTTTCCACTACCCGCACCCGCTAAAATTAATAAAGGGCGAGACTCAGCACTAACGGCTTCTCGCTGCTGATCATTGAGTGAATCTAATAAATGTGAGACGTCCATAACTTACTTCTTAGTGTCTAGCCATTGTTGTATAACATCGGCGATGGTTTGAATGTGATGCTTTTCAATAATTAGCGGCGGCATTATATAAAGATAATGCAAATAAGGGCGCATCCACACCCCTCTATCCGCAGCGAAATAGCGCAATTCATTACCGTATTCGCTGGTCGTTAAATCAAAAATCGCGGTTGCCCCTTGAATTCGCAATGCTTTTATTAAGGGCGATTTCACTTGCGAAAAAATGCTTTTAAAGTTTTTTTCAATTTGTTTTACTTTGTCTAAGTAGTGCTCGCTTTTAAACAATTTAAGGCTCGCGACGCCAGCCGCGCAAGCTAAAGGATTTGCCATGAAGGTAGGGCCATGCATAAATGCCTTGCCTTTTTCATCGGCTAAAAAAGCATTATAAACGCGATCATTAGTCAGCGTTGCTGCTTGCCCGACATAACCACCCGTTAAGCCTTTGCTTAACACCATAATATCTGGGCTTATGCTGCATTGGTCTGTTGCAAATAATGCTCCCGTTCGACCAAAACCTGTGGCGACTTCATCAAAAATGAGCAATACATTAAATTCGTCACATAATGCCCGAAGCGCATCTAAATAAGCAGGCGCATACATATTAAAGCCACCGGCTGCTTGCAGCAATGGCTCGATAATCATCGCCGCTATTTGTTCGTGGTTTTGCTCTAAAATGGAGCGTGCGGAGCTTAATTTATCGGCGCTTAAATCTTGTGTTATTTGCTCTTGCGTAGCATTCATACCAAACGAAGGTGCATCAGCAAAAAAGTGCTTAGGCATTAAGCCTGCAAATAATTGGTGCATATCGTCAGGGTCACTCACCGACATGCAACCACTGGTATCGCCATGATAGGCATTCATAAATGACAATATTTTTGTTTTTTTATTGCTCCCTTTATTTTGCCAGTATTGCATGGCCATTTTTAAAGCGACTTCAATACCCACCGAACCACTGTCGCTAAAAAACACGTGATTTAATCCTTTGGGCGCTACTTCTACTAACATATCCGCCAACTGCATGGCGGGTTGATGTTGCAAGCCGCCCATCATCACATGTGAAAATTTTTCGACTTGCTTAATGATGGCGGCATTCATCACAGGGTGTTTGTAACCATGAAGCATGCACCACCACGATGAGGTGGTGTCTATGAGTTCACGACCATCTTTTAATTTGAGATACACTCCTTGCGCATCTTCCACTTCAAAAAATGGAATAACATCTTGCATTTGGGTGTAGGGAAACCAAAGTGCATTCGACATGACGTTACGCTAGTATCTTTTTACGTTGGTCATAAAAGTCGATAATACTTTGCATTTTTTCGGCATCAAATTCACGTAATCCGCTTAGTATCATATTTTTTTGGCCTTTACCTATGGCCTTGCCGTCTGACTTTAAAATGTAATTTAAACTCACATGGCCTCGTTTGCCATTAACCTCTAAGGTACTTGAATCAAATTCTAGGTTCACATCCTTAATCGCCAAGGTATCTAATGTTAAACTCATGCTGACATACATCACCATCGGTCGATCTGGGTTAATCATGACATTATGCTGCTGCATTAGCGGCACTAAAACATGCGGAAATGTTTGACCTGAAAACTTAACGTAATTATTAGATAATGACTCAATCAAGCCCACATTATCACTGCCATCACCCGAACATTCTATGCTCAACAAAATCTTATCCCTGTCGTCTTTAATATCTAGCTTATCGCTTGCATTAACTGGCAATAAAGCTGTTTTTGCATCATCAACCATGCCCGAAAAAGTAAAGCTCATGTTTTGGCGCAAACCATAATGATGGATCATTACCGAAAACAATAAATCACCGGGCACACAAAAACGCTTGTGGTCAATATCGTGAATGGGATTAAAATCATTGGCTACTTTTTTAGCAAAATCACTGCCTTGCTGGCGTGTAAAGGTTAAGTTTTGACCTTCCAGGTGAAAATAATCAGTAATTTGCATGGTTTATTGAATAGCTGTTGAAAAAAGCATCTTAACAGAAGAACCCCCTATTTTGTGCTGCCACTTTGCTTTTTTATGGTTAATATAATGACACCCGTCATCACCAAAACAAGCCCTAGAGCATGATAACGACTAAATGCTTCATTTAGAATGATAACGGCAAGCATAATGGTAAACAGCGGCCCAACCGTACCGACTACACCTGTTTGGGCAGGCCCTATTTTAGCTATGGCTTCACTAATCATAAAACTGGGGATCACCGTGCTAAAAACAGCTAGCATAAACACCCAGAACCACGCTTCGTTAGTCACTGATAGGCTCGAAAAGTCAAACGTGAGATAATAAAAAACTAACACAAAAATGCTGGAGACGCTCATGGCTACTGTGGTAAACCATAGGCTGCCTAAACAATTTATCACTTTTTTACCGAACAACACGTAAAACGAAAAACTTAACGCGGACATGACAACAAACATCATGCCCAGCAAAGTATCATCGCCACTGACTTCAAGCTCTTGGCTAAAAACAACCCACAAGCCCAAATAGGTTAAAACCAATGAGATAACGATTTTTTTATTCAGCGGCGTTGCAAAAAACAGTGCGCCTAAAATGGCCACAAAAATGGGATAGGTAAATAAGGTTAAGCGCTCTAAACTGGCAGAAATTAGCTCTAAGCCTTTTAAATCTAACCATGATGCTAAAAAATAACCAATAAACCCTAAAAATACAATCATGAGGGCATTATTTTTTATGGCTTGTTTCGGTATTTCTTTTGTTTTAACCAAAATAACCATAATGCCTAAATAGATAGGCAGGGATAAAGCCATGCGCAGCATTAAAACACTGTCTGTATTGAGCCCTTGAGCATACGCCAACTTAATAAAGATGGATTTAAAAGAAAACAATAGTGTGCCTAAAAAGGCATAAAAAAAGCCGATTAACACGTGCGATTCGTGGAGCTTAAACATGATACATTTATTAATTTATTGAAAAAGTCACCTAGGCTCACCTATTAGGGATGCCATTCGTTGCATTTAAGCATTAAACTCTCGCCCCATGTTAAATTTCAACCATATTTCACTATTTCGTGGCGCTAACTTGTTAATGGACGATGTTAATTTCATCATTCATCAAGGTCAAAAAGTGGGCGTAACCGGCTCTAATGGCTGCGGCAAATCAACTTTATTTGCTTTATTGATGGGCAAGCTGGGTGTAGACCAAGGCGAATTTAGTATGCCTGACAAAATGTCTATTGCGCATGTGCGCCAAGATGCCGACCCCGTGCCAACACCTGCTGTCGATTATGTGCTTGAAGGTGATGCTGAGTATTGCCGCATTCAAGAACAGCTCGTCATTGCCGAAGAGAAGCAAGATGGCCATGCCATTTCAGAGCTTCATCATCAATTACAAGACATTGGTGGCTATGAAGCGAATAGCCGTGCTGCAAAATTGCTGTCTGGCTTAGGCTTTAAAGATGATGAGATAAACAACCCTGTCTCTACTTTTTCGGGTGGTTGGATTATGCGCTTAAATTTAGCGCAAGCCTTAATGTGCCGATCTGATTTATTATTGCTCGACGAACCCACCAACCATTTAGATTTAGACGCCGTTATTTGGCTTGAAGATTGGTTAGAACGTTATCAAGGCACTTTGTTATTAATCTCCCACGATAAAGATTTTTTAGACCGCACCATTAATCACATTGCCCATATCGAGCAAAATAAGATGGAATATTACACCGGTAATTATTCGGACTTTGAGCGATTGCGTGCCGAAAAAATAGCCTTGCAAGCCTCTAGCTATGAAAAGCAGCAAAAAGAAATTGCCCACATGGAAGATTTTGTACGCCGATTTAAAGCCAAAGCCAGTAAAGCCAAACAAGCCCAAAGTCGCGTAAAAGCACTTGAGCGCATGACCTTAATTAATGCGGCACACATAGACAGCCCTTTTAGCTTTCACTTTAGCAACCCCAAAGCCTTGCCTGACCGTTTATTGGATTTATCAGATGCCAATATTGGCTATGGCGATAAAACCATTTTAAACAAAGTGAATTTGTCGCTTCACCCAGGCGATCGCATTGGTTTACTGGGTTTTAACGGCGCTGGAAAATCAACTTTGGTAAAATGTCTAGCGGGTGAATTAAGCCCTCAATTAGGAACGCTTGATGCCGCTAAAGAACTAAGTATTGGTTACTTTGCGCAACATCAAGTTGAACAACTTGATTTACAAGCGTCGGCTTTATTGCATTTACAGCGCCTAAGCCCAGGCGCTAGTGAAAATGAGTTACGTACCTTTTTAGGCAGTTTTAACTTTAAAAATGATAAAGCCTTAGACCCTGTTGCTCCCTTCTCAGGTGGTGAAAAGGCACGTTTGGTATTGGCCTTATTAATTTGGCAAAAACCAAACCTTTTGTTACTCGACGAGCCGACCAACCACCTTGATTTAGAAATGCGTCATGCCTTAAACATGGCATTACAAGATTTTGAAGGTGCATTAATCGTGGTGTCTCACGACCGTTTTATGTTGCGTACCGTGTGTGATCAACTATGGTTAGTTAATCAAGGCCGTGTCGATCAATTTAAAATGGATATTGATGATTATCCTAAGTGGTTGGCAGAACAGAAAAAATCCAGTGAAGTGGGCTCGGACACTCAGCTGAATACCAACAATAAAACCATTAAAAAGAAACTCAGTGCTGAAGCACGTAAAAAACTTCAACCGCTACAAAAACAATTAACCAATTTAGAACGAAAAATCGCCCAAGCCGAAAATTTAAAAACCGAAATTCTTGATAAATTGGCCGATAGCAGTATTTACTCGGTCGACAAAAAAGAGGGTTTAAAAATATTATTAGCTCAACAGAAAAATAATGATGCCAATAATGATGCCTTAGAAGAGCAGTGGTTTGAGGTCAGTGAAGCAATTGAAGAATTACGAGGTGAGTAAAAACCACCCTAGCCCCAGCCCTGAGGGAGAAGGGGCTATAGATTGGTTCGTTTATATTTTACGTTGCGCTGACAACAGTTTATATATTGGGATTACTACCGATATCGAGCGTCGCTTAATTGAACACAACAGGTTAAAAATTGGTGCTAAATATACCCGTGGTCGCCGACCAGTGACTTTGGTTTATAGCGAACAAAAAGACAATCACTCTCTTGCGCTAAAACGAGAACATGAACTCAAGCAGCTCCCCAAAACCCAAAAGGAAACAATGATTAATGACGCCCTTTAAACTTATCAGCTCGGTTCTTTTAGTGGCATTGATATTAGGTTATTTTCTTTATCCTAAGCCCAGCATTGAACCTGTAGACCCCACTCAGTTGCCTTGGCACATCAGTATTGATGAACAAAAAAACAGCACGGTATTTGGGCTTAAAATTAACCATTCAAACTTACAAGATGCCTTTAATATGTTTGGTGAAGGCGATAAAATGGCCTTATATGCAGATGCAAAAAACCCTAGCATTGAAGTTTATTTTGGCTATGTAAAAAAAGCGGGGCTCACGGCCAAAATGATCCTGACTCTTAATCTCTCAACAAGCCAAGCAGAAGCCTTTTTAGACAATGCCAATAGCCGAATGCAAAGCAATTCTGACATCCCTAAAATAGACATTAATGCGCGTGATCGCCATAAAGCCTTAGGCATGAAAATCTCTAGTATCACCTACATGCCAAAATATTCTGGCTTAGATGAGGCTTATTTAATGGATCGTTTTGGTACACCTAGCCACCAATTAAAACTAAGCAAAACTGCCAATCAATTTTTTTATCACACTTTAGGTTTAAGCGTCATTAGCGACAGTGATGGCAAAGAGGTTTTTCAGTATGCAAAGCCATCTGATTTAGTCATCCCAGAGCAAGCAACACCTTATGAATAATGGCTGTTATTGCGGTTCAAACCATGAATTTAGCAACTGCTGTGAACCTATTATTTTACAACAACAATTAGCCATTTCGGCCGAGCAATTAATGCGCTCTCGCTTTAGTGCTTTTTATCTAAAACATGAGCGCTGGCTAAATAAATCTTGGGATGACAGTACTCGACCAACAAACATTCAATTTGAAGGTGATTTAAAATGGTTAGATTTAAAAATCATAAGTGCCAATGTTACTGATAACTTAAAAAGTACAGTCGAGTTTGAAGCACGGTATATAAAAACAGGGAAGGTTAATGCCATTCATGAAAACAGTCATTTTGTTAAACGTGAAAACGCATGGTTTTATGTTAATGGGGAATATTTAAAAACGACATTTAAGGCGTTTAAAGTGGGTCGAAATGATGCTTGCCCTTGTGCTAGTGGACGTAAGTTTAAAAGCTGTTGTGACAACGCCTAGTCTTCTAGGCTATCTCGCATAGCAACAAACTCATCAACATGATCTAAAAATATCTGCGTTAAAACGGGGTCAAAATGTTTGCCTTTTTGCTCTCTAAATAATGCAACGATATCCTCTAGTGGCCAAGCGTTTTTATAGCAACGATCAGAACCTAATGCATCAAACACATCAGAAACAGCTGTAATTCGTCCATAAATATGGATGCCTTCACCTTTTAAACCTTGAGGATAACCACTGCCATCATACTTTTCTTGATGTTGATGCGCGATGGTTGCAGCTGCTTGCAAAATCGGTCTTTTAGAGCTTTTAAGCATGTCATAGCCAATTTGAGAATGAGTTTTCATAATCGTAAACTCGTCTTCGGTTAGCTTACCCGGTTTTTGTAAAATATTATCGGGGATAGCCACTTTGCCAATATCATGCATAGGCGATGCAAAACGTATTAACTTACATTCTTTTTTACTTAAGCCACATTTATCCGCTAAAAATTCAGAATATAGCGCCACCCGATTAACATGCTGACTGGTTTCTTTGGAACGAAATTCTGCGATAGTACCCAAGGTGTGGATAATCTCACTTTGCGTCTCATCAATTTCTTGATACAGGCTGACGTTATCATAAGCAATTGAAATGTTTTTAGAAAACAAATCCATCAAACTCAGATTATCACTGTCTAGCTCACGGCATCCAGGTAGATAAATGACCCCGTAGTTACCTGACTTATTACTAAAATAAAAAACGGCACTATGATCATCAAATGCACTCTCTTTCGTGTCGATTGCTTCGGTTATGAGTTCTAAATCGCCATTTCTTAATACTTGATCAATAGATTTACCTACGCTCTTTAAAAAACGCCCCGTGCCATTAATAATTTTTGGAGAACTTTCGACCGTGTCACCTGAACAACCTGCCAATAAAACACTGTCATCTTCTGAGGCTATTAATGAATCATTTTTATTGCCGATGACTGCTGACAATTGAATTAATAAACCAGAAACAAACTGGTCAAATTGATTGCTTTCAAACAATGATGATGTCGCTTCAATAACTTTACTTAAACCCACTCTATTCTTTTCTAGCGCCAATAAATCTCGATAAGAACGTAATGAAGAATATAAAACCGTTTTAAGCTTTTGAACCGTCAGCTCAGTTTTATCTTTGTAATCATTAATATCATAATCACGAATAATGGTTTCTTCTGGTGCCGATCCAGGTTGACCCGTGCGTAGAATAATACGTACAAATGTATTTTTTAATTCGTCTCGAATATAACGTGCTGCCGCCAGCCCCGAGTCATCTTCTTCCATCACCACATCGAGTAAAATGAGAGCTGTATCAGGGTTATCTGCTATTAATTGTTTTGCTTCTTCGCCAGAAAAAGCGTGTAAAAAATTTATTTTTTTTCCTTCAAACTCAAACTTTTTTAACGCGAGTTTTGTTACGTCATGGATACTTTGTTCGTCATCAACAATCATAACCTTCCATGCATCACGCGTTTGTCGTTTATTTTCGACTGCCGTGTCATTGCTAAATAGTAAGTCGTCGTTCAAAATAATCTCATAAAAATGAATGAATACATTCGATAATAGTTAATAATTTAAAAAAATCTTTTATTTTTACTACTCTTAAGGAATGACTCTCTTTTTAAATCCCTTTTTATGTTTTATAGCTTAAAATCACGAGCGCTATTAATTGCTAGCCTGATGCTGATTATAGTCATCGCTATTGCAAGTTATGGCCGTATTATTTTTGAAGACACGATTCTTTACAGTGTCGAAAACACTCAAAAACAACACGACCTAAACCGCATCATCGTCAGTATGAAATACCCTCTATCTTCGATTGAAGGCAAACTCTATCAATACCTCATTTCTTTAGACGATAAAGACAAAGACTATATCCCTTTATACCTGTTTGAACTCCAAACCCAGCTCGAAAACCTAAAAATCGATAACATTGTTAACGAGAGCGCTCAGTTTAGTTTACATGTCCAAAAATTGGATACTAATATCCATAACTTAATGTCAGCATTCACTAAGCTCTCTAATTACTCGCGTAGCGAACGCTACCCCATCACACAATTAATTGAAGAAAAATTAAACCCCAGTAGCAATCAATTTTTTTCTGCTATTCAAATTTTAACTGATAATTTGGATGAACTTAAAAATGAAGAAGGCATGGCTGACGTTCGTTATAAAATTCAAGAATTACGGTATGCTGTCGCACAACTTTTAAGTTCAACCAGATTGCTCTTCATTACCAAAACAGGTGTTTTTGGCACCACGAACGACACACTCAATTTTGTACTCAAAAACCAAGTTGGTTATAAAGATTATTTGAATGACATCATTGCTTACTTTGAAAATTACCTTAGCAATAATCTGGATGATATCGATTTAGATATTGAATTCGCTATTAACGAACTGATTGCTGCCAAAAACCTTCGTGTCGGTTTAAGTGAAGAAATCATCGCCACTATGCAGTCTAAACAATGGCGCCAAGACTTATTTTTTTTAGAAAACACATTGAAGCCCATATTAAGCTCAATTCAAGGGGAATTTAACTTAATGGAAAGGAGACTTGAGAAACTCGCGGCTACCAACACTATTCAAACTCGGCAGGCGTCTAACTTGCTGTCTAACTTTTTATGGTTATTCGCTGGAATTATTATTGTGTTTTTCATCACGATCTATTTCTTTATTGAAAAATGGCTTCGCACCCCGCTTATTAAAATCAGTAATGCGATGAACTTTGAACGTGGTCAAGTCACAGGCAATGCCCTAACCATTATTGGCCTTGAAGAGATTGATCATGTCATCACAGCATTTAACCACATGCGCAAAGAAATTAAGGTTCGACAAGAACGACTCAGCTATATTTTACAAAATGTGGGTGAGGGCATTATTGTTGTTGATGAACATGGCAAAATTGATTCATTTAATGCGACGGCTGAAGATATTTTTAAAACTAGCCAGAGCGCGGTTCTTAATAAGGACATCTCCCAATTACTTAATATTCACTCCATACAAAGTGATATTCAATGGTTATCGCAGGTAGACAGCAAGTCTCGTAATAAGCACTTAAATTATTTTTTAGATGGCCGACGTCATAATGGCGATTCATTTAAGTCTGATGTCACTGTCAGCCTCATGTCGTTAAACGAGAAAAATTACGCCATTATTGTCACTAAAGATGCGACTAAAAGGCTCAAAAACCAACTCACTTTAGAGCGTGCCAAAAACAAAGCGGAAGACGCCTCTAAACAGTTTGAACTCCAAGTTATTCAACTCGATCAATCAATGACTGAGTTGAAAGAAACACAACAACAACTCATAGAGTCAGAAAAAAATGCCAGCTTATCTGGCTTAGTGGCAGGCGTTGCCCATGAAATTAACACGCCTATTGGTGTCAGTGTCACGGCCTCATCACACTTAGGTGAAGAAATACAAACACTGAATGACATGGTCGACAATAACAGTATCACTAAAACAGATTTAAATGACTTTATTACCGATGCATTAGAAGCGAGCCAAATTATAGATAGTAATTTACAGCGTGCTGCCAACCTAGTTAAAAGCTTTAAAATGGTCGCAGTTGATCAAACCAGTAATGAAATCCGCGACATTAATTTAAAAACATATCTCGACGAAGTCATTTTAAACCTACGCCCCAGGTTAAAGAAAACTAAGCATGTCATTGATAACAACATTGATGCCTCAATTGATATAACGACTAGCCCTGGTGCTATATCTCAAATATTTACCAATTTTATTCTTAATTCACTCATCCATGGTTTTGAAGACAAAGCAATTGGTCACATAACGATTAGCAGCGCACTCAAAAATAATGCCTTAATTCTTAATTATGAAGATGATGGCAAAGGCATGAACGAAGAGCACCGTAAGAAAATTTTTGACCCATTCTTTACCACTAAAAGAGGATCTGGTGGCAGCGGTCTTGGTATGCATATCGTGCTTAACCTTTTAACTCAAACTCTTCACGGCTCAATTCTTTGCGATAGCGAAATAAACAAAGGCTGTCGGTTTGAACTCACCATTCCAATACAAGCTTAACTTTAATTATTGGGTGTTTTTTCAAAAAACTATACTCTTCCACCCTCAGTAAAATTTTATTTTGTCCACGCATCCTCAGATAGAAACATGATGGTTTGTGTTTGATTAATTTATCATTGTTTATTATGAATCATGCTAAAATCTTGGCACTTTTAAAACCCTCTAGTTACATACTTTAATAAAAATAATTATTTAGGAGTTACCATGTCTGACATCTATGTTGATGTTTTAATTATAGGCGCAGGCCCTGCTGGAGCTACTGCTGCATCATTGATAAAACAAGCGGGTTTTGATGCATTAGTCATTGAAAAACAGATGTTCCCTCGATTTGTCATTGGGGAAAGCCTTCTACCACACGCTATGGACTTACTTGAAGAAGCAGAATTATTAGATATTGTGACGGCACAAAATTTCATCAAAAAAGATGGTGCCGTGTTTAAACGAGGGGATGAAACATGCACATTCAAATTTTCTCAGCAGTTTACGAAAGGCTGGTCTTATACACATCAAGTGCCGCGGGCTGATTTCGATCTTGCCTTAGCTCAAGGTATTGAGGCTAAAGGCATACCTATCTATTGGAAATATGGTGTTGAAGGCGTTGAGTTTATGCCCGATGGCACTTCTAAAACAAAAATTGTTTCCGATGAAGGCGATGTAAAAACGGTTCATGCTAAATTTATTTTAGATGGTAGCGGCTACGGACGAGTTTTACCTCGATTACTCGATTTAGAACAGGAATCGACTTTGCCATTACGCAAAGCCTACTTTACTCACGTCACAGGAGACATTAGACCAGAAGGTGCCGCTGAAGGTCGCATTTGGGTTTGCATGTTAGATGATCCTGACAACGCTTGGATGTGGGTCATTCCTTTTTCAAATGGAAAAACATCAATAGGCGTTGTTGCTAAGCCAGGTTTTTTGGATAAATTTCCTGAAGACCCCGACGAAAAATTACGGGCTATTATTGAAAGCAATCAAGTTGTTAATGAGCGATTAAAGGATTCAAAGTTTACTTTCCCAGTGAAAAAAATTGAAGGCTACTCGATTTCTGTCAAATCATTATACGGTAATGGGTTTGCACTAATGGGTAATTCGACAGAGTTTTTAGACCCTGTTTTTTCTTCTGGCGTAACGCTTGCCTTAGAGTCTGCTAATCGCGCTGCTAAAACTGCTATTCGTGAACTTCAAGGTAAAAACCCCGATTGGAAAGTAGAATATGCAGATCACTTAATGCTAGGTGTTAATACGTTTAGAACCTTTGTAGAGGCATGGTATGATGGTCGCTTAGCCACTATTTTCTTTGAGCCTAACAAAACAGAATCATTCCACAATCAGATTTGTTCAATTTTGGCGGGTTACGTTTGGGATACCACAAACCCCTGCGTTAGAGACCACAGTCGCGCCATTGATGCTATCGCTATCGCTTGTAAGAAACTAAACTGATAACAAGTTTTATCGTTTAACTCAAAGTGAGTTAAACGATAAATTTAACCACGTTATAAACGATCGCCTAATTGAGCGCCATCTACTGGGTTTTTAAGCCAACCTGCAACATCTTTACCAATCGTTTTTACTGTTCTGCCTAAAACCGAGCAAGACCCTTTATAAATCCCAAAAAACCCACCCCCAGATACTCTAGATGCTGTAAAGCTAGCTATCTTTTTTCCATTTTCATACAAAGTCCCTTTGGTTTTTGTAAATTTTCTATGTCCTGTAAACGCATGGCCTTGACTCACTGAATCAACAATTTCAACAACCAAAGCTTTTCCTTTCGTAGCAGACGTCACTTTATTTTCTAGTTGAACATTAATGCCATTAGTTGCTGCGAAAGACTGAATAAACTCGGGTAGTTTTTTATCGAGTTGGCATTCTTCCTTTATATTTGCTCTAATCATATTACCTTTTTCATAAGCGCTCAACGTTTGAACTTTAATGGCACCCACCGAGCTTATTTTAGCGGCAAGTTGAGCATTAGCTTTTTCAACCTTCGGCTCTACACTGGTTGAATTACCCGTTAACTTACAGCCTGAAATGGCGAAAATGGCTACAACCATTATTAAAATTTTATTCATTGTTTTTTCCTTGAGATTATTATTAATAATTTAAACTAAAATTGATAAATATAGCTTTGCGTCCTAACCATTATTTTTAGATATTGCTTATTATTCAAAGCTAGTAACACTATACCTAAAGTAAAGCTTAAATTCATCGGCACTTAGCCATTAAATAATGGCTGAGGATAAATTTTTCTAGTATCCTTCTAAAACAACTAACTTGGGGTTGAAATGTTTCAAGAAATAGAAATTAACAATATAGGGAATGCCTCTCAAATTGGATGGGGGCAAAACACACCATCTAATGCTGACATTATTTTTATAACGCCCCCCTATGACAACATAGCTCCAGGGTATGAGTTTGTAAAAACAGTGATGAATCAATCGCCTTCTTTGGGTTTATTACACCTCGCAGCTGAAGTGCGTGAATTCGGCTATAAACCAAGCATTATCGAAAGTGATATTTATGGCTTATCAATTGATGATGTTGTCGACCGTGTTGTTAAAGAAAACCCTAAATATATTGGCATTACGCTTTTTACAGTAGGCGTATGGAATGCGTCAAAAATTTGTAAAAAAATAAAGTATATGCTGCCGGAAACAACCATTATTATTGGTGGCCCCCACGTTTCTTCAATGGCAAAAGAAACCATGACTCGTTTTCCTGAGTTTGACTACGCGATAGAAGGCGAAGGCGAAGAGGCCTTAGTGAGTTTGTTAATCACCTTGGATACCCAGTCTGACTTATCTACAGTACCTGCTTTATGCTATATGAAAAAGGGTGAATTTCATAAAAATAAAGCCTTACCCATTGATAAAAATCTTGATCGCTTACCCATGCCAGCTTGGGATTTACTTGAAAATTTCCCAAAAGCATATCCTGCTGCCATTTATGATTTCCCTCGAACACCGGTAGCAACCATTGCTGCTTCTAGAGGCTGCCCTTTTCATTGTAAATTTTGCGACACGTCAACATTCGGTGCCAAAGTTCGTGCCTATAGCCCCGAAAAAGTTTTTGAAATCATTCAGCACTTACAAGCTAAATATGGTGTTCGCCATATTTTATTTGTTGATGACTTATTTTTGGCCAGCAAAGTTCGCACCAAAAAACTATGCGATCTCATTATAGATAGTGGCATTAATATCACTTGGAGTTGTACCGCAAGAGTCGATACTGTTAAACCTGAAATCCTCGGCACCATGAAACAAGCGGGTTGCTGGGAAATTAGCTTTGGTCTTGAGTCTGGCTCTAATGAAATACTGCAAAGCATGGATAAAGCGGCTGACATCGCCAAGTCTGAAAGTGCCATCAAGTGGACTGCCGCCGCAGGTATTCGAGTTAAAGGCCTATTTATGCTGGGTTACCCTGGCGAAACGATTGAAACCATTGAGATGACAAGGGATTTTATTACTCGCCTTCCAATCACTATCATGAATTTAACTAAATTCACGCCTTACCCTGGCTCCCCTATCTACAAAGAGCTTTATGGAGCCAATATTATTGATGACCATTGGAAAAAAATGAATGGTATGAATTTTGTTTGGTCACCTGATGGCATCAGCGTAAAAGAACTGGATAAACACTATCAAGAAATACTGAAAAACTTTTATCAACGCCCAAGCATTGGCTGGCATTATTTAAAAATGACTATCGCTTATCCAACTCACTTCGTTAGATTAAGTAAATTTTTAAGCCAATTATTATTGGCCAAAATCAAAAGCTTTTACAGTGGACAAAAAGGAATGCTGCTAAAAGAAAATAAATCCATTCGCTTGGATGATTAATGCCTATCAGCGCTTTTCTGGTTAAACGTTTGAAAAAACAATTACGGCAAACTCTATTCCTTTTCTGTTGTTTATTTTTTTCGCCATTTTCTCAAGCAGAACAAGCTACTTTAAAATTAGGTATTGGCTTGTTCATGCTTAGCGCTCCAGATTATCTTGGTTCAGCACATTCCCAAACATTACTACTCCCTTTTCCTATGATTAAATACCGTGGGGAAAAACTTAAAATTGATAATGGTGTGACATATCAAATACTTGATGACTCTCGATTTCTTCTTTCTTTAAGTGGAAATGGCTCCTTACCCAGTTCAGACACCAATATTGAACGCGAAGGAATGAGGCAATTGGATGCTACGGTTGAAATCGGCCCTTCTATTGATTACTTAATCAATGAAACATCGACGACAAAACTTTGGTTGCATTTGCCATTACGCTTTACTTTTAGCGTTGGCGGGAATACGGGTTATATTGGTAATGTCCTAAACCCTAAAATAAGTTGGCGACAACCTGCTACAAACGTAAACCCTTGGCGTCTAGGCTTTACTAATGGGCTTCTTTTTTCCAATCAACAACTCAATCGCTACTATTATACTGTTCAAGCAAACGAAGCAACTGCCCTTCGTCCAGCCTATGAGGCTAAATCTGGTTATACTGGGTTTAGGTCTGAATTCACATTCAGCCGAAAAATTGATCCATTCTGGTTAGGCGGCTTTGTTCGATTTGATGATATTTCTGGCAGTATCAATCTCGATAGCCCTCTTATATCTAAGACAAACAGTTGGTCTATTGGCGTTGCTTTATCTTGGGTTTTTTCTGAACGTTAGAGTTTAACTTTAGTGACGCATGCAGTGATGCCTCATATTAATGATCAAGTAATAAAGGGCGCTTCGATGAAATAGTCTTTAGGCCGTGTATTGGCTTTGAATTAATACTTGACAGTGAAAAAATAAAACTCGCTGTCCTAGATGCCTCTATTGCCATGCCTTTAGCCATTATTTTTGTCCCTGCTATATCATATTTTCCAGCCGTTGTTTTAATGGCCACATGACCCGAAATCGAACCTGCCGTAATATCTATGGTCGATCTGTTTGCATTTATCGCTATATTGTCAGAGGCTATATGCGTATTTTTAATAATCACTCTAGAGCGATCAATCACTAATTCTTTAATAAATGCATTGTCAATCACTACATTTTTACAGCTCTTGATCGTTAGTTGCCCAATGTTTCCCGTATAATAAGCAGACTTTTGCTTGTAACAAGATAATGAATCTTGTCTCTCTTTTGGCTTATGTCTTTTCGGTATTGTTTTTTCTAAATTACCATGCAAATGATCCTTTAAATAGCTTATATACGCCTTAAAGTTATTTTTAATAGGCACATGTCCCGCACCACTGATAACTCTCATTTCTGAATCGGCTATCATTGAGTTAAGCACATAACCTGTTCTTATAGGTGCAATATCGTCTTTGTCACCCCAAATAATTAAAGTCGCCACGGTCACTTGAGCAAGTGCTTCACTAAAATCTTCCATCACCAACCCAAGTGCAGCAATAGTCGAAGGATTTCCTTTTAACACTGCATTTCGCATCATTGAATTACCGACTAAAAATTCAATATCAATGGGTAGTTTACGTTCTAATTTACTCATAATCGTACCCACCATAGTCGATATTTTATCATCTCCTGGAATTTTAAACCCTATCAGCGTTTCTAAGCCAATGGGTGCCAAAAATTTAGTGTAAGCCAATCGGTGCAATAACCCAGCCGTATTGATTAAGGTTAAAGTTTTAACATCGTTAGGGTATTTTTCAATATATCTCAAAGCAATTGCTCCCCCCATAGAATGCCCTACAAGGTGAAAAGGCCGAAGGCTATATTTTGACGTAATGTGCTTAATTAATGTTGCATACTTTGTTGGCGTATAGTCTTTACTGCCTTTGCTAGATTGTCCAAACCCTGGTAAATCAAGCGTGATAATGTAATAGTCTTTTTTTAAAGCATCTATCGTTTGCTGCCAATCCTTTGAGGCGGCATCACCAAGGCCATGCACAAGCACTAAATGCTCGTTAGATGGGTCACCGACTTCATGCACAAATACTTGGCCATCAAAAACAGGGTCAAATTCTAAACGCTCACTGTTGACGAAGTTAGCAGCAACAGCGCCAGAAGCACTTATCCACAATAAAAATAAATAAACGCATAGTGATTGCTTACTTATTATTTTTTTAACCCAAAAATGGCTTAGCAGTGCTCGATACAAAGTGTCCTTTTGCGATATTGACATATTCATTCTTTATTCTGTTCATCCCAAAAATTATAAAAATTAAACCACTGTAAAGGGTATTGCTTTACTTGTTCAGAGACAAAAGAAACGTACTGCTGCATAGCCTTATCAATCGATTCATCGAGCGGTAATAATTGATCCATTGTGATGAGTTCGAACTTAATCAGGTATCTTTTTTTACTTTGTAAAATAACAAAAAAAGAAACTATTGTCTTTTTTGTTTTATAAGCAATAATAAATGGGGTTTTATTAAAGTTAGCGGGACAACCAAAAAAACTGACTGCCTTTAAATATTTGCTATCTAACGCTCTGTCACCCATTAGTGCAACAGATTCGTTTTCAGTTAAAGCACAGGCAATATCAATAGTAGCGGCAATATTACCTTTTGAAATATTAATAATTTTGGTGCTATCTTCATTTTTTTTATTTAATATTGCTTCAAATGAAGCGGCAGCGACAATCATCGCTTCATTCATCACAACATTAATAATGACTTTATCTTCTTTAAAACAGCGGCTTGCCGTAGCCCAACCACCAAAATGATTGAGCAACAGGATAGAGCCTTGTTTTATTTCTTTAATTAATGCATCTCTGTCACTGTATTCAAAAGAATATAGCTCCGGATTTGCTTTAGCAATAAAGCGATCTGTTGTCGTAACCGCATAATTAAACAAATGCTTAAAATAGCGACGATAGCTAAACTTGACACCAATATGTGCATAATAATCTTTTAGGGCACGCTTAACGTTCGTTGCAAAGAGAACATAATAAAGAACCACAAAATAGAGCGAGAAATAGACTAAATTGTAGCCAAATAACTGATAAATTTTGTACAGTATTTTTATGACAACGCCATTAACTCTTTGTTTTACTTCCATTACCTAAAAAAACCTTTTAATAAAAAAAAGCGTTGCGCAAACATTCTAAAGTGCAGCAAAGTAATGGAAATTGTATCGTTAACATTATCAAAATGACTCACTCGTTCTTCTGCTGTTGGGTAATAACATTCAACCACCGTGTCAGAAACCTTTTTGTGCTGCCAATAGTGCTTCACTAAGACCTCCACCTCAAAATCAAATCGACTTGTTTTAAGCTTTAAATCTAAAATAGACACTGGGTATAATCTAAAACCGGTTAGTGAATCGTTAATGTTATACCCACTGTTCAAGTGGATCCAAAAATTATGATAGGCTCGGCCTATTTTTGAAAGCAAAGGGATGTTATCTATATTGAAGTTTCTGCTACCAATAATAATTTGATTATCTGTCCTAATTTCAGCCATCAATTTGGCCACTTCCGAAGCTAAATGCTGTCCATCGCCATCCATACTGACAAAGTATTGATAACCAAGTGCTTTTACTTTGTCTGCTCCGCTTAAAATCGCAGCCCCTTTCCCTTCGTTGACCTTATGAGTCACAACGGTCACAGTATCATCAACTAAAGAAGCCACTGAGGTATCTGAGCCATCGTCAACGACAACTAATGGATAGCCTAAGGCGACAACATCCGCAACAACATTAGCGATTGTTTTTGGGTTATTGTATGTGGGTATTACGATAGCTATCTGACTTAACGACACGTTTTAATCCAAGTTAGGAAATGTGACAAAAGAAAACTGCTCTAGATTTATTCATCGACATATTTTTAGTATCAATATTTTATACTTATCAGCACAGCAATCCACAAAAAATAAATTTTTTTTATGTTCAATGTAGTCATTTATGACGGCGCTAGAAATTGTTTCAAAATGAACCTCTGTTTTTTTGACATCAAGCTCCTTACATTTAACCGATGCTAACACGTCGCACTTTGCTTTCTTAATAAGACGTGTCACTTCATTTAGCGTATAGGTCTTAACATCAAACTCTAATACAGCAATTGCTCGATCACTTTTTAAGGACAACTGCTGAAAACTACTGCCACTCACAACTTTAACTGATTCATCAACACCCAATAACCGTTTGATAATTTCTTCGGGGTTTGTTGCTAAATCACAGCATGCCACAATTGCATTAGCACCTGAATTTAACATTGATGCATAGGCCATTATCAACGTATTAATAAAGGTAAACTGATCACTAATTTGAAACAATGCTTTCCCATTAACGCCAAGCGCCTTTGCAATATAATAACTGGCTGTATTACCCAACATATTTATAAAATCAAATGGTTTAATGTGGCTACCATCAGTAATCGTATAATCACAGACATTCACAATGACATCAATATTGCCTGTTCCAGACGTCAGATATAACTCATCGCCAGGTGCTATATCACATTGTTCTTTCAGGCGAAACGCACTCAATAAACCTAAATGAATAAACATATCCTGACGTCTCGTATCATATTTATAACGCTCTTTTAGCTCTGATTTTATGACAATATCTTCTCGGTCAGAACGATAAGAACTCACTGCATTAATATAAAGTTTCATTTTGACTACTACTGACTATTAAGGACACATTGTTGCCTCCAAACCCAAAAAAATTGAGCATAAATATACCTTCATGGCACTTTTCATGTTCTTTATACTGAGGTAACTTAGGGATAAACCCCGCTTCAATACTCGTCAAAAAAAGTGCCAATTCTAATACGCCACAGGCACCTATCGTATGCCCAATATATGGCTTTAACGCCGATAAATGAGGTTGTTTTTTTAATCTTTTCAACGCATTCATTTCTGATTCGTCACTACCTTGAGTCGATGTAGCATGCGTTTTTATGGCCGTTAATTCATCTTCTGATACCGCAGATTTTTTTAATGCACGCTGCATCACGTTACTATATTCTTCACCCGATTCACTCACACCGGTAACAGTTGCTGCATGGCAATTTGAATACCCTCCTCTTAACTGATGTTTTGACGGTTTTTTAGACACCACGACAGCCGCCAAACCCTCACCTAAAACTAATCCATCTCGCTCATTTTCAAAAGGCTTCTGTACTGATTCAGTTAATAATCCCATTGATGAAAAACCATTACTGATTAATGCTGAGTGTATTTCAACACCCAAAACAATCACCTGCTGAACGATACCCGCTTGAATTAAATTAGCACCTTCTAAAAGCGCATTCGCCGATGAAGTACAGGCTGTATTAATCGTAAAGGTCAAATCAAACAAACCAAACTCATCGGCTAGACATTTTGCATAGCTGTCTATACTGGTTTTTGTTGAAATAAAAGGTGGTTTTTGTGGTGAATGCAAGCTGGCTACGACAGAGGAAACCGCATAGAGGTCTCCCACTGTCGTCCCTATTATCAATGCCGTTGTCGACAATGAATCAGCCCCGTACTTATCTTCTAAACGTAAAATAACGCTAGACGTAAAAGCTTTTAATGCTTGATAAATATCGTCTGCATTTTCTTTGACTGGTTTTTCTAATAAAAAATAGGGCACATTAATATCTTCAACATCGGTGCAGATATTCAGTGTGCCTATCGTTATTTTGTTCTGCTGTATGGCTTTAACCGTCTCGACAAGATCACCCTGAGAGGATAACACTTCAAAGTCAGACAGATATAACTCAAGCATTGTTTGTTACGATAAATTCAGCGAGCTCTTGAATGCTGGTTACTCGCCTTCTAAATTCTTTAGAGTCGCCTAATCGAATACCATATTTTTTTTGCAGCGCCATTGATATCTGTAAGGCATCTAATGAATCAAGCTCTAAACCAATTTCTTTAGAAAACAGCTTTAAATTATCCTTAACCTCTTCGGGGCTTATATGATCCTTTTCACATTCATCAATAATCAATGTTTTTAGATCGTATTTTAATTGTTCTAGATCCACTTAAGGAGCCTCTGATTAAGTTAATAAAATTTGAGCGCAGAAATAATTAGATTTGTTCTGAGGCTTCTTCTAAAGGCCCTTATTCATTTTAAATTTTAAAATAAAAATAGCCAGCGTTATGCAAGTGGCCCCAAACAAAAATAGCTTTAATGATTCATCCAGCACACCACTGACCGAAGCACTTTGCAAAAAAATCTCTAAAAACCCATCTAAACCCCAAGACATTGGTGAGAGTTCGGCAACCCGCTGCATTGACTCTGGCATGATAAATTTAGGCACCATCACCCCGCCAATAGCGCCTAATAGTATATTCAGTACGCCACCAATGGTAGTTGCTTGCTCGCTAGATTTTGCACTAACGGCAATCAATGTCGATAGGCCGATAGCCGCAAAGCTCAATGTTAAAGATATGACTAACAATGCCAATATACTGCCATTAATTTCCAGTGCTGGCGTATCGAGAAAGGGTACTAAATACATTCCAACCGCCAACATAATCCATACTTGAATATGGTTAATAACAAGGTAAGGAACGGTTTTTGATAATGTCATCGCAAAAACAGAAATGTTCATGCTGGTTAAGCGTAGTAATGTATTTTGTTTGCGTTCATTAATATAAATTGTCGACATTGGGATAATGACAAAAAACATTCCGAAAACAATCCAAGTTGGAACGATTTGTTGTGTCGAGTTAGGTATTTTTTGGTTTTTTTCATATACCACAGTCAATGCATCTTCATCTGACATGCTTAGGTTTTTTAGCGCCGACGACGACTCTGCTGATAATGTTTCGAGTTTATCAGCCAACGTATTCAGCTTAATTTGTACGACATTTTTAAGTAATTTTGCTTTAAATATTTCTAGTAAATCACTTTTAATACTGCCCAAAACCATAATGCCAAGTTTTTTATTATCGCCAAAGTTTCTAGGGATTGTAACAATAAACTCAACGCTTTCTTTCGTGCTTTTTACATTAAAGCTATCATCATCACTTAATGATTTAAGCAAATTTTCACTGACTAATGTTTTATCTAAATCGTTGATATAAACATCAAAATTTATCTTATCAATAGCAAATTGGTCGCGTAAAGCAACTGACATAATCAAAATAAATATAGCTGGCATAATAAACAAGACTAATAAGGCATGTTTATCTCGGAACACCAACAAAAACTCTTTTTTTATCATGGCACTAAACATGGTGCGACTCTGATATATCTAAAAAATGTTGTTCTAAATTCGTCGAGCCATATCGTACCTGTTTAATGGCTACTTTTTGCAGAGCTAACTCATGTAAAATTTTAGGAAGATGCTCCTCCTTTGTTTCGATTAACGTATTATTTTTGATGACCGCATTATTCAAAATAATGCCTTTTTGAAACATTATTTCAATAGTCACTTTATCTGAAACACGGTTAGACAGCATATTTTCTAGAGAATTTTGCTCAACCAATTTACCTTGGGCAAGGATTGCCACCTCATCACAAATTCTTTCAATTTCAAGCATGTAATGACTGGTATAAACCACTGTAATGCCAAGCTCTTTATAGCCTTTTATAGAGTCTAAAATATCATTTCTACTCATAGCATCAACGCCAACTGTCGGTTCGTCAAAATAAATAATGGTGGGTGAATTTAACAAACCTATTGCTATATTTAGCCTTCTTTTTTGCCCCCCTGATAAGGTTCTCGTCATTTGACTTAATAACGGGTTAAGGGAGTTCACTTCTATTGATTGATCAAGTGCGCCTGGCTTGGCTTTTTGCACTTTAGCAAAAAAATCTAAATTTTCTTTGACTGTCAAATCATCATAAAAAGCTAAATGCTGCGGAATAATAGAGCTAATAGCTTTTATTTCTTTTTTATCTTTATTGATATCTAAACCAAAGATTTCAATACTTCCAGAATCAACATTCAGCAATCCATTAAGTGCTGAAAGCAAAGTTGTTTTACCTGCACCATTAACGCCTAACAAACCAAATATTTGCTTTTCTTTTATGTTCAATGACAATGAATCTAAGGCTGTAATATCTCCATATTGTTTAACTAGGTTGGTGATTTGAATCATTGATCAAACGTTAACATCTTTTGATACACCAGCGCTTCATCCTCAGCAATTGCCAGTAAAGCATTTGATAATGCCTGAAAATCAATTGCCTCCTTAGATTTAATTGATTTTACAATTAGTAATGCAAATTCACGCCATTTATCACCCACTAGAAGCATCATTTCTGATGCTTCTAGTAAAGCGGCATTTTTATCTAAAGCGTCACTTGCCTCTTGCAAAAATGCGGCATACAAATAACGAAACCCTGCACCGCCCGTTCCTATTTCTTCTTGCATTCGAACAATATGCCCCAAATAAAGGCGCGCGTATCGAACGTCTTTTTTTTGTAACTTAACAATAGATTTCGCTAAGAATTTAATCCCTTTTAAACCTGCAATTGGAACGGGTGTTTTAAGCATTGATTTCGCTGTTTTCTTAATGCTTTTAGGTAGAACAGTTTTTAAATTGATGGAATCTGGGATTTTTGTAATGGAATAAAGCAAACCTTTAGGCGCCATAACGCCTTTAGTAAAACGTGATTTCGTTAATGATGCTGTATCACATAATGTTTCAGTTTCAAAAACGGGATCGCTAATTTTATAGTTATCGCCTTCTTTACCAAATACAATCAAGTTATGTGCATTAAAATGAAAGCGCATTTCTTCTGGAAAATAAGGCAGCCAAAACACCGATGTTTGTGCGCCAACAATTTGCCCTTGTGCTAGCATTTCATCCAATCTAGCTTCGCCTTTTTCTTTATTAGAAAAAGTTTCTAGCTTCATTTCAACGCCTAAATTTTTGCGTATATTTTTAATAATTGATTTAGGTAAGCTGCGATAAGCAATTAAAGGCATTCCACCCAATTTCACAAAAGGAAGATAAGCAAAGCTTAAAGCCGATGATACGCCAAACACCATTGCCTCACTTAAATGCACACCATGATGATTTAACAATGATGACATGACACCACTTTCACAATGTGCAGAATGGGTGTGTTTATAACTATTTGCAGTCATAATTTTTCTCTTCAATCGTTTTTAACATGTCAGGGGACTTGCCTAAAGCATCCGCATAAATTTGTAAACGCTTTGGTTTGATTTTGGAAAAATGAAGGGGGTTAAAGTCTTTTTTTACTGTCCATTTAAAAAAGCCTGTTGATTCAGCCAATAACTGTAAGTCCATGCGTAAAGCGTACATATAATAAAACAGGGGTGATTTTTTTCCCTTTTTAACGGCACAATAAGCCTCTTGAGATAAATCGTCTAAGTCTTGCAGTGCTTGTTTTGTCACCATTTCTTCGACCGCCCAGCCAGATGATTCAACCCTCTTTATTTTACCATCATCATCCTGAGCATAAATTGCTTTTTTATGGTTAGCATAGGTCGAACTATTGTCCTGAGGAACACTATTTTTATCCATTAAAAGGCTCTCTAAGTAAGTTACAAGTTTATCTCTATAGGCTATTAAACCTTTAAACTCATTATACTTGATCGCTTATTCTTTATGCAACTTCTAGCAATAAAAATGCCGTTGAAAACCGCCCGCTCTCTGGGATATAACAGAGTAACTTATCGCCTTTTTTAGCCGTGCCACCATTAAAATACTCTTCAAGCATAATATACATTGAGGCGCTGCCAGTATTCCCTTTAGTTGATAAGTTGGTAAACCATTTTTCTTGAGGGATATCACATCCGGCTTTACACATTTTTTCATACACTTCATTTTTAAAAAAATCAGAGGAGTAATGAGGTAAAACCCAGTCTATATCTTCTGGTTTAAACAATCCTTTATCTATCATTTCTTTTAATGCAATAAACACCGTATATTCTGTCACATTTTCATTCAGTAGCTTCACATCTTGCTTAATTGAAAAAACAGATCGCGTTAAAAGCTCTTCTTGCTTAAAGTCATTCCAACCTTTTATCGAACCATCATCTCGTTTTTCACAACCAGAATACATACAGGTTTCCATCGTACCTGCGTAAGAGCGCATAAAAATGTGGTTAATCTTGATTGATAACCCTGCTATATTAGGTTTAGAGCTTAGTGACATAGCACCTGCACCATCACTCAACATCCAGCGTAAAAAGTCTTTTTCAAAAGCAATTTCTGGATTTTTCTCAAGCATATCAACTTGGCTTTCTATCTCTTGCTCAAAATTCTCACTGCGCATAATCGTAGACACATTTTCTGAGCCCGTTGCGACTGCCAAATCAGATTCACCTGATTTAATGGATGTATAAGCATACTTTAAAGCAGCCATACCACTGACACAGATACCCGCTAATGAGACGACTTCAAGCGGTTTTGCGCCCATTTCACCATGCACCATCACGGCATGATTTGGCATGACCTGATCGGGTGTAGTCGTGCCACATGCTAAGACATCAACATCATCTAAGCTAAAGTCATCTGCTTCTAGCCCCTTAATCGCTGCGGCGGTTAATTGTGCATTAGTGTGAGTGGCTTTTCTGCTGTCCGGATCAATTGCATAATAACGTATTTTTATTTTATTGGAGCGTAAAATAAGCCTTTTAGCGCGTGAAGGGCGCGACCCAACTTGCCCCAATACCTTTTCCATATTGTCGTTATCAACTGCTTTATTCGGTAAAAAGACAGCTATTTTATTTATGTATACATCCCTCAACTTGCTAACTCCTATCGACCACTTGGCTGTTCATAATATTTTTCTAGGGCGCTCAGTTTATTTTTTCTTAATGTGTTAATTAATTTACTCAATATCACATTAACAGGTACGACTGTTAAAATCAGTAAAACTAAAAATACAGCATAAATTGAAATACTGACTTTTCGGCCAAAGGAATATTTTTTTCCTGACCATTTTATTAGTCTTGTCCAAAACTGAAAACTTCTATGCGCTATTTTCTCTGTCGCAATCAACTTTCCATCAATATTGACTGCCCTCAAACCACTTAACATGGGGGCATCTTTCTTCTCCATATCTTGTTTTAAGGCTGTATTCAATCGTTCACCAAACCTTGATGCCTGCTCTATATCTGACTCTAGAATACCTGCTGGCGGAAAAAACCAAAATGGGTTTTTACGTCCTGTCAGTAGATAGCGAGGTAAGGTTACCAAAGAATAGGCACCTTTTCCTTGGTCTGTTAATGCGACATTGTCGATCAAACGAGCGCCCACATTATCTAACATTACTTTCATTTTTTCTTGGGCTAATACCCACATATCACGACAAGCTATTAATGTGATAACTGGCTTTCCTTTAAAAATTTTTTTTGCTTGCTCGCTTTGCATAAAAGCGGTGACTGGAATTGAAGGGGCCATGTACCAAACAGTATAGCCCATTATTATTAAATCATAATCATCGTCTACATTATCAACGTCATAAATATCACAACCATTCATTAATACAGATTCTGGAAACTCATCAAAAAACTCATAAAAAGGCCATGGAAATGGGTAAGCTCGCTTAGGTACGATAGCCCTGACATCTACTTGAATTTCGTCATCGGGTAATTTTGATATAAAATGGTCAACAACACTTTTTAATTGACCTATTTGAGAATAATAAAGAACCAGTACTTTTTTCATTGTTTCACACTCTAAACATTAAATATTTATGCCATTGCACCATTAATACCGATCACTTGACCCGATATATAAGCGGCATCATCCGAACATAAAAAACCAACTAAACTAGCAACTTCACTCGCCTTTCCTACCCTATTCATCGGCACCATGCTTTTTATTTTCTGCTTATCAAATATATCAGCTGTCATTTCAGACTCTATCACACCGGGGGCAACAACATTGACTGTCACACCTCTTGATGCAAGCTCTATGGCCAATGATTTGCTTGCGCCATGTAGGCCAGCTTTAGCCGCCGCATAATTTGATTGGCCACGATTGCCAATGGTAGCGGCAACAGACGAAATTGAAACAACGCGCCCCCAACGACATGACATCATGGGTAATAATAAAGGCTGAGTCACATTAAAAAAGCCATTCAATGACGTATCTATGACTTTCCCCCATTGTTCAGCTGACATCCCTGCCATAGGCGCATCATCATTACTGCCTGCATTATTAATAATAATTTGTATTTTTCCAGCTTCTAAAATATCAGCTAGTACCTCGTTCACCTGTTGTATATTGGTCACATCAAAGCAAATAGCTTGGGCATTGCCACCTTCGGCCACAATGTCGTTAACAGTGGCTTGAGCTTTTTCTAAATTAGAGTTGGCATGTACATAAACAAAATAACCTTGGCCAGCCAACTGTTTACAAATTGCGCGGCCAATTGAGCCACTACCACCGGTTACTAACGCTCTTTTCATTATTTGGCTCATTTAATTATTCGCTAAGACGGCTCGGAAATAAAAATCATTATTCGCCCTGTCATCAGTGTCTCAACATTAGAACGCCCTTGATCAGCAATTAAAAAATTGTACACTAAACTCGTTGGTGTCATAAATATTTGAGTCGCTGTTATGGTTAAATTGTCATTCAATAAAGATAAATCTATATTTTTAAACGTTACATTTTTAACTTGTACTAAATAGCCCTTACTTGATGTCGCAGATTCAACATCATTTTGCTGATTTAATGCGGCATGAATAGCAATCGCTTGCGCCGCATATTCAATGGCATTAATGCAGGCTAAACCATCGTCATCTCGCAATGGGTTTTTAGGATCTAAATGGGATTTGCTCAAGCACGTTATTGTATTGTCATCCCAAGATGACACTTCATTTAATAAGCACATATTGCCAAAATGAGGGATTAGCTCGCAAAGGCGTTCTTTACTTATTTGCATGAGTCGATATTAACATTCAACACTAGCGAAGAAGAATAGTGCAGCTTTAAATTTTTTAGCTTTTGGTTTGCTATAGCTTCTAAAAAAGGCAAGCCTTTACTCGCAGGGCTATCATCACAATAGCCATCTAATGCTGTATTGAGCATCGTTGAAACACCTATATTATTTGATTTAATGGCAAAATTTATAGCGCAAATACTCTCCGCTTGTTGGGTTTTCGTAACAATCATACTAAAAGCTAATGAATAACGAATGGCACGCGCTGAATCTAAAGGTGTTGGCGACTTCAGATCAAAACACACCAATAAAATAGCGTCTTCACCCGCATCAAGTAAACTACTCGCCTCAACTAAACCACCTGCAAGACTAGAATCACCACAGGCTAAACTGTTTGCGCCTTTCATTGACTGATGGCCAATCGACCAATAACCTGCGGGCGCATTATGCACCGAGTTATGAAATTGTGTGGGAGATATAAATTTATCTTCAGTCGCTAGCTCTTGGCAAATTGATTGTAATATATTGGGATCGCCATCGGATGATACAAATACTGAAAATAATTGGTCTGCCGTAAAAGAAGACTGGCTTAAGGTTTCTTCTGCAGCTTGCAATACCATTTTAATGGTAACAGATGTTCGCCTTGCTTCATTCGGCCTTAAAATTGTTGTTTTATAGACATCACTTAATGCCTCGTTTAACTCTTTAGTGTCGTTTAAAGCAGCTTGAAGCTCTTCCCATGTTTTAAATTGGCTGCCCGCAACACCGATTGATTGAATAAACATTATTCAACTTTCCCAAATAATAAAGAACAATTATTCCCACCAAAACCAAAGGAGTTACTCATGGCTTTTTTGACGGGCTGCGACTTATTTTTTAAGGCAATGTTAGATAACAATTTGGGGTCTATGGTTTGGGTATTTAAACTCCCTAAAATCAAATTGTTTTGAATAGAAAGCATTGCAAAAACAGCTTCTAAAATGCCCGCCGCACCTAAAGTATGTCCCGTCCAGCCTTTTGTTGATGAGCATGCGGTATTTGGAAACAAATAGCTCACTGCTTGATCTTCCGATTGGTCATTTGCGGGTGTTGCCGTACCGTGCAAATTTATATAATCAATGCTTTCTTTATCGCAACCCGCTCGCTCTAAAGCCTGTTCCATTGCTAAAATTGCGCCTTTTCCTTGTGGGTGTGGCGTCGACATATGATAACCATCCGAGCTTTCGCCAAAACCTAATAATTGAACCTTTGCTGACTGAGTATTGTCCTTAGATCGCTCTAATAAAACATAACCTGCCGCTTCTCCTACTGAAATACCATCTCGATTAATATCTGCTGGTTTACAAGGCGATGCTGACACTAATTGTAACGAATTAAACCCATATAAAGTCATTAAACATAGACTATCGACTCCGCCAACAATTGCTGCATCACAATAGCCTTTTTCAATATGACGCCAAGCAGAGGCAAACGTTTTTGCACTAGAAGAACACGCCGTTGCAATCACTTGCGCAACACCTGTTAAGCCTAAAACTTTTTGGCTAAACTCTGCCACAGAAAACGTACTTTGTGTTGCTTCATAGTCAAACCATTCGGGTAGCTTTTCTTGGCCTACTTGCTTTTCTGCAAATGCTTTTTCAGTTTGCTGCACACCAGATGTGCTGGTTCCTAAAAACAACCCAATTCTATCATTGCCATACTTATTTTTGGCTCGCTCTACTGATTCGATAAAACCATCTTGCTGCAAACTTAAATAAGCTAAACGGTTGTTACGACAGTTATAAGGCATTAATTCACGTGGTAATGTCATCGCATTAACACCGTCGACTTCACCAATGTAGGTGTCTAATTTGGCACCTAAAAAATCACACGCTTTAAGACCTGAGCGCTCATCTTTCAAGGCTTTAATATGGTCTTCAATACCATGGCCTAAGCAAGAGCTAACCGTCATGGATGTAATATTTAGAGGTGTAATCACTGACATTTTATTGGTTTTTCTTGATAAAAAAAGGAGACATCAACATTGAAAAAAAGAACGCTAAAAACACCCCTACAGATGTTGTTAGGCCAATTATATGCAGAACTGGAATTGATGACAAGGCGAGGATTCCAAACACTAGAACGGATGATAGCAAACAAATAAATAGGCCATACAAAGTACTTTGCCTGTCTTGCTTATTTTCATCTCGAGTAAAGAAAAGGGCGTAATCTAGCCCTAAGCCAAAGACTAAAATTAAAGACACTAAATGAAACAATGTTAATTGATGACCAATCAGTACAAAATAGGCCAATTCTACAGATAATGCTAATGTTAAAATAAGTGTGACGAGTAACGCCCTGCGAAGGTTTTTTAACGTCATAACAAGTACCATAATAATCAACATTATCGCTATGGCCACATAGAAAAGAAACTCACTATAAAATTGATTTAATAAGCCTGCAGAAACTGCTTTAAGGTCATATACTTCAACATCAATTCGATGTGAATCTGCATACATTTCAATTTCTTGTTTAACTTTTGCTATATTAGAAACCCCATTTAGGTGAACTAAACCAAAGTGTGTCTCATCAATTTTTATCAATAAGGACTCAATCATTGGCGCGAAAACAAACCCACTTAAATCTTGCAAACTAAGCTCATCTAAATTCTTAGAGCCCGCCACTTCGTTTAAAAAAGGTTTAAATAAACCTTGTTTAAACGGCATATCTTTTAAAGCTTGCTTTAGGTCATCTTCAAGCTCTACACGGTTAGGTAACAATAAAGCTCTTTCTTTTTGCAACGATTGGCTGGGTAAATATTGCGCCGCCATCTCGTAACTTTGCAATATATCCCGTTTAATCAATGAATCTAGCGTCGTTTTAAGTAATTCACTGTTATGCAAAACCTCTTCCACTGACTGCCCACCTACGAACGCTACATGCTGTAAGCCTCCCACACCTAAGTTATTTCTTAATTGATGATCTCTTTCATTATAGCTTTTAGGAAGAGGACTTAAGCTGGCTAAACTTTGCTCCCAAGTAGGCAGTTGCCAAGCAAAGACAGCCATAACAAAACCAATGCTGATGCCCAAAATTGGTTTTACCGATGCTTTAGGAAACCGTATTAACGATAAATTGATGCGCGGCTTTATCTTTGTATCGCCAATTAAATCGGGCAATATAAAGCGAGTCGTCAATGCTGCTGCTAATAATCCTGACGACGTAAATAAGCCTAATTGATATAAACCCTCAAAATTTGAAAAAATGAGCGTAGAAAAAGCGATTATCGTCGTCACTAGGCCTGCGACAATGGTGGTCCAAATTTTTTTCATGCTGTCTGCTGCATGTTGCTCTGCATTCAAATGACTATACAGATGAATGGGGTAATCAATTGCCATACCCAAAATCGTCATGGCAAAAACCAAAGTGATTCCATGTATTGATTGAAACCACATTAACACCACAAATAACCCCGTTAACATGGCACTAAACATTGGCAATGCACTAATTAAGACCAACTTTGCAGAACCAAAAGCAAAATAAAGAACCGTTAACAAGGCCATGGTAGCCACCACACTAAACAGCCGCGCTTCTTTTTGTATGATTGTTTTAGAGTCGGTTGAAGCAACTGAAATACCTGTCAATTGAATGTCGAGCTGCTTCATTTCATTAATTTGAGAAAAGCTTAACCTTACAAAATCTAATACCTTTTGCTGATCATCTAAATCTACAGCACCTTTATGCGTACGTGAAATAATGATGGCCTGTTGCTTGTCTTCACTAAACCAAACACCTTGAACCTTATGAATTTTATTTTTTTTATCGAAATGCGTCAAAACCTGTCTGAGTTCTGCCGTCGGATCCTGAGGAATATGCTTTTTATCAGTTGACGGTATAGGCAGGGATAATTCATCTAATCGTTGCTGTAATGCAAGCCGTAGCTTTTCACTGGATAAAAATCCTGTCTGCACATTATCAGATAATAAATAGCGGTGTTGCAGCAATAATGCTAACGCTTTATCACTTAACTTTTGCTCACCATTCAATACTTGCTCAAAGTTTTCACTGTCTTTTAAACGCTTTACTAAAGCTTGGCTAGCGGCGATACGCTGCTCGATAGTGCCGCCATCAATGGTGATAAATAAAGTTCGAGCAGCGCCACCATTGTTTAATTGGCTCAGTAAAACCTTATGCACAAATGTTTGTTTTGTGGGCAGAAACAAACTCAGATCAGATTGAATTTGAACCGACTTAACAACCCAGATAGAAGCACTAACAATTAATATAAGCCAAATACTGAGACGCCAAAATTTATTGGGCATGACGCTTATTTATTTCTAAAACTAAAATGCTGCTCTCATCATTCCACATGAACGTTTCTACCCGCAACAACTGATCTGATTGACCACTAAAAACAATAGTATTAATTTTATATGACAAGCGATCATTAATCGGTTTCAACGTGATCGACCATTGATTTGAGGCGCCAGAAAACGACACTTTAAAATGTTGTTGTAAGGTCTCCTTATCGCCCGCTAAAATAGAACGAAACGATTCAAAAAATGCAGCCATCTCTGGTTGCTCGGTAACGAGAAAGGTTTGCTTTTCATTTTCTTTTAAAGAAACAGTAATGAGATTCCCATCCAGTTCAAAAAAACGCTTTGATGGCTTATTGATTGTTTTTCTAACGTAATGAGGGGCTCTAAAAGAAACGGTACCTGTCGAAACAATAGGTATATCAAAAAATGGATCTATTTTTTCTTCTTTAAACCCAACCTCAAACGAGGTATGCACCGATAGTTTTAACAATACATCATCCAGAGAAAAACCATGTGCTGCAAAGCTACTCGCCATAAAAATGAATAGCGCGACACCTGTTACTAATGAACGTTTAAGATGGCTCTGATAAATCATCTTTGCACTCACTTAACTTAATTATACCGCTCGATAAAGTAACGGCATTATTTTTGGTCACAAACTTGATTTTATTATCATGCAATTTTTGCAAAAAAATGGTCATGATTGCAGGAGGGACTAAAGGCTGTAAAAACTTACAACTCAATACTTGAACTGAAGCGCCATCTGATTCGTTAGGCCAAGCATTCTCAGCTGCTTTAATCACTTTATTTAAAATTACGGCTCCCGGAATCAATGGGTTTTTGGGGAAGTGCCCTTCTAAAGTTGGATGATTTTCATCAAATGAGACTAATACTTCAACATCACTTTCCATACTGCTTTCCCTTTAGAAGTATTTTCAACCCATTTTGGGTTAGTTTACCTGTTGCATTGCGCGGAATACTATCGACGATAATCAGCGGCCTTGGTAAAAATACCTGATCTGTTTTTGCCAACAACTGTTTATTAATGTCACTGGCGGTTAAGTTAGGCGCTACGACAAAAGCCTTTAAACGCTCAACTTTCCGGCCATTTTCATCTGGAAGTAACATAACACCATCTTCTACCCCGTCAATAGCATTAAGTTTAAGGTTCAAATCGGCTAAAGACGCTCGTTTCCCAGCAATTTTCACCATATCACTATGACGCCCCAGTAATTCAAAATGTTGATTGTCGATAATGTTTATTTTATCACTTAATGGCACCCAGTCTTCAAACTGAATACCCTTAATCATTGGCATTTCATCAATATGCTTAATGATGAGTTGATCAAAAAGTGTCCATTCAATGTCGCGAGATGTCCGTCTGCTTGCAATAGCACCCGTTTCAGTACTACCAAAAATTTCATCCACTGGGCATGCAAAAGCATTTTCTAATTTAAGGGCTAACTGTTTATCCAAAGGTGCTGTTGCACTTATAATGCGGGAGACGCCTTTCCACTTTAATTCAGATTTAAAGCAGGTTGCTAAATGCACTGGTGTCGAAATTAAAACAACGTCAAAATCAATGTGTTCAATGGTTTCTCTAAGGTCTTCTGGAAAAAAGGTTGCCTCAGACGTTATCACCCCAAAACCAAAAAGCGGTAATAAGATACTGGTTTCTAATCCATACATATGCTGAGGAGGTACTGTTGCTACAAAGGCTTTCAACGGTGATGCCATAAAGCCAAACTGCGCCGCCGTTAGTCGCGAAGACTGCGTTAATTGCAACCATGTCTTAGCGCTTGGTTTGGCCTTTCCCGTACTACCTGACGTGAATACAATGACGGCAGTATGATCATCATCAATATGAATATCATTAATTTCAATATGGCTAATAGATTGGGCAGAAGGTCTTTCAACCCTATACCGAAGATGCTCAAAATCAGTGTTATTATCTTCTATAATATAGCTATTTGAATAAGTCAGCATCAATTCATTAATGGTTTCAACCGCAGTATTAGGCGGCAAAATATTGCTTTGCCCTTTTAAAATAACGGCCAGCGTAGACAACGCAAACAAATAATTGTTGTTACATAAATTAACCGCATAATGATGATCTGGCAGTTTTTTTGCCAAATAAATCGCCTCTTTAAAAAAAGTAATGCGGCTTATTATTTCGCCTTCTAGGAGTGCAAATGGAGAGTTATCCCAGGCGGCTTGATATTGTTTTATTTTATTTTTTGGCATTAATTGAAGTTCTCATTAATCTTGCCTAATAATTTTTTTTATATCAATTTTTGCTAATGATTTCAAAAAACCAATAAAAGACATTCTTTTTTCATTGAGAACAAGGCGCCTCACTAAGAATTCAACAACAAACATAATAAGCACTAAAATATAATTTATAAAATTAACAAATAAAGACCAAATTTCGATTGGAAGATAAACAGCAACTATCACAGTGCCTATCGCCAAACAAAACATAAACATTGCCCAAGCGATTGTCGCATGGCGGCTATAACGTTTATGCGCATCAGACAAGTCACTGTTAAGCAAAAGAGCAACCCGAGTGATAATAGGCGTTCGTTGGGGGAAAAGTGACACTAAAAAAAACAAGCCAAATAAACTATTAATCAACACAGGAGGATAATAAGTCATTTGCCTAGCGGTCACGACTTCGAGCAATAGATAAACAGACAATAGCCCTGTGGCTATAATGAGTAATTTACATTTTCCTGTACGACAAAAAGCGACACTTAAAACATTTGCCAAAGCGATGGTTAAAAGTGAAGACGACACATAAAACTGCTCTTGAACAATGGCAATATGCGCACAAACTAATAACGTTAAGGACGCTAACGCAAACATACGTTTACGCTTAAATACTTTAATTTAATCTTCGTGAATTCCATCAGATAAAGCCTAAATATAATCAATAGAACTCATCAAGCGTGTACTACTCCTTATTCTCAGAAATATATTGAGACAATGCAGAAAGCGATGAAAAAATTTCAGCATTTTTTTCATCGCCAGATTTAATATTTAAGCCATACGTTTGCTTAACGACTAATGCCAACTCTAGCGCATCTATTGAGTCTAAACCCAAACCTTCACCAAACAATAAATCATCTGGCGCGATTTCTTCAGGTGCCATCGAGTCTATGCTCAATGTGTCTATAATAAGCTTTGCGACTTCAAGCTCTAACTCAGTGTGACTTCTCAAAATTGTAACTCCATAAATTGACTACTCGATATGAATGCAAACAACACTCGCCATCGAAATAAAATACTCAGCGCCTAAATGCATGATTAGAATTAACCACGGCACGCATAAACAACAATATAATATTGCACATCAACATTGCATGGAATATATTTTTTGTTGCAT
>CAYZQE010000004.1:42980-54261 GCA_964480635.1 uncultured Gammaproteobacteria bacterium | reverse complement strand
TGTAAAATACGCGCATCGCCTTGCATCGGCAGGTCGTAAAAATTGTCGGGCTTGGTTTGTGCCTGAGCTTGTGCCATATAAGGTAGGGTGCCTGCGGCAGTGCCTAAACCTAATAACTTCATAAAATCACGACGATCAACAGATGACATAAATTAATTCCTAAGCTAGTTTTAAGTGTATTTATAATTAATTTTATACTAACATTTTTAATTTTTATTCACGATATAACCTTACCTCAATTAATGAAATACTTATTACTAATAATTCTTAGCTTATATGCTTTATCCCCAGCTACGGCTGATGTTGTAAAGCCCGCACTGACTGAAATATCTGTTAATACCAATGGAAGTTATCAGATAGAAATTAGGACAAGTATTGAGGCTTTACTAACAGGCATTAATGCTCAATATAAAAACACGACTGATTCACCTAACTCAGAACACTATGATGAGTTAAGAAAATTAAAACCAAAACAATTACTTCAGCGGTTTAAATTATTTGAAGAAGATTTTAAAGAGGCAATAACACTCTATTTTGATGGCGTCAAACAAAGCTTTGTCGTTTCCAATATTGCCATACCTGAACCTGGATACACCAAAGTACCTCGCACAAGTATTATTACGTTATCAGGGCATATAGACAGATCAATTTCATCATTAATATGGTACTACCCGAGTCGATTTGGTGATCAAGCTGTTAGGGTCAGACAGGTAGATGAAATAAATGAAAAGTGGCATTGGTCTAGTTGGCAATGGATTAAAACTGACGTTCATTCAGAGCCTTTTTTACTCAGTGATGTGTTTACTAAACAAACCATATGGGAAGTCATTAAAACCTATACTGTATCTGGGTTTCAACATATATTGCCTTATGGATTAGACCACATTTTATTTATTGTGGGGCTATTTCTTTTTAGTCGTAAAATGAAGCCTCTCATTTGGCAAGTGACTATGTTTACACTTGCTCATTCCTTTTCATTAGCACTCGCTATGCTCGGCATTATTAATGTATCCGCTCAAATTGTAGAGCCACTGATTGCCTTATCTATTGCTTATATCGCCATTGAAAATATATTTTTAAACAAGCTAAACAGAAGCCGTTTATTTATAATTTTTGGTTTTGGTTTGTTGCATGGTTTAGGTTTCGCCAGTGTGTTAACTGACTTTGGTATGCCTGAAGATGATTTTATAAAAGCGCTCATTAGCTTTAATGTGGGTGTGGAAATCGGCCAATTGAGTATAGTATTAATGATGGCATTTTTAGTATCCATTTGGATTAAAAATGATAAAACTTACCGAAATATAATTGTGATTCCCGTATCTTCAGTCATCGCTATTGTCGCCATATTTTGGACTTGGGAGCGAATAGAAATAGAGGCGTTATTAACTTTGTTCTAATTTTTTAAGTTCATTATTTGCCTCAGAAAACTGCTCAACCCACATGGCTGTCGCACCAGCAACAGCAATAGGAATGGCAAAAAAATTAACGAATGGTATGGATGTAATGACTAAGGTTCCAAGGCCAAAACCCAATGACATACCACGCTTTGATTTTAAAATTTTCTTTTGATTATCAAATGTTATGTCATGATTACCCATGGGGTAATCCATGTACTCTAAACATAACAACCATGAACCCAAAATAATCCACAAGAAGGGGGCAATAAAATTAATGATTGGAATGATGCTCACTAACAATAAAGCAAGAACCCAAAGCGCAATGTAAAGGAGTTTACGAAATTGCGACTTAACAGCGTTAAACATTAACTCGCTTAAATTTATATCGCTATCAGATAGTGTGCCCGTTAGTTTTTGTTCAATTTTTTCAGACATTAAGGCATTAAAAGGTGCTGCAATAATATTGGCGATGGGTGTGAATATTAAAAATATGGTGAAGGCGGTTAGTAAGCTAATAAATACCCAAAGAAAAACCTCTAAAAAGTCTAAAAACCCAGGTACATAACTCATTATTGAGTCAACCATTGGGTTAAACATTGAAAAGCCATACCAAATAAGGCCCGCAAAACAAACGATGTTGATGGTTAATGGAATAACAACATATGAGCGGATTTCAGGATCCTTTATAAGCTGAACGCCTTTAGCTAGATATGCTGTACCACGGCCTAAATCAGAAATCATAAATACTTAACCATTCCATTTTTTGCAAGAAGGGCGCTACCATAACATGCTTGACTATGTGCCGCAGGTAGAACATCAACACCGATGATGCGCTGCCTGATCGCTTGCCAAGTAGGGTTGAGAGCACCGCCACCACAACTTATGATTTGTTCGGGATAAGTCGCCCCTAATGCCGCTAATTTTTTATAGCCTAATCGTTCTATTTGGGCTATACCTTCAAAAATCCCTTTTAAAAATAGGCTGTCATTACTAGGCCTTGGAATAAGCTTGGCTTGTTTATGGCTATCATTAATGGGAAAACGTTCACCTGTCGCAGGCAAAGGGTAATAATTTAGCTGGCTATCAGTTTCGGGGTCAATAGAGCGACTGAGTTTGGCTAATTGCACAGATGTAAAATATTGAGCTAGTACTTTACCACCACTGTTTGATGCGCCACCAGCTAACCAAAAACGGCCAAACTTATGTGAATATAAACCGTAATCACTGTTGGTTATGCAGCTAGAGGATAACTGTTTTAATACTAATGTTGACCCTAAAGATGTAACCGCTTGTTGATTGTCTGTAACACCTGTAGCAATAAATGCCGCGATAGAGTCAGTCGTTCCCAACTTAATGTTAACAGCCATTGAAAAACCAAATTGTTGAGCAATATTTAATGTCAGTTGTCCAATGGTTGAACCAGGTTCTAATACTGATGGTAATATTTTTTCTGGTAATAACTGTCGAATCCATTTGGGCCAATTTTGTTTTTCTGGGTCATAGCCCATTTTTAAGGCATTGTTGTAATCACTCAATGCAAATTGCTGACATAGTTTATTACTTAGCCAGTCAGCTTGATTTAGCATATAACCATCACTTATATTATTTCGATCAAGTAATAGCAGCATCTTTGACAAAGCCGAGCTAGGGCTTAATGTGACATGATCGCGGGGCGCTACAGCTTTTATTTTAGCCACATACTCAATACTAGACATATCGTTATACATTAATGCATTGCTGATAGCCTTACCGTGCCGATCGCAATGAACAACGGTAGCCGAGGTACCATTAATACAAATATTAGTAATGAGCTTTATATTAAAGTTATTTGAAATATCCTTAAATAATTCAAGCAGGGCTTCCCACCAAATATTTGCATTTTGATAGTATGAATTACCTTGGTGAATGGGAGGAGGTAAAGCCAGATTGTTTTCAAATACGATGGTTTCTGTATTGTCTATGATGCAAGCTCTACAGCCTGATGTTCCAAAGTCTATACCCAAGTACATAGCAGTATTTCATTAATAAAGTCATGCTATTTTACGTGACAAGGGTGAATTTATGAAGTGCTTAAGGAGACACTGAACAACCGCCAATTATTTTTTACTGGCTAAAATAAAAAACGCTGATTTAGCTAGATACCTAAGGTGATATGAGTCAATTGAATTTGTTCTGGAATAAAAAATACCAAGCTACGGGGATGTAGTGAATGTCATTTTGTTCGGGAATAAAAAATGCCAAGCTACAAGGATGTAGTGAATGTCATTTTGTTCGGGAATAAAAAATGCCGAAAATTTAAATTTCGGCATTCATAGAGCCATTAATAACAATTAAAAGGTTATGGGAAAGCAGGCATCCGAGCATCAACCCCTTGATTAACCGCATCGCTATGATGTGTGGTAATGAGCTTTGTAATCTCATCTACCTTATCTTTTGCGACATCGACCATTAATAGCACTTCCCCACGTTCTAATGCAGGTTCAAAACGTTTTAATTGAGTATTCGGAGCGCTAATGGCAATTAAACCTGAAAACCATGTTCCTAAAAATGCACCAATTAAAGCACATCCAGTAATAAGAGCCTGACCAAAAAAGCCAGCAAATTCTGGTATTTGATAAAGGATAGTTCCTAATACAACACCTGTTATTCCTCCGGCAATCAAACCAACTTGCCAGCCGTGAACTAAATCAGATTTTTGTAAAATGGAGGCTATATGTAGTTTTTTTGAAACAAGTTGGTCTTCGTTTTTAGCTAAAAAATGAATTTGAGCTTCAGTAATTCGTGCGAGTAAAAGTTCATTCTCAACTTTTTCGGCAACCTCTGCGTCAGGTAATAAAAAATACAATCTTCTTTTCATGAGTTGTTTCACCCTTTTTTATTAAAGTAACTAAAGTATAAGAAGAAAACAGCCAATGAGAAATAAAATTTATCTATACATAAGCATTGCTTATAAGAAAAACTTTTAGGTAAAGCACATTACGGTAGTTTAATGTATTCATTGGGTGTCCAGTTATCTGCCTTATGCTCAACAATAACATCGGTATAAATACCGCCACGCACATTAAACTTGCCTGTTAATCGCATAAAACGAGGTTTAACGGAAGCGACTAAGTCTTCAAGTATTTGATTGGTTACCGCTTCATGAAAAGCACCTTCATTACGAAAAGACCATATATAGAGCTTTAAAGCTTTAAGTTCGACACATAACTGGTCAGGTATATACTGTAAATGCAACGTGGCAAAATCAGGTTGGCCTGTCATTGGGCAAAGGCACGTAAATTCAGGCATATCAATTTTTATGCTGTAATCACGTTGAGGGTTTGGGTTAGGAAATGTATCTAACTGCTTAGAAGGGGTTGTACTCATAAGAATGTAATCTCAAAGGTAGATGAAAGCTCTCATTGATTAAAAGATCAGAAACCCAACCATTTAAGATAAAATAATCTAAATATATCCTTAAGGAGACATTGAACAACCGCCAATTATTTTTTACTGGCGGTTATTCAGTGTCTCCTTAAAGTGGGCTATAAATTTTTTGTTAAAAGCTTTATGTAAAGGTTATTGGATATTTTTTGCACCAATTTTCAGCGCATCATCCACGTATGCGCCAAAATAATCAACTGAATTTATGCCGATAATTCTTTCCGCTACCTCTTCGTTCTTATGATTTAAGAACAATATTGTTGGTGTTACAAAAACATTTTTACTTCTCGCAAATTGAGAAGGTGTCATAGTTTGGCCATTTGGCATTTTAATATCGTAGTAACTATCAATTTCTAAATTACGAATTAATACATTTTCATAATCACCGCTAATAATCATGGGGTTAATGATTTCAGCTTCTAACGTTCTGCAAAAGCCACAATAACTTGCCGACATTTCTAGTAGGATAACTTTTTTTTCTAGTTTAGATTGTTTGAACAATGAATCTAAGTCTTCTACTTGCTGCACGGTTGTAATCGGTGAACCATCATTGGCGTCAACCATTTGTATGACAAACAAAAAGGTTAACAAAAACAACTTTATGGGTGCATTATTTAACATGGATTTCCTGCGTCATGGGTAAGGTGTCTTGAGTCGCCCAATCACGAGTCGAGCCGTCATAGAGCTTTACTTTTTCATTGCCTAATAGTTCATGAAGCACAAACCAGCTTAATGCGGCTCTATGGCCAGTATGGCAATAAACAATACTCTCTTTAGTATTGTCGTACCCTATGGATGAAGATATGCTTTTAATATTTTCAAGACTTTTAAAATGACCAGATCGGTTTTTAGAGAACCAATCATAGGGTAGTGAATGGGCATTTTTAATCGCACCTTTACGTTCATCTGGTGATGCAATAAGACCTTTAAACTCTGCAACAGAGCGAGTATCAATAATTTGAGCTTGATCAATGGCCTTAAGAACTTGAGTTGCATCAAGTTGTGGTTTTATTGAAGTGATTTTATAGCTTGATTTAACCGGCTCTGAGGCTTTCGCTTGAGTTAATGGGTTTCTACTTTGAGCCCATGCAATAACGCCACCACTTAAGATGGATTTCTGTTCATGGCCTATTTGTTCTAGCGTCCAATAAACTCTACTAGCGGCAGCCAAGTCTGAAGCCGATTCACCGGCTGATAAAATAATGATGTGAGAGCTATTTTTTACGCCCAACGACGATAGTAAATTTTCTAAATGAGCTTTAGACGGTAGCATTTTGCGTAAAATTTTAGACTGCGGTTGGCGCCATTGTGAATACTCACTATGGACTGATGATGGGATGTGCACATATTTAAAATGTTCTTTACTGCGAATATCTAATAAAAATATATTGTCATCATTAAGATGCTTTGACAGCCAATTTGATGATACTAAAGGCGTTGAAGCGAAGCTGGAGAGACTAAAGGTGATGCTTATTGCGAATATAATTAAATTTTTCATTATGTTTCTAAGAGTTTATATCGCGAATTAAGACCAGTTTGTTATAATTTAATTCAATTATCTAATATTTATCTTTAATGCGTCTCAGCCAAATTAAAATTTCTGGGTTTAAATCTTTTGTAGACCCTACAAAAATTCAGTTTTCATCTAACCTAACGGGTATTGTGGGCCCTAATGGTTGTGGTAAATCGAATGTGATCGATGCTGTTCGTTGGGTTATGGGTGAATCATCGGCCAAGCATTTGCGTGGCGAATCTATGGATGACGTTATTTTTAGTGGTTCGTCAACACGAAAGCCGGTAGGGCAAGCAACGGTCGAGCTATTATTTGATAATAGTGAAGGTAAAGCGCAAGGCGAGTATGCGAAATTTAGTGAAATAGCGGTTAAACGTTTAGTGTCACGTGATGGTCAATCTAAATATTTTTTAAATAATACGCGCTGTCGCCGCCGTGATATTGCCGATTTATTTTTAGGCACAGGTCTTGGCCCTCGAAGTTATGCCATTATTGAACAGGGAATGATCTCTCGTATCATTGATGCAAAACCAGAAGAGCTTCGTGTCTATTTTGAAGAAGCCGCAGGTATTTCTAAATATAAAGAACGCCGACGTGAGACCGCCACGCGCATTAAACACACGCGTGAAAACCTTGAACGTTTAACGGACGTACGTGATGAAGTTGAAAAAAACATAAAGCGTTTAGACCGCCAAGCAAAAACAGCTGATAAATATAAAACGCTTAAAAAGCAGTCTCGTCGAGTTAATGCTGAATTATTGATACTGCAACGTGAGCAGTATAAAACACAGTTTTCACAAGTGAATGCTAAAGTTGATGGCCTAGAGATTGAATCACAACGTGCTATTGCTGAGTTACGCAAATCAGAAGCAAATTTAGAGCAATTACGCCAACAATTAATAGACGCTAATGAACAGCATAATGCGATACAAGGTGATTTTTATCGTATTGGTTCGGATATATCGTCAAAAGAGCAATTATTAACGCATCAAAAACAACAATTAGAAAATAATCAAAAGGCGATTCAAAAATCTAATGATAGTTTAGCTACTAAGCGTCATGCCTTACATGATGATCAAATGACACTGAATGATTTAAGCAAAAAAGATGAGTTATTAAAACCCCAAATTGAAACCACTCAAAGGCAGCAACAACAATTAGAAACAGATTTGTCGAACTCAGAATTAGCCATGCTAAATTGGCAAAAAGAGTGGGATGAATCTAATAAAAATTATCATGATGTTCATCAAGCGGCACAACTAGAAAACAAAACGATTGAACACCTCGAAAAACAGTTATTACAGTTTAAAAGCCGTTTAGATCGTTTAGCCGAAGAAAGTAAATCGTTAGATACTCATGTTTATAGCAATGAAATTTTAAGCCTTGATGAAGTTATTGATAAGATTAAGTTAACGCTAAGTGAACATCAGCTGGGGATTCAATTACAGCAAGATACGATTCGTCAAACCCGTCATTCAATTACCAGTAATGAATCAATTTTAGATACGAAACGGAATGAAGTTCAAACCTTACGAGGGTCTTTATCTTCATTGCAAACGCTACAAGATGGTGCTTTAAACCAATCTTCTGACACCTTAAATAACTGGTTGTCACAGCAAGGCTTAGATAACTCAAAACGCTTCAATGAAGTCATTAAAGTTGCTAATGGTGTAGAAAAAGCCGTTGAAGTGGTGCTCAATAAATTTTTGGGAGCCTATTGCGCCACATCTATTGATAAAAATAGTTCTGCATTAAGACAAATCATTGATGATAACCTTGTCTTAGTTGATGCTAAGCGGTCTCAGCATACTTCGTTGACCGTGAGACAGGATTGGACGCTTTTGTCATCTCAAATTCAATCAGAATATGATGTTACTAGCTTAATTGGCCTAGTGTATTTATGTGAAATGGAAAAGCTTGAAGAGCGTCGTCAAACATTGGCGTGTTATGAGTCTTTAATTACACCAACAGGTGTTTGGTGTGGTTTAAATTGGATGATGCAAACTGGAAATGATTCGAATAATGGTGTTATTCAAAGAGATAAAGACATTGGGCTTATCAAGATTCAACTGAATGACATCACTCAGTCTGCATTAGAATTAAAATCAATATTAGATGCCGATAAACAACTGTTAGATACTAATGAGCAGTCATTAACTCAAAAACAACTAGAGGTTAATCAGTCTCAAAAACAGTTAAGTAGTAGTCAGCAATCTTTAATGCAAAAGAAAGAGCGCCAACAACAAATTATTGAACGCCAGAAACGGATTGAAAATGATCAAATCAGCATTCGATCTGATGCGGATGAAGTTTCGACAGACTTAAAAAATATTACACAAAAAAGAAATGATAGCTTGTTAGTTATCAATGATTTAAACGATAAACGTAATGTAATTTCTAATAAAAAAGATTCGTTATCAGACGCATTGCTATGCGCTAGAAATGAGCAAAAAGAAAATAATAACGAGCTTCATCGCTTAAAAATTCAAGAACAAGCAGTGACGTCAGAATTAAGGAATTTAATTCAAAATATCGACAGAATGACCCGTGAAGAAGAACAATTAAAACAGCGTTTAAAGGACTCTCAAATGTCGATTGATGAAGCCGATCAACCAATCGTTGAGCTAGAGAAAGGCTTACAAGTATTAATTGGCGAAAAAAACAAGCAAACTGAAGTATTACAAAATTCACAAGAATTGGTGACAAAGCTAGATAATAATCAGCGTGAACAAGAAAGCTTTAGAGTCGGTCAAAACCTGAGCATTGATGAGATAAGGTCTAAATCAGAGACTGAAAAACTTCAGTCACAAGAACTTAAAGTTCGAATTCAAACGTTTGATGAGCAATTACAAAAGACTGACTTTCATGCACCATCATTATTAGAAGAGATGCCAGAGCATGCCTCTATTGCAAGCCATCAAAGTGAGGTTGAACATTTTAATCAACGCATTATGCAATTGGGTCAAATTAACTTAGCGGCTATTGAGCAGTTTGATGAGGAATCGGAACGCAAAAAATATTTAGACGAACAAGATGCTGACATGAATAAATCGTTAGATATCTTGGAACAGGCGATTAAAAAAATTGATCGTGAAACCAAAGATCGTTTTAAAGATGTTTTTGACCAAGTCAACGAACGCATGAAAGAGCGCTTTCCTAAACTATTTGGTGGCGGAGAAGCTCATTTAGAGCTAACCGAAAATGATTTATTAACCACTGGTGTGATTATTTTAGCCCGACCTCCAGGCAAACGTGTAAATAGCCTTCAATTATTATCGGGCGGCGAAAAAGCGCTGACCGCAGTGGCTTTAATATTTGCAATCTTTGAATTAAACCCGTCACCATTTTGTATGCTTGACGAAGTTGATGCACCGTTAGATGATGCCAATGTCGGACGGTTTTGTGCGATGGTTAAGGATATGTCTAAGCATGTGCAATTTGTGTTTATTTCTCATAATAAAATCACAATGGAGTTGGCAGAAAATTTGAATGGTGTCACCATGCACGAACCTGGCATTTCTCGCTTAGTTACGGTAAATTTAGCAGCAGCTGCTAATTTAGTAAATACGAAACAAAATAAATAAAATAGGTTATGGATCCAGAGCAACTAAGATGGACTTTATTAATTATCGGCACGGTTTTAATTGGTGCTGTGTATATGTTTGGGCGTCATCAAAGTAAATTACGTAATCGAGCAGCCATTAAGACTTATACTCAAGAAGAATTAGAAGACCCCTATATTGATGATGATACGTTACGCCGTGAATTAGAAAACCTGGATGACGTGTTAATGGATGATAATCAATCTGTTTTTCAAGAGATTAATATTAACCCCGGTATAGAAGCAGAATATACGACTAATATTGAAGAACAAATTTTCATCAAAGAAAATTGTGATGCGAATAACCATTTAGTGTCCTATTTACTTAAAAAACCAGACAGCTCTCATTTGGCTAAGAGTGATGTGCATAATACGCTCATGGAAAGTGGTTTTATGTCTAATGCAGATGGTACTTATTTTTTCTTTGACAGTCAGCAAGAGTTATTTTCTGTGGCATTGAGGGCAACTGTCAATAATAAATCAACTCACATATCCGCAATTTGTTTTATTATGGATCGTGTCATTCATCGTAAAAATGCCAATGAATCTTATGAAACCATGCTTAAAATTATCGACAAATTAACAGCCCAATTACAGGTCAAAGTTTATAATCAAAATCAATCACTTTTAAGCATTGACGATGTCACTCTCATAAGGCAAAAACTATTAAAAATAAATGACTAACACTTCAGACTTAGCCGTCATCAAAACCAGGTTAAAAGATGTCATCGAGCAAATAAATCACCATAACTATCAATATTATGTATTAGATAACCCCGAATTACCGGATAGTGAATATGACAAACTGATGCAAAATCTTATTGCATTAGAAACACGTCATCCCGCTTTAATCAATATTGATTCACCAAGTCAAAGAGTAGGGGATAAGCCATTACAAGGTTTTTCTCAGGTACAACATGAAGTCCCCATGCTGTCCTTAGATAATGCCTTTAATGACGCTGATATGTTCTCATTTGAAAAACGATTAAAAGAGTTTTTATTAGATAATGAACACGTAGAATATTCTGCCGAACCCAAATTGGATGGCTTAGCCATAAGCTTATTATACGAAAAAGGGCGTTTGATACGCGCAGCGACTCGTGGCGATGGTAAAACAGGTGAAAACATTACCCTGAATGCTCGCACTATCGCTAATATTCCTTTAAATTTAATAGGGGCTGCTTATCCCGATTTAATAGAAGTTCGTGGCGAAGTGTATATGGAACATAAAGGTTTTGAACGACTAAACCAAAAACAGCGTGACAATGATGAAAAGACGTTTGCTAATCCACGTAATGCGGCCGCTGGTAGCTTAAGACAATTAGACCCTGCATTAGCCGCAAAACG
>CAYZQE010000004.1:19403-42880 GCA_964480635.1 uncultured Gammaproteobacteria bacterium | reverse complement strand
GTTGCTCGACTAGAACCTGTTTTAGTCGCAGGCGTTATGGTGAGTAATGCAACCTTACATAATATGGATGAAATTAAACGTAAAGATATTCGTATAGGTGATGAGGTGATTGTTCGCCGTGCGGGAGATGTTATCCCTGAAGTAGTCAAACCTATCATAAGCAGACGTAAAATAGATTTACCACAGATAGAAATGCTAACGCAGTGTCCAATATGTCAAAGCTCTGTATCAAGAGCAGAAGGGCAAGCTGCCTACCGCTGTCAGGCAGGTATAAGATGTTCCGCCCAAAAGAAAGAAGGCCTTAAGCATTACGTATCACGCAAAGCTATGGATATAGATGGTTTAGGCGATAAACTGATAGAACAAATGGTTGAAGAAAAGTTAATTGATAACTTTAGTGATCTTTATCAACTTGATATTGGTAAGCTTCTCACTTTAGAAAGAATGGCTGAAAAATCAGCTAATAACGTGATTGATGCCATTCAAACTAGTAAAAAAACAACGTTAGCTAAGTTTTTATTTGCTTTAGGGATAAGAGAAGTTGGACAAACAACTGCTGAAAGCTTAGCGCATTATTTTTTAACGCTGAAAAAAGTGATGTCAGCGAATTATGAAGAATTATTGGATGTGGATGATATCGGGCCAATCGTAGCTCAAAATTTAGTAGATTATTTCAATGAAGACATTAACCGTGATGAAGTCCTTTTGATATGCCATTTAGGCGTAGAGTGGCCTGATTTACTTATCTCAAATAATCAAACACTTAAGGGTAATACCTATGTTATTACAGGGACTTTAGAGCTTTATAGTCGCCAGCAAGCCGCGGCATTATTAAAGAGTTTAGGTGCTAAGGTAAGTTCGAGTGTGTCTAAAAAAACCTCTGCCGTTATTGCAGGTGCTAAACCAGGTTCTAAAGTTACAAAAGCTGAAAAATTAGATGTTCAAATCTTAACTGAACAAGATCTTAAAAACTTAGTGAAAGATGCTGAATGAAAATAGTTTACTTTGGCTTTAATGCATTATCATCGTGCCTTGATCTATTATTGCATCAAGATGATATCGAAGTCGTTGCAATATATACCGGAGAAGAAAGTCCTCATACCGATCAAATCATACAGTTAGCTGAACAGTTTGAAATTAATGTTGAAGCAATAAAACCACCCCTTGAAAACATGGAAAAACATATAAAACAGGGTGTCGATTGTTTTATCTGCGCTGAATACCCCCATAAAATCCCCATACCCAAGACACTAAAATATAGTGTCAATATACATCCAACCTTGTTACCCAATGGGCGGGGGCAAACGCCATTACCCCATTTAATATTAAACTACCCCCAATATGCAGGCATCACATTACATAAGATGACCGACAGCTTGGATATGGGTGATATTTTAATTCAACAGTCGATTGAAATGGGTGAACAAGAAACATTTGATAGTTTGCATGCGAAAATTTTTTTACAAGCGCCTATCTTGTTACAACGTTTATTGACAGAATTAGAGCTCAAATCAGAACAAGCAATGGCACAAACTAAAGGCTCTTATTGGCCAACCATTAACAGTCAACAACAGTTCATAGATTGGGATATGAGCATTAAAGAGATCGCGTTAACGTGTCGAGCTTTTGGTAGTTTAGGCGTGAAATTTTCATTAAATGAAAATGACTATTATATGACCTCAGCTCAATGTATAGATTTAGATCACAATTATAAGGCTGGGGATGTTGTGAGCTTTGATGAGTTTAAATTAATTATTGCCGTTCACGACGGTTTAATCATTATACCCAGACCATGCCTATTTGAATTCTAAATAGGGCAATAAAACATCATTCATTCACTTTAGAGCCTAAGCGCCTCACTATTTCTGCAAAATTACCATCAATAGCGACACCTTTCGTTTTAATCGCATCAAACTTTATTTTTCCATCATTTATAATACTGGTAAAAACATCTCTATAAATGGGGTCCATACCTTCTGTCATAGCTGGGTTAGAAATAATACCCGTTAACGAGTTGATAACTTGGTTAGTGATTTCATTCTGTTCATTAAACTGTATCTCAACATTTTGAATGGTTTCATAGGTGTTTTTAAGCACTTGGTTAAGAATTTTCTGATTTTTCTTAATCTTTAAAGACGCTTCGATACTTTCTAAATTGGCACAGGCTAACTCTAGGGCAATCGCCATGTTGTCTTTGATACGACCCATTTTATCATTGTCTTCTAAAGGCATATCTTTGATTAATAACGACAAACTTTCAAACTTTATTAATAGTTCTTTGCCATTTTCAGTGAAACGATCTGTTGACGTGCTAGCAGAGATTGTGGCCGTGTCTTTTGCAGACAATTTACCATAACTCGATACATTAAAAGGGTCATGTTCATCACCTCTAAGCTGTAAAGCACCATTCACTTGAAATAAAGACACGGTTTCTAGTACGCCTTTGCCTAAGTCTTCTAGGGTTTCAAATTGAATGCTATTTCTTGCAAAGTTAATAATATTGCCCTGATCGCCACTGGTCATCATCATAGTCATGGCCATTTGATTAGCGCCCTCTAACTGCATCTGCAATTGTTCAAGTTCAGGGCTAACATCACTAGAAGGTTGTGGTGTTGCCGAATTATCTTCTGCTGGGGCGGTGTCGACATCAAAAAAAACATCATCTGAACCAGAATCCACATCAAAAAAGACATCATCTTCATTCGTTGGCGGTGCTGTACTATCTACGTCAAAAAAGACATCATCTTCAGTATTATTTTGAGAGTTTTCATTAGCCGTATTAATGATGCTTTGCTCGGTTGAAGAATTAGCTATAGCCGCAGTAAACGCGTTATTTTGGGCCAATAATTGATTGATTTCAGCTTGCAATGAATCAATTTCACCTTCCAGCATTTCTACCACAGTATTTGATTCAGCAAGCATTTGTTGAAATTTAGAAACAATATTGTCATCAATATTGATTGCTTTAGAAGGGTTATTTTTAGATTCCATTATTGCGGCTTCTAAATCGTCAATAATATGTTTCTGATTTTTATAATTCTTTTTAAGTCTATCAATTTCACCTTGATAACGAGATTTTATATTATTCAGTAGATCAAACTGATCATTGGATGTGTTTGTAGCACCTTCAATCGTGAGATTAAAATTATCATTAGTTAAATTATTTGATTGTTCACTGTATTGAGTTATCGTTTCGTGCGCACTATTGATCTCTACTTTAAGTGAATTGTTTTCAGTTTCTAACGATTCGATAGTGATATTGAGACCATTAATCTGTTCTGGAAATTCAGCGCTTTGGTCTTCGAGTAATGCTAATTGAGTTTTTAATTCTGTAATCGTCAGTGTTGATGAATCAAGTTGATTAGACTTTTCTTCTAATTTTTTAATGATGTCTTGTAATTCACTTATGGTAGCTTGCAGTTCGGCAATAAAGTTTTCTTGTTCTCCTATTTTTTTATCTTTGGACGCTATTAGTTCATCAAATTGTTCTGCTTTTTCAGTCAGTTCTTTAGTCACTTCCATTTGTTTATGAAGGTTTTCAGAAACGATTTCAAATCGGTCCTTATATTCTTGTAATTCGCGGATTTTAGACTTAAGTTTGTCGGTATAGTCTTCCCATCTATTTTCTTCAGATACCAACATAAAAATTAAATAGACGATCAGAAACACCATAACTAAGGCAACTTGACCCGCAATAATTAAATATAGAGTTGGAATTAGCATATTAGGTTTATAATACTAACGTAAAAAATGACAAATTTTCATGTCATCGTTAACGGCCGATAGCATTGATTCTTAAGGCAATTAATGATTGTTTTTAACTTTTTCATGAAAAAACAACCATAAGATTAAAGCGGCAGTTACAAAGATAAAAGGAATGATTGCTTTATTTATTAACTCCCAACCATAATGAAACTGTAAAATACCTGAGCTTAAGGACGCAATAGTAACGGCAGAAAATAAAATAAAATCATTAATGGCTTGGGTTTTTGCTTTTTCATCATTGTTATACGCTTCGATTAGTTTAGTCGTCCCGCCTATAAATAAAAAATTCCATCCGACTCCAAGCAAAGCTAGTGCTAACCAATAGTGGCCAATTAAAGTCCCGCTAAGATTCACAAGGACTGAGAGCATTAAAAGGGAAACACCCGTTAATGTGACTATTGTAAAGCCAAAACGATTTATTAAATGACCTGTAAACAAGGAAGGTACAAACATACCTAAAACATGCCATTGAATGACAAAAGCAATGTCTGATAAATCAAGATGGTGAGCCTTCATAGACAAAGGTGTCGCCGTCATTAAAAATGTCATGATGCTATAACCAAATAATGCCGTTGCTAACGCGACGATAAACACGGGTTGTTTAATAATTTCAATTAAAGGACGAGATATTTGTTTTGATTTATCAATGATTTCAGCCGCAGGTAATTGCATGGATGAAAAATTAATAACATTTAAAGTATATAAAATAAACACGGTGACAAAGCTTCCAACAAAACTAGTGTTAAATAAGTCTTTGCTATAAATGGCAAGGTTCGGACCTATAATTGCCGCAGCAATACCACCGACTAACACATAAGATATGGCGGTGTTTCTGTCTTTAGGTAAAGATATTTCTGAGGCAACAAACCTAAAATAATTACCAAACCCAGTATAAATACCAAACATTAAGGTACTGACACAAAACAGTATGAATGATTGGTTTATCAAGGCGTATAAGGCGATGATTGCACCTAACAGACCAATAACAGAACTAAAAAAAAACCCAACCTTACGGTTAAATTTTTGCATAAAAAAGCTGGCAGGAATGGCCGTTAACATAGCGGCTAAATATTGAACAGCAATCGGTAGGGTGGCCAAAGATTTATCTTCGGCTAAATCATAACCAATAATTGCTGATGACGTGATGAGTAAGGTATTGACCGACATCATGATGGCTTGAGCAAGAGCCAATTTTGTGACTGTCGGATTTGAATGTAATAACATGGTTAAATATGTTAATTATGATGACTGCATTGATTGAAGTTTTTTCCAAGCATCCATGATTAAAGGATTAACTTTATGTCTATTATTACAAAAAAACCGTTCTTCAATATGTTTAGGGTGAATCACCTGTGGTGGTATATTTTTTGGGAAATCTGCATTGCTATCAAAAAATAGTCGTGCTTCAACAGGAATGTCAGGGATACATTTACTGAGGGATTGTAATTGAATGTTTAAATTAAATAGTGGGTTCGGAAACTGATAACTTTTTTGACCTAACATTTGAGTCCATTCATTAATTTTTTCTGATCCAAAAATTTTTCCAGGATATTTTTTATAATTAACAATCAATATGGCGTGATCTAATAATATGAGGCGATCAATATTAAAATGACCGTCTAAACCATCAGGACAAGATAAATTATTAATTTGGTCTAAGCCCAACTGTCCTAAACAGCGTTGAGTGCGCCAATTATGAAAAGTTCGTTTAATATTATGGCGGTTAATGTATAAAAGAAAGATAAAGGCAAAGCATAAAATGGCAAGAATAAGGCTTGGCTCTTGAAAAAACTGAGTCATAAATTGAAAATACAAAAAGAATGAGAGTAGTGTAGCAAAAAGGTCTTGTTTTGCTACACTTCATTAGATACAAAGTTAATGATGCAACCCCTAAAATGAAAGAAAAATTAAAAATAAAGGATGATTCAAACGAAATAATATCAAACTCTGATATGTCATCTATTTCAGAACAAAAGGAATTAATAGAATTTGATCTTTCTGATCCATCATTATACTTAAATAGGGAATTAACGTGGTTAGAGTTTAATCGTAGAATCTTGATAAAAGCTCAAGATTCAAGTGTTCCTTTACTAGAACGAATTAAATTTTTAGCCATTTTAAGCGCTAATTTAGATGAGTTTTTCATGAAACGCATCGGTGGTTTAAAGCAGCAGTTAGGCGCTGGTGTCATTGATAAAAGCATTGATGGCCGGACACCTTTAGAACAAATTAAAGCGTGTTATCTTATTGTTAGTGAGCTTGAAATAGAGAAACGAGAAACCTATGCCGTTTTGTTAGAAGAGCTCTATGATAACGGTATTAGAATAAAAAAATATCAGGACATAAAAAAAGAAGAGCAAGACAGCTTAAGAGAATATTATTTAGAAAATATATTTCCCTTAGTGACACCTCAGTCGGTTGATCCAGCGCATCCTTTTCCATTTATTTCGAATTTTTCACTCAATTTATTAGTGACTTTACGTTATCGAAAAGGTGAAGAAAGCATGCTAGCTCGCGTCAAAGTTCCTGTAGGCTCTGACATTCCTCGTTTCCTTAAAATTAGTGATGATGAATACAGCTATGTTTTATTAGAAGACGTCATGTCTAATAACCTAGATTTGCTATTTCCAAAAATGGTTATTGAAAGCTGCGATTACTTTAGAGTGATTAGAAATATCAATGTAGGTTCAGCATCATCAAAAGCTGATGACTTATTAGCCAGTATTGAGTCAGAAGTTAGAAATAGAAAGTTTGCAACCGTTGTGCGTCTATCCGTCAATGAAGAAATGGATGAGGCTAGAAAAGGCATGCTAGCGTCAGAACTTGATTTGCAATCTCAAGATGATGTGTTTCCAAGTAATGGCATGTTTGCAATGCGTGATCTTTGGGATATTGCTAACTTACCTATTAGTGAGCTAAGAGATCCGCCACATCATCCTATTGAGCATGTTAAATTAAAAGGCCAACCTAATATATTTCATGCCATAAGAGAACATGGGTCAATATTTTTACATCACCCCTACGACTCTTTTGTAAGCAGTGTTACCCGTTTTATAAAAGAAGCTAGCAGTGACCCTAAAGTTTTAGCGATTAAAATGACGCTATATCGCACTTCTCAAGATACTAAAATTATAGATTACTTAATCAAAGCGGCGTTGAACGGTAAACAAGTAGCCGTTGCGGTAGAGCTTCAAGCACGATTTGATGAGGCTGCCAATATCATTTGGGCCAGTAAAATGGAAGAAGCCGGCATTCATGTTACCTATGGTGTGGTTGGCTTAAAAACGCATTCGAAGGTGATTTTGGTTATTCGTAAGGATTATTCTGGCTTACGACGTTATACGCACATAGGGACAGGTAACTATCATGCAGGAACAGCAAGGTTATATAGTGATGTAGGCCTTTTGACCTGTAGTGACGAAATCGGAAAAGACTTAACTGAGCTTTATAACTTTTTAACCACAGGTTATACACCAAAACGAAATTACTTAAAAATATTGCCTGCGCCTAAAATATTAAAAGAAGCATTAATCAGTAAAATTCAAAGAGAAGTGAATCATCAACTCAATGGCGCTAAAGGTTTATTACGCTTTAAAATGAATGCATTAGAAGATATTCATGTGTGCCAAGAGCTTTACAAAGCATCTCAAGCGGGTGTGACGATAGAGTTAATTGTTAGAGATACATGCAGAATAAGACCGGGAATCAATGGTTTATCCGAGAATATTAAAGTCATTAGTATTGTTGATCGCTTTTTAGAACATAGCCGAATTTTTTATTTTAAGAATGGTAACAAAGAAGAATACTACATAGGTTCGGCTGATATCATGACTCGTAATTTAGAGTATCGTGTTGAAGTATTAGTCCCTATAGAGTTAGATGCACATAAGCAAGAGTGCTTACAAATTTTGAATGCCTGTTTAAAGGACAATACGTCGAGTTGGAGGCTACAAGCCGATGGTCGTTATGTTAGAAACAAAATTGAAGGTGAAGAAACCCAAATTAATGCACAAAATATGATGGAAGAGTTAGCTAAAAGCCGAAAAAAATCAGCGAAATCACACAAAAAAATTAAAATTAAAAGATTAAAGGCTTAATTATTATATGAGTCACCCAATTCAAAAATTAGCCGCTATTGATCTTGGCTCTAATAGCTTTCATTTAATTGTGGCGACACTTGAAGATAATAATTTAAAGATTATTGATAGTGTCAAAGAGATGGTTCGTTTAGGTGATGGTCTCGATGATAATAATTTATTGAGTCAAGAAAAAATAGCTCAAGCAACCGATTGTCTTAAAATTTTTGGACAAAGAATAAAAGAATTTTCACCTAGTAATGTTCAATGTGTTGGCACAAACACATTACGAAAAGCCAATAACTCCTTTACTTTTATACTTCAAGCTCAACAAGCTTTAGGGTTTCCAATTAATATCATTGGTGGCCGCGAAGAAGCCAGATTAGTTTACCAAGGTGTCTCTCGAAGTATCGTTCAAACTGTCGATAAACGTTTGGTCATTGATATTGGAGGAGGCAGTACCGAATTTATTATTGGAGAACCTAAAAACCCTTTGCTGACTGAAAGCTTAAGCATGGGCTGTGTTAACTTTACTAAACAATATTTTGCTAAAGGAAAGATCACTAAAAAATTAATTAAAAAGGCTGTTTTAACTGCTCGTCAAAAACTAGAGTGGATCAGTGATGAATATATAGGAATGGGGTGGCAAGAAGTGATCGGTTCATCAGGGACGATTAAAGCAGTTGCTGATATTTTAGACAAACGTTTTGATGCAAATGGCCTAATTGATCATAAAAACCTTAAAAAACTCATCGATGTTTTTATTGATATTAAATATATTGAAAATATTGAAATAGATGGATTATCTAATAATCGAGCACCGATAATAATTGGTGGCATCTGTATTTTATTAGCTGCATTTGAAGAACTAGATATTGATTGTATGATGACATCTAAAGGTGCTTTACGCGAAGGACTTTTATATGACATTCAGAATATTGCTGATGGACGAGATATTCGTTTTACTGGCGTTAAACACATGTTAGAACGTTATAAAGTAGATACTCAACAAGTGCGGCGTATCAATATTATCGCATCTGGCTTTGTCGATCACTTAGACATAAAGCAAGACTCTGAAGGCCTTAACCTTATTAAATGGTCGATAGAGTTACATGAAATTGGTTTAATGATTTCTCATGTCAATACCGCATTACACAGTGCTTATATTATTGAACAGTCTGATATGCATGGTTTTTCAAGAGGGTTACAAAATACAATTGGTTTATTAGTTCGCTTACATCGAGGTAAAATCAAGAGAAAACTTATTGAAGAGTGGCCTCATAAAACGAAACGATTATTGCTGATCCTTTTTATAGTTCGCTTATCTATCATGTTGGCTAGGGGGCGTCATAAAATAAATTTAAAAGAGATGGTTGTAAGGAAAGGCGATAGAACGATTGAAATCATATTTCCAAAAAATTATTTAGCTAATCACCCTTTAACAGTGGCCGATTTGGAGCAAGAAAAGGGCGAATGTAAAAAAATTGGTTTTAAGCTTTGCTTTAAAGATGCAAACCAGTTAACTGAAGATGTTTTTGATTAAACAACATTGACACCTGCTTTTTCTAACATGTTAATTAAGCGTATTAAGGGTAAGCCCATCAAAGCAGTTGGGTCACTGCCGTCCATACTTGAAAACAAACTAATTCCATATGCCTCAGATTTAAAGCTGCCTGCACAGTTGTATGGCTTCTCTATTTCTAGGTATTTGGTAATTTGATCATCGTTAAGGTTACGAAAAGTAACCTGATACAAAATGTTGTCAACGTCCAAAAATTGATTCTTACTCTGCATGACACACAAACCAGTATGAAAGATAGCTGTTTGACCTTGCGCAGCTTTTAACTGCAAAAATGCATTATCAAAATTGCCGGGCTTGCCTAAAATTTCACCATTAATGACAGCACATTGGTCTGAGCCGATGACAATAGAATTAGGGTGTTTATTTGCAATAGTTTGTGCTTTTAACTTAGCTAATCGCCTAACATACTGATCTGGAGTTTCATTATCTAATAGGCTTTCATCTACATTTGGAGAAATGCAATCATAGTTTAGATGTAAGCGATCAAGAAGTTCTTTTCTAAAAGGTGAGCTGGAGGCAAGAATGATATGCATTAATAGTTAGGACTCAAGCTAAATAGCGTCTTAAAAAACGTCATTATCGTTAAGATAATGAGTCTTCTGGTCGTCCAAACTTTTTTGTAGAATAAGCAAAAGCTAATACTGCCAAACTCAGTAATACAATAGAAACAACAACGACAAGAATAAGGTACAGATGAAAATCAGACTTGATATCTTGAACATCTATAACCAAATGGCGAGCAAGTGCAGTGATCGAAATAAAAATTAAATATTGGACAGGCAAACGATGCGTTTTAAAATAAATCCCCACCATGGCACCAAGTTCTAAATAAATAAACAGTAATAAAATATCTTTAAGTTTAGCGTAACCATTATCCATAATAGCAATATATTCAAAAATTGCAGACCAGACTATCGTAGCACCGATGACAAATAAGGCTATAAAGTGAAAAATCTCGACTAGACCGTCACCAAGTTTTTGAACTTTATTGGATATGTTTTTCATAAAACTAATGCTTAATAATTGAATCAGGTTTAAATCGAGAATCTATTGATGTCGATAAGTCTAGCATAAGTTTATGGATATTAGCTTCACCTATGTTATCTGCATAGTGAATAGGGCCTCCTGTAAAGGGGGCAAAACCTGTACCGAATATAATACCGGCATCTAAAAGGTCTTTATCATCAACTATACCTTCGCGTAAACAAGCATAAGCTTCATTAATTAACCTTAATGACAGCCGTTGTTGTATTTTATCTAGATCTGAATGATTAAAATCATCAGACTTAACGGGTTTAGATTTTTTATATTGGTAAAAACCAGAACCCGTTTTAAGACCCAATTTTTTTGAAGAAACTAAATCATTAAGAATGTCCGGAACCTCAAAGCCATAGTGCGATGATAAATTGTTTGCTACGGATAAGCATATATCTAATCCTACGCTATCAGATAACTCAATGGGGCCCATGGGCATGCCAAAATCAAGAGCTGCTTGATCAATCCTTTCAGCTGATTCACCTTCATTCAAAAGAATAACGGCTTCAAGTAAATAAGGAACTAAAATTCTATTTACTAAAAAACCAGGTGAACTCTTAACCACTAAGGGTAATTTACCAATCTTTTTAGTGAAATGTAATGCTTTGTTAATGGTATCTGAATCTGTATGTTCTGTTTTAACGATTTCGACCAAAGGCATTTTAGCAACGGGATTAAAAAAGTGAAGGCCGAACAGTTTTTCTGGTTTTTTCAAACCCGTTGCCAGAGTTTCTAGCGGAATGCTAGATGTATTTGTGGCGAGTAGAGCACCTTTTTTTAACAGGGGTTCAACCCTTGCGTAGAGTTCTTGTTTGGCTTCTATATTTTCAAAAATAGCTTCGATGACGATATCGGCCTTACTCGTACCATAACCTTTAATATCGGGCATCAAACGATCAATGGCAGCATGACATTCAGCTTTAGAGCCTGTTCGCCTTCTAAATAACTTGTGAGCACGCGCGATTGCATTTTCAAGGTATTTCGGCGCTCTATCTTCTAAAGTCACTTCAAAACCCTTTAGTGCGCACCACGCTGCAATGTCTCCGCCCATAATACCTGCGCCAATAACATGAACACGTTTAGGGTGATAATCTTTGAGGCGCGATTGACTTTTTAAAGTGGTTTGTAAAAAGAAAACCCTAATCAAATTTCTAACGGTATCACCTTGTATAAGGCGAGAAACTGATACCGCTTCTTGCTTCATTAATTGATCACGATTGCCACCAAATTGGGACCATAAATCAATTAAGGCAAAGGGGGCAGGGTAATGCTTTATATTGGCCTTTTTAGATAATTGTTTTTTAATAAATTGTGCAATGAGTTGTCGGATGATCGGTGCATTACATAATTTATCGACAAAGCTTTGAGAAAAACGGGGTCTATTTTTAATTAATTGAATCGCTGTTCTTAGGCCATGTCGAGCTGGTACGGCATAAGTGACTAAGCCCATTGCTTTTGCTTTTTTAGCATTTAAAGCGCGGCCAGTCAGCATCCAATCTAAAGCTTTAATGGGGTTAAATAATTCAATAGACCTAACAACACCACCAAAAGCAGGGTGTATTCCTAGCTTCACTTCGGGCAAGCCAATTTTTGTGTTGGTATCGTTAATAGCAATTCTGTAATCACAGGCAAGTGCTAATTCGGTGCCACCACCCATACAAAAACCATCAATTAGGCAGACAGTAGGGCAGTGTAAACTTTCAAGTTTACTAAAGATATTTTGGCCACGATGAACCAGAACCAAAGCTTCGTTGGTGTTAGTGATTTCTAAAAATTCATTAATATCAGCCCCAGCAATAAAGCCAGATGATTTATTAGAAGAAATGATAACGCCCGTTGGTAGGGTGAGCCTAAATTCACCTAAAATAAGGTTTAATTCTTCTAATACTTCAATGCTTAAAACATTAGTCGGACTATCCTGCTTATCAATTTTTAAGTGAGCAATATCATTATCATCAAATGAAAGTAACCAGTTTTTATATGTTTTATTATTCATCGTATCATTCCTATTTAAGGCCTCTCAATTAACATAGCACCACCTTGACCGCCACCAATACACAGTGAGGCTATGCCCCGTTTCGCATTGTTTTGTTCTAAAATTTTTGCTAAATGTAAGACAACTCTGGTGCCACTGGCACCAACTGGGTGGCCTAAGCTAATGCCTCCACCATGTATATTGAGTGTGTCCTGATTTATTTCACCAATGGGAGATTTTAAATCAAGAAAATCAGCACAATATTGTTTGCTTTTTAGAGCTTCTAATACCGCTAAAACTTGTGCAGAAAATGCTTCATTAATTTCCCAGTAATCTATTGATTTAGGGGTTAAACGCCTTGAGCGAAGTAGGGGGGCAATAGCATGAGCAGGCCCTAGACCCATTTCAGAGGGGTCTAACCCCGCCCATTGTGTCGAAACAATTCGCGCTAAAACAGGTAAATCATGTTTTTTAACAGCATCTTCACTAGCGACCATAACCCATGCAGCGCCATCTGTAATTTGAGCGCTATTACCCGCAGTGACAAGACCTGAAGGGCGGTCAAACACAGGTTTTAAACGCGATAGTTTTTCAACACTGCTATCTGCCCTTACGCCATCATCAGCAATAAAGCTTTTACCTTTAGCATTAAAAATAGCTTCAATTTCATCAAAAACACCATCATTTTGCGCTTGAGCCAATTTCAAATGACTATTGACTGCAAACTCATCCATTTGTTCTCGTGTAATACTAAAGCGATGAGCTATTTTTTCAGCTGTTTGGCCCATCGACATGCCTGCGACAGGATCAGTGAGGCCACGGATTAAAGCTATGATTGGTGTTAATAATTTAGGTCTAAATTTTAGAATAGCTTTAAATTTTTGTTGAGCTGTTTTTGATTGATTGAGGTCTGCGAACCAATGAGCTGCATTTTGTGAAAACAATAAGGGTGCATGGCTCATAGCTTCAACGCCACCGGCTAAAATAATCTCAGAACGTCCTGAGGCAATCTGTAACGCGGCATTATCAATAGATTGCATGCCAGAAGCACAATTTCGATGAACGGTGTAAGCGGGTATTTTATGATTTAATCCTAATCGCATAGCGACAATACGAGCAATGTTAGCTTCATCGGGTGAAGGCATGGTAGCTCCTAAAATAACTTCATCAATGATTTCTTTATCAAATGGCATTCTAGCAAGTAATGGTTGTGCAGCTGCGATCGCCAAATCAGCATGCGTAAAATAACCAGGCCGACCTTTAGCTTTTAAAAATGGAGTTCGTGATCCGTCTACTAAATACACATTCCGCTGATAATCAAATTTTTTATAAGCCATTATATTTTCTTTAGTTATTGTAGTAGTTAAATTATAGACGTTTATATTTAAAACACTGAAAGACTAAATTTCGATATTGTTAGACGTTGGTTAAATAAACAATGAAACACAATTTCTGTTTTGCTCAAATACGATACTTGCGCCTTGTACATTACTTATGCGCATAATACCTATTATGTAAAGTTGTGTATTATCTCATCATTCCCCAATTCCTATTTAGAAATCAGTGTGAGTAAAAAAATATTGGCATTATATTAGTTAGCGGCTGTAGAGATCTAGATAGATTTATTATGGTCTGAAAATTAGAGTTCATCAAAAACGGATAAAATATTCTTACCTTAAATATAAATCGACTCCAGCTTGTTTTGAGGCGTTTACTAATTTGTTATCTAAAGACGATATTGGAAGCCCTTGACGTAAAGCCAACTCAAGATAAGAAGCATCATAGCTACTAAGGTTGTACTCTCGTGATAGAGCCAATATTTTAGTAAAAGATTGGTGTGCTGTTAAAGTATCAACATGGATGGGTAAGCTTTCAAGTTGAGATATAAACCCTTCAATCTCACCTAAACCAACTTCGCCTCTTTTTTCAGCACCTAATAGAACGTTGGTAGCTTCTAGGTGCCATAGGTTAGGAGTTAACGCACCAACACTTATCATGCTCTTAAGTACATTTTCAGAATAATTTTGAGCTGAATTATCTTCACTTGGTAACAACCAACGCATAGAAACAGAATTATCTAAAACAAAACCAATCATTTACGCCCTTCTTCTTTTAGACTGTAAAGCACTGAATCAGATACTTTATTTTTTTTTGCCTTTAAAATATTTTGAATGGCTGATTTAGCCTTCAATTTATCATTTGAATGACTCGGGATCAGATCCGCAATTGGCTTACCTCTATTAGTTATTGTAAATGACTCGCCTGATTCAACTCTTCTTAGTATTTCAGGTAATTTAGTTTTGGCCTCATAAGACCCTACTTCTTCTAACATTGCTTATCTCTAATATTATATTTAGACCAGATTACTAGTCTAAATAATTAGAGTCAAATATTCTTATGCAATTCAAGATGATCAACTATTATGTAAAGTAAAAAAACATGGTTCAGTCTTTAGTTTTAACATCCATTAAAGTAAATAGTTAAGAAGCAGTTGTTAGCAGACTTTTATTCTTCATAAGGACATTGTAATGGTGTGCCACCACAGACAGCACCTTCTGAAATCCAATTTACAAATCGGTCATACGAAGCACGTAAAGGAGAGCCAACACTTTCAGTATCTTGAAAACCGAACCTTAAACCACCAAAGTGATGATTGTTAGAGGGTTTTTTTAGTAACAAACTATTTTCTATATCATTTAAATTTATTCGAGCTCTAATAAGCTCATAAAAACCTAAAGCGGGGGTGTCAGTATTATCTAAGGGTGGTGCTGTTGTTTGAAGATTGTCAGTTACCCACCATACAGGGATACCATTAATAGTTTCTGTTGCTGTTGCTGAATGACATTGGTTTGAACAGTTTAGTAATTCTCCTGTTATATCATTATAAAATGATAAGTCTCTGGGCTCTTTTGCTAAGGTGTCATCAATTAAAATAGTCATTAAGTCAGTATCTGAACGGCTTGATTCACTGTTTACTGCCGTCAGTTGTATGGTGTAGTTACCAATCATGTCGGCTTCAAATGAAATTAATGAGTTAGTTTGGCTAGATAGTTGAGTAATTGCACCAAGAGGTCTAGAAATCACATCCCAAGAAAATGAATCACTAAATAGACTGGATATCGCATTTAAGCTAATGGGAGCATTTGTTTTAGTGACGCGATCAACGCCCGCTCTAGCGACGGGTAACCCGGGCTGTAGCATATTGTTAGTGGAGTCTAAATATTGAGTAATATCTTGAACGTGAGGTGCTATGAATGTAGCCAGTAAGTTTGGTTTAGAGTTATCTTCCCAAAAGTTGTTATAGTTTAAGAGGCTCAGTGGCATCCGGCCTTCTTCATAAACTAATCGTTTGATTTGTTCTGCATGACCAATAAATTTAGACCAAGAACTAAAATCGACATCTTTTCCCTCTCCCTTAACATTACTTTCGGTACCCAATGAAGAGCCACGTTTACCATGACATACGAAGCAATTTGGATTGATAACATCAACAAATAATGTATCTGCGCCTTCAGGTATATTATTGACTACGCTCGGCTGCCAGCCAACCGGAACGTACCCTTTAGAATATGAAGTATTAACAGTATCAATTTGATGATTATATGCACCATCTAAAACATCTCTAGCGAAATCACCGTTCCATTCACCATCGTCTAGCTGAACTGCTTGACCATCACCAAAATCAGCACAAGCTGCATGCCCTGCGCTACCAGCGTAAGTACAAAAAACAGCGCTGTTTAATAACCTTAGTTTTTCTTCAATATCACTTCGTTTAAACCCCAAGACAGATGAATATTCAAATGTATTTAGTTCAAAAGCTTGTAGCCTAGATTTGGTATCACCTATTTGATTTTGCGAGTCATTTAAATTAATTGTAACAAAACGACCAAATCGATCTAAAGGCCGTGCTTTGCCGCCATGACATGAAATACAAGGTTGAGGCATAGCTTTGTCCCCTCGCCCATCTAAATCTATTTGGTCCAATCGGACATGTGCTGAATTTTGGCTGGAGTAATCTGATTTATAAGTAAAAAAACGGTTATAAGGTTCATCAGCACATGTTTCGCCTAATGAATCAAAACCTTTAGAAAACTCAATCGCGTTTGACCCGAAGTGATGGTTTAAATTATTGTCTATAGCGGCATCTAAATTTAGTTTTCCGTAAGATATTCCATCAACGACATCGACTTTAAAATTGCGCACATAAAAAGCGGTTACTTGCTGCCCACCACAATCTGGGCTGTGGTAAGAACGCATATACATATCACGTCCATAACCTAAGTCTTTGGTATCTCTAAAGGTAACATGCACTTCATCATCGCCACCAAACCCATGTAATTGTGTGTATTTTTGTAGCGTATCTCTTTGGTTGCTGCTATCCACTGCATTGTTATAGGCTTGAGAATATGCTGTTTCACCAATTTGAGCAGGGCTATAGCTAATTATTTCTTTCTGTCCCGCTCCATGTTGATTTCGGCTGCTTATCAATGTGGGTGAACTGTGTTTATTAACAAGATACAGAATGGTGTCTTCCGATGACTCTAAGCTTATTGTGACGCCACTAGCATCTTGCAATGTAAGGTCAACACAATAATTTGTTGTAACTCCAGCGCACGTTGTCCATGGCGTGGTGCTGGCTCCAGCAGAATTCGTCCACTGATCATTAATGATTTGTTTCGCTTCACCATTATTTTTTTCGATCGTTAATACAAAAGAAGCTGATGAACCTGTTGCATTGCTAGCAACGATAATCTGATAAAAACCTGCTGCTAATCGTGATTGTTGATTAAAAAACTGAAAATAACTATCGGGTGTACTTTGACTGATTGATTTATCAAATCCAACATAGTCAGTTTCGTTAGAGCAAGAACTCATTAATCCGACAATCCCGATTAATACACATAGTTTTCCTGCTTGGAAATAATTCAACAAGAATGATTTATTTTTTTTTATCATTTAAAAACGCCCTAATATCCCTGCTCTTATAATGGTTCGATCATAATATATTGATGAATTTTCATTAGATTTACTTGAGATAAACCGAGCTGAAATATCGAATGATAATTTGCGCGATTTAAAATAGTTATAACCTAGTGTAATAACCTGTGATTTTGACTCAATTTTATAAGCAAATTGATTCAGGTTACTGCCACCAAAGGCGTCATCAGCTTCAATTTCGGTGGCCGCATTGACAACCTTTAAAGAGGGTGTCGAGCTAGAAACAACATCACCAGATATAAAGTGGTATGTGCTATAGATTAAATGCCTTCGAGTTAAGCCAAAATCAAAATTAATAAAGGCGCTTATTTTATCAGTGTCAAATACTTTACTTTGCGAATCATTTTGTTGGAATTGAAGCCCAGTTGTTAAAACTATTTTATTGCTGATGCGTTTATTTATATCGTAACCAATCTTTAAAATATTTGCTTTGCGCATTTCTGATGATGATTCAATGCCACCAATATCTAATTTTAGAATGTGTAATGATGATGAATAACTTGAGCCAGTCGAAAAAATATAACGAGTATTTAGGCTGTATTGGGTGTTATCTAATAACGTAAACGTACTATGTTTATTATGTTGTATAGACACCCCTAATTTTAATTTACTGAAATTACCTGCTCTCAAAAAGGTGTCTATTTTGAATATCCCATGCAATATAACATCATCTCTAATATCTCTTTTGTATTGTGCTAAACGTAAATTATCGTCATAACTGCTAGAAATATCATAGCTATAAGTAAGGAGCATCTCTTTCTTTTTAGGCTTTTTTTTCAGTATTGTTATTTTTGTGGATTGATTCGTTACTGTTAAAGGTGCTCTAACTTTTACAGCAGAATCCTTATTAATGAGATTAGGCATTTGAACTACAGTCATTGCAGTCAAAGGCTTTACCATTGTTATAGGGGGTTTAAAGTTTGTTTTAGGTTTGTTTTCTACTACGAATTTTTTTTTGAACTTTATAATGGGTTTCTTTTGTAATTCGATAGTGCTCCCCTCAATAATTAGATTTACATTATTATTTTTAAAAGCATGTGGATTAATTTTAAAAAGCTGATCTATGTATTGAAGAACAGTCATAGATTTTGGTTTATGCTTACTGGCAATTGACCAAAGTGTATCTTTACTGGTTATAGGCCCATACTGTTCTGCGTAAACAGGGTTTAAACAAAAGCTTACTAAAACGATTACCCATATGGGTTTTAGATAATTATTTTTACACATATTATTTATTATTTGTTTTTCTTAACAGCAACAAACTAAGCATTAAAATTAACCAGAAAGGTATTTCACCACCCTCTTCTACTATGTCTTCTTCCTCTGCCTTTAATGCTTGAAAACTAATAACGCCAGGATCAATTATACGACCATCAGCTGTATTATCTTGATCATTTTCTCCGCCATCTTCAATTTTTAATTGTAAACAAGTATCTAAATAATTTAATCCAACTTTATATTCACTGCTCAGGGGTTCTGGACAGGCACCATTGTTACCAGCAGCACTGTAAACTTGGTTGTTTGCATTGATGATGAAATTGTTCCATCCATTGGTCGCTGTGTATTTTCGATAGACAGCATTTTTAGGAATAGCAATTTGTAATGGGATGACAAGGTGTGCCGATGAACCTGGAATTAAATTATTGATTACAAAATCATAGACACCACCAATATGCACATATGTGTCTGTAAAATTACTAACAGAACTGCCATTGGCGCTACCAAATTTTTCAATCTCATTGTCAGTGATTACAGTACCTGAGGTCTCTGATACTCTTGCAATATTACCAATTTTTAAGATTAAACCACTTTCAGTTTGAAGCACGAGAGATGATTTATCATCGATTGTTTGATCGACTTGTAAATGACTTAAGTTGATATTATCAAGATAATCAGGCACACCGTCATTATCAGAATCATCATAACCTTCAGTCATATCATCAATGCCATCACCATCAGAATCATCTGTTAGTAAAAGGATTGGGATTGCCTTACTGGAAATAACTAAAAATGTATTAATACTTGCATTTAAACTGGGTGAGCCATTGTCTGCCACATTCAGTACAACTTTATAACTGCCAGAAATTGTTGGCGTATAAACCCATGTTGAAGTGACTGTATCAGATGGAGCTGCAAGCAAACTATCAGAACCAAGCCAACTAATTGTATGGTTTTGCAAACTGTTAGGGTCTTCAATCGTTACTGATACAGTGATGTCGCCATCAGCAATATATGCGCTAGAAATAGGCAATCCATTTTGACTCAATGTTACTGTTATTTTGGGGTTTACATTGCCTTCTAAAATAGTAGACGTATGTGAATCTTGAAGGCTTTTTACAGCATTATTAACACTGTCGATGGTAAAAATTACGGTTTCAGATCCTTCCACTATCGAATCAGTAAATACATTAAAACTAACAGATTGTTCTGCGTTTCCAGTAGTGATCATAATGACGCCATCTTGAGCATTATGATCACTACTATCGGATGTACCTGTGATCGAATAATTAACGACAACGGGATAATTTACCGCATCACCATTTATGCTAGCAGTTACGACGGCTGTGGCACCCTCCGCTGTTTGTTGATCCGCACTTAAACTGACTAATGGATTAACATTGAGTACCTGTTCAACAGTCCCTAAATTAAACGTTGTCACATTAGAAACTTGCCACCTGATTATATGTGTTCCAGGCCGATAAGGGCCATAGTTATCAGCAAAAATTAACGTCGCATCGGTATGAAATAATGTGGGATCAGGCTCAACCAATTGATAAGCAGTAAGGTATCCAGTTGAACTAATATTTAAAGTGGCTAATAGAGGGCTTGTACCCGCAAGGAATTCGTTAAGATTGCTAACACCATCACCATCAAAGTCTGTGGCAGCATCACTCGCATCTTTGGAATCGAGCTGATTAGCATCTTCAAAAGTATCTGGCATTCCATCGTTATCATCATCCAAGTCACATGCGTCGCCACCAATATTATCGTTGGCATCTATATCGGTACCAGCTGTCCCATCTCCATCACTATCTGTATTGCTGCTGTCAGCAACAGCTGGGCAAAAATCATTATAGTTAGCAACGCCATCACTATCATCATCAACAGGATTAACGGTTAAAGTAAAGCTCGTAGTCGCTGCACTGGTGCCGTTTTCTAAGCCATCTGTTACTGTCAGTTCAATGGCTACGGCTCTATTAAACTGCTCAGTTATCGGAACAGTCCATTCAAATAGACCAACATTCGAAAGAGTCATTGACCCATCATTCCCCGATGTAATAGACCAAGTCAAGCTGCCCAAGCCATCATTCAAATCAGTGGCATCAATATCAGTGACCGATGCAGTAAATGTTAAAGTGTCCCCTTCTAATAGCGTTTGATCACTGACTTGAGTGATCACAGGCATATCATTGATGGGAGCAATGGTGACATTAACCGTAATGGTATCGCTTAACGAAGAATCACTCACTTGAACAATAAAGTTGTCTGTACCACTAAAGTTTGCACTTGGAATATAATTAATAATTTGGCTAGACCCAGTACCGCTACTAATTGAAGCAACACCATTATTAGCATTGTCACTAATGTTCCATGTCAAGTTATCGTTTTCATTATCCGTAGCATTTAAGGTGAGATTAAATGTATTTGGTGATGAATCCTCACTCATAGAAATAGTGGTGTTATTTCCTTCAGTAATGTCTGGTGCATCATTGACAGCAGTTATTGAGATAGTGGCTGTGGCAATGTTAGAGTTTACTGTTCCATCATTTGCCGTATACGTAAACGATGCGGTGGATGTTTCGCTACCATCGTGTTGAAAAATAATATAAATGCCGCTTACAGATATATTAGTACAGTTAAGGGCACAGGTTAAATTAGTAACGGATAATATAGCGTTTTCAGCATCACTATCATTCGTTAATAGCCCAACTAAACTAATTTGATTGGTACTGGTTGCACCCTCTAGTAAAGTATAACCAGAATCATTAGTCGCTATTGGTGCATCATTTTGTGGTGTAATAATTAAACTAACGATGGCGACATTTGAATCTATTGTTCCATCATTAGCCGTATAAGAAAAACTAGCTGATGTTGTTTCACTGCCGTCATGTTGAAACAAGACATGCGTTGCATTTGAACTGATTGAACTACAATTTAATACACAGGTTAAATTAGTGACGATTAAAGTATCACCATCACCATCGGTATCTCCGGCTAATAAACTAGACAGACTAATTTCAGTATTACTTGTAGCCGATTCATTAATGGTATAGCCGCTATCATTATCTGCGAGCGGCGTATCATTAATAGCATTAATATTAATGGTCACAATCGCAATGTTTGAATCGATTGCTCCATCATTTGCAGTATAACTAAATGATGCACTAGAGGTTTCTGTACCATCATGTTGAAACACTATGTGTGTACCATTGTTGCTAACACTCGTGCAATGACTGACACAGACAAGATTTATCACACTTAAGCTGTCACCTTCTGCATCGCTATCACCTAATAATAAGCTGGTAAGTGAAATTTCTGTAGTTGATGTTGCCCCTTCTGCAAGATTATAGCCATTGTCGTTATCTGCAACGGGTGCATCATTTTGAGGGATAACTGCAATAGTTACCGTCGCTATATTTGAGTCGATTGTGCCATCATTAGCCGTATAAGAAAAACTGGCAGATGTTGACTCACTCCCATCGTGAGTTATTGCTATGTAGATCCCATTAATAGTGACGTTAGAGCAGTTATTAACACACAATAAAGTCGTAACGCTTAAGCTATCACCATCAGCATCGACATCACCCGATAACAAGCTAGAAACACTAATTTCTGTCGTACTAGTTGCGCCTTCATTGATAGCACTAAAACCACTGTCATCATCCGCAACTGGCGCATCATTTTGACCCGTTATTGCAATGGTTACTGTTGCAATGTTCGAATCGATTGTCCCATCATTGGCGGTATAAAAGAATGTAGCGCTACTTGTTTCACTACCATCATGAGTAAATATGATGTGTGTGGCGCTAGAATTAACGCTTGAACAATTAATGCCACAGTTAAGATTAGTGACCGTCAAGGTATCACCATCTGCATCCGTATCATTACCTGTTATTAAGCTACTTAGAGAAATTTGAGTCGTTGAGGAAGACCCTTCATTAATTGAATATCCACTATCGTCATTGGCGACAGGAATATCATTTATGGCTGCAATGTTAATTGAAGTGACAATATTGATATCTGCTCCTGCAGAACTAGCCTGAGCAGAAAACGTATCACTACCATTATAATTATTATTAGGAATATATCTAAAGACAGCGCTATTACCCGTTGATCCGCCAATAATGCTAACTGAGCCACTGTTAGGTGCTGTACTCACTGTCCACTCTATTAAAGCGTTATTATTATCAGTATCATTTGCCGAATAGGTGACATCTATTGAGTTATCTTCATTAACATTGACGGACTGTGCTACTTCATTAAAAGTAGGAGGGTTTGATCCTGCAAAAACATTGGGGGTGTCAACGGCTGAGTTAGTAAGCAAACCAGAATCTGTGACAGTCAAATTAATAATGTCCAACGTGTTATCACCATTATTGATTTTGGTTAAAGCCGTTACTGTTATTTCAACTGTGTTATTAACCAAATCAAGAACATAATGATTGTTTAAGTTTGTGCCCGTTGTAAAGTTAACCGTTAACGCACCTAATTCAGCATCAGAAGCCATATAATTAGCAGCAACATCACCAACAGAATCACCTGTCCCAGCCGTAAAATCATTGGCGGTCAGCGATATAGCAGGTGCGTCATTCACTGGGGTAATGATTACGGTTACAGTGGCAACATTTGAATCGATAGTTCCATCATTTGCTGTATATGTAAATGTTGCAGTAATCGTTTCGCTGTCATTGTGTGTAAAAAAAATATTAGTTCCATTACTTGAAACGCTACTACAATTTAAGCCACAACTTAAATTTGTAACACTCAACGTATTATCATTATCGGTATCATTTATAAGCAAACTAGCAACACTAATTTCAGTTGA
>CAYZQE010000004.1:0-19303 GCA_964480635.1 uncultured Gammaproteobacteria bacterium | reverse complement strand
TATTATCATTATCGGTATCATTTATAAGCAAACTAGCAACACTAATTTCAGTTGAGCTAGTAGCACCTTCATTAAGGGTGTATCCACTATCATTATTAGCATTTGGTAAATCGTTTTGAGGGGTGATGCTTATAGTTACCGTAGCCACATTAGAATTTAAAATGCCATCATTTGCAGTGTAAGTAAAAGTAGCCGATATTGTTTCGCTACCATCATGTTGAAATAAAACAAAATTACCATCATCGGATACGTTGCTGCAATTTGTTGCACATAATAGATTTGTAATGCTTAAGCTATCGCCTTCACTATCAAAGTCACCTGACAGCAAACTTGCTAGACTTATTTGAGTTGTACTAGTTGCCGCTTCATTAATGGTGTAACCACTATCATTATCAGCAATTGGCGCATCATTTTGAGGTGTAATAGTGAGCGTGACAGTAGCTATGTTTGAATCTGTTGTGTCGTCATTAGCGGTGTATGTAAACGTTGCTGATGTTGTTTCACTGCCATCATGAGTAAATATTATATTGGTGCCATTATCAGAAACACTTGAGCAGTTAAGGCCACAACTTAAATTAGTAACCAATAAAGAGTCACCGTCTGCATCCGTATCTCCGGTTAATATGCTTAATAACAGAATTTCAGTGCTGTTTGTAGCCCCTTCATTAATAATATATCCACTATCGTTATCAGCAAATGGTGTGTCATTTTGAGGTGTTATTGAAATAGTTACAGTCGCTGTATTTGAATCAATTGTGCCATCATTAGCCGTGTAGGTAAAAGTAGCCGATGTTGTTTCACTGCCATCATGAGTAAATATGACATGAGTGCCATTAACTGAAACAGTTGAGCAATTAGAGCCACAACTTAAATTTGTAACCGTTAATGTGTCTCCATCTGCATCCGTATCTCCGGTTAATATGCTTGATAATAAAATGTCTGTACTGTTTGTAGCGCCTTCATTAATGCTATAACCACTATCATTATCTGCTATTGGAGAATCATTTTGAGGAGTGATTGCCACGGAGACAGTAGCTTGATTGGAGTAAGCGCTACCATCAAAAGCATAATAGTAAAAACTGGCTGACGTTGTTTCACTTCCATTATGAATAAATTGAACGTAACTACCATTAATCGACACACTGGAACAATTAGTCGCGCAAGATAAAAAGGTAACCGATAAGCTATCTCCATCGTTATCATTATCACCCGATAATAAACTGGCTAAACTGATTTGTGTGGTGCTAATTGCTCCTTCATTAATGGTATAACCGCTATCATTATCAGCTGTTGGCACATCATTTTGAGGAGTAATATTAACCGTCACCGTCGCTTGGTTAGAATAGCTTGAGCCATCATAAGCATAATACCTAAAAGTTGCCGTGGTCGTTTCACTACCATCATGCTGAAACAGGACATAAGTAGCATTAGAACTAACACTTGAACAGTTACTGAGACACGATAAAAAAGTGACTGACAAACTATCAGATGTATCAACGTCATTATCACCAGACAATAAGCTGGCTAAGCTAATTTGTGTTGTGCTGGCAGCGCCTTCATTGATGGTATAACCACTGTCATTATCTGCGGTCGGGGCATCATTCATACCCGTCACTCGAATGGTCATACGGCCAGTTCGCTCAGAAGATTCATCGCTATTACTGGATAGCCAGCTTGAATCATTTAACGTGTAATCTCTATAACCACTGAGCGTGACTGATTCACCAGTATCTAAATAATTGAAATCACTTGTCAACGAAACAGTACAACGCTCATTCACGGTAGAACACGATAAAGTAGCGCCACTGATGCTGCTAGAGTCATACGTGAGCGTTAATGACGCATTTGAGCTTTCAGCATCAGAATCATTGGTGCCATGAGTTATTGGGTAAAAATAACCGCTTCCTGAATGGTTTTCTGTCACAGAAAATAGGTCGTCAACCGCATGCGGGGCTTGATTAACGGTAACTGACCTATACGAACAAAAAATATGATCACCATTTTCACCTGTTGTGTTCACATAGTTGTCATCTCTATTACCATTAACAGAATTGGCGCAATAGGAAAACCGAACATTTGTCGCAGAACTAGGCGAAAGCCACCTTAAATACCATCTATTATCGTTTGCGTTGGTATGTCGAGCAATGCTACCACTCATAACCGCATTAGCATCAAACTCGGATAAAGTGCCCGTTGTGACGCCACTACTGTTGACCACTTTCATATTAAACCCACCTCTTGGAGGATTTTGAGGCCCAGAGGTTATGTTAAAATAGAAATAGTCGTAACGGTTTGTGGTGATTAAGCTAGCCAATGATTCAAAATTGGTGACAGTGCTGCCATTATTGGCGTGGCATGACGTACACTCAGTATTGTCAGAATTATTCCAACCGCCTGCAGTACCCGCAGCATAATCCATTATGTAAGAATTATTTGTATTGGGGTAAGCAGAAACGAAAGATGAAAAGAGCAGGAGCAACTGACAGCAGAAAATTATTATGAAAAATCGTAATAAATTATATTTGATGGGCTGGTGATTCATAATCAAGATTAAGTTTAATAATTTAATTTTTCCATTAAAAAAAATCTATTCAACTTGATTTAAAGATGACAAAAAGCAAACTTTAAAAAGTTAAAATAAAATAATTTACTAACATAAGTTAACATAAATCTTACAAATGGTTGCCTTTTTAGTAACATAATTGGGAAAGTAGTTAATAGCTTAGTGAAAAAGTTCATATTTTTTCGTGTCATTAGAAGCTAATATATAAACATATCGACTATTTAATTAATTAAGGAATATACAATGTCAGACGACCAACTCAGTGATTTTGATGAAAAAAGGCGCTTGTTGCTGGTAGCCGCCCTTACTGGTGGCGTATTTAGCTTAGCAGCGCCACAAGCTGCACTTGCAGCGTGGTGGGGTTTTAGCCCGCGTAAACTAGAAAAAAAGGAATCTATTTTTGCTTTAGACGGTGATGTACGTGTTAATGGCATTAAAGCTACTAAAGACACTCAAATTGATGCAGGCGCGTTGATCGAAACTGGTAAAAAAAGTAATGTTGTTTTTGCTGTGGGTAGTGATTCATTTATAGTTCGCAGTAACAGCACCATGCAACTTGAGGGCAGTAACTTCTTTTTAGATGCGATGAGATTAGTGTCTGGCAAAGTACTGACTGTTTTTGGTGAACGGTCTAATAACAATACGCTTGTTATGTCGACCCCTATTGCAACGATTGGTATAAGAGGAACTGGTGTTTACATGGAGTCTGACCCTGAGGTATCTTATCTATGCACATGCTATGGTAAGACTCAAATTAGCTCTAATGAAGACCCAAATGACACGTTGCTATTAGAAACCACTCACCATGATGAACCCAAATATATCACTAAACACTCGCGTCAGGGTAGCCGCATAATCCCAGCCCCCTTTAAAAATCATACTGATCTTGAATTGAAAATGTTAGAAACATTAGTAGGCCGTGAAGTGCCATTTGGTTTAGAGGGTAATTTGTATGGTGGTGCCAGAAGAGATTATTAATCGTCAAACTAAATGGCTACTGTTTTTTAAAAGCTTGAGCTGGGTCTCGTTTTATTGTTGTTTGAGGTTATAAAGTAACTTTGTTCACAAAATAACAATAAGCTGAGGTTTATAATGTTTGAAGATGATGACGAAGATATTACCGTGATTTTAACCCCCGAAGCTAAAAAGAAGATTTTGGATGACGACAATGACACAGAACGCTCGGAGCATTCTGATAATTAACTATTAACGACAAAGAATCGCCTTGCCTACTGCCACATACTCTCTTATATTTAATGATTTTAAATAATCAATAATGACGGCTTTTGCTTTCATTTTTTCAGCTTCATCAGCCATAAATTGAAATAAACTTTGTTTTGAATGATATTGCCCATTCACTTCAATGTGCCCTACTACATCATATTCGCAACTTGGAAATGTACCGTAATAAACCCTAATTTGATTTTTATTAACCGTGGTTGTTTGTATTTCTTGATAACTATCTGTCGCACAAGCTATTAAAAATAACGCAAAAGTTAAAACCATTAAGAGTCTTATAAAAGTCATACTTTATTATCGGCAGTTGTTGAAAAACATTTAATCATTCGCAGAATCCCAGCCTAATTTTTTAGCTAAACCTGAACTTCGCTTGGTTTTAAGTGAGCATCCTTGAATGAACTTATTAACCACCGCACATAAATTAAATGTCTTTTTAGCACGTGTCACACCGGTATAAATGAGTTCTCTTTTTAACAGGGCGTTATTGTCTGAATTAGGCAATACCATTAATACCGAATGGTATTCAGAACCTTGAGACTTATGCACCGTTATTGCCCAAGCTGTTTCATATTGCCCTAAGCTAATTAAAGGAAACCCTTTTAACGATCCATCAATTTGCTGAAAGTAGGCAAATAATTCATTATTTGATCGCCATAACATTCCAATATCGCCATTAAACAGGTTATTTTCATAATCGTTTTGGGTGATTATGATGGGTTGCCCATCGAAGTTATTTGCTATGGTGATTTTATGCCTTAAAAATAATCGCTGATTGATGAGTTCATTTAAAACAGTAACACCAAATGTTCCCGTTCTAACCGCACAGAGTATTTGAAATTTAGAAAATTCTGTTATCGCACTTTCGACACTTTTAGCGACTACAACCTTTTCATAATTTTCTAATATTAAATTGATAGCATCAACAGGGATAGTGTTTTCTTCAATCTCAAACAGGTTTAATTCATCACCTTTTTGTTGCATTAAAGCAATAGCTGCTTCTCCGTTTCCTTGGTTAACTAATTTAGAAAAATGCCCAATGCCACTGTCCATATTAAAGCGATAACTGGTCTTTAATAATGCGATAGATTGAGCAATGTCGGGGCTGTTGTTATGATTCGATATATTTTTGACATCAATGTCATTGACGATTGCCAAAAAACTAGCGTGTTGAGTGGAATAAGATAATGTGTGCTGCCGACCACATATGTCGCTAAAAACATGCCCAGCATCGACTGAGGACAGCTGATCTTTATCACCTAATAAAATAAGTTTACAGTGTCGTGGCAATGCCCTAATCAGGTGATACATTAATTCAAAATCTATCATTGATGCTTCATCAATAACAAGGCAATCAACGCTTAATGGGTTGTCTAAATTAAAACTAAATTGACCAAATTTATAAGCCAGTAAACGATGGATTGTTTTAGCGTTTACTGGCATTTTAGCGATAATGTGTTGATCAAGATTCAGCTCGTTTTTACGGCTATTAATTGCTTCTAACATGCGAATAGCCGCTTTGCCCGTGGGGGCACATAGTTGGATATTAAATGTTGGGTTTTGCTCTAAAAGTAAAGCCAATATCTTTATTAACGTGGTTGTTTTACCCGTGCCAGGGCCACCAGAAATAACACTAAAAGATTGCGAAACAACAATGCTAGCGGCTATCTTTTGCCAATCAACCTCACTGTTGTTGGCTTCAAAAAGAGATTTTAATCCCTTTTTTAAAAGCTCAAAATTGATGGTTTGTTTTTGTTGTATTCGATGATTTATCTGACTGACTATATAGTCTTCGTAGTGCCATAGCTTCCCCAAATACAAAGTGTGACCATCAAGAATTAATGGCTGCGACCCAAAGTGAGTGCTGACGCAGCTGTGTTGGCTTAATTCGTTTATCCATTGGTTAATGTCAGGCAATTTAATGTCAATAAATGGCTCATTTTCAATAGCATTAGCTGTAAAAATGTATTTATTGGCATAGTCATTTAAGTTGATGCAAATATCACCCTGTTGATTGCATTCACTAACTAATGCCGCACTAATACATAAAATAGACTCTATATTTTGAGTGCTTTTTTGAGCTATAAATTGTGCAAAAAAGTAACTCAATGGCGAAATGATTTGTTGTTTCAGTCGTTGCTTTAATAAGTCTGCCATTAGCTATTCTCAGCCGTTTTAAACAGTTCTAAATCGAGTTCTTGCATCTCATTTTGTTTTGGAAGATTATAAAAAACTCCAAATTGAGACCCTGTTTTTTGCCTCATAGCTCTTAAGAATAGATAATAAACGCCGCCAAAATGTTCTTCATAACAGTAATTGGGTAAGCGATAATTTAAATATCTGTGTAGGGCTAAGCTATACAATAAATATTGTAAATCATAACGCCTATCAATCACGGCTTGTTGTAGCTTACTAGGTGTATAATCACTCATCTGAGTCCCTAAAAAATTACTTTTATAATCAGCAACATAATATTTACCTTGGTACTCAAAGACCAAATCAATAAACCCCGTCATCATACCTTTAAAGTTATTAATGCTTAGCATAGAGCCAATTTGTCCGCTGCGTTTAGCTAAAAATTTATTTAATTTTGCAATGTTGACAGTGTGCAATGAAAAATCAAACTCTAGCTCGTCAAGACGCTGTTTTGGTTTTAATAAAGATAACTTTAAACCCTTAGCATCAAGGTTTGTGTTCACAATTTCAGTCATCCAAGTCGACACTGTGGCTTCATTCTGTTCGCTATCTAAGTGATAACGTGGCGCAAATCGATTAAATAAAACCTGACACTGAGCTTTAATATCCCCGCTAAAGTCTAATAGCTCTAAAATATGATGCAAAAATGTACCGGCATCCCCTCCTCGTTTAAAATTAAAGATATCGTCATTTGTATGCTGCATTTGACCGCCATGTGCAACTTGATGCACATCACGGGTCATACGGCTAAAGCTTGATATTTGCCAATTAAAATTAACATTACCGTTAAAATTTGACGTTTTTAACGCTTGCTGAGGGTTGTTTTTAATATTGCTTTTGACCATGTCTGGTTCTTTAGCTAATACTTTATAATCAATGGTGTTTTTCGAGTTTTGAGCAATCTGGTTAATGTCTAGCTCAATGTCATGCTTTTTTGCATAACTCGCCATATCGGCTCTTTTAAAATCTAGATCAAGGGCTGATTGAGCGGGATGACATAAAAAAGCCAATGCCGAATAGTTGCTAGCAGAACGACTGACTTGACCGGTCACTAAATAACATTTACTACGCGCTCTCGTTAATGCGACATAGAGTAAACGCATATCTTCTGCTAAACGTTCTTTTTCAGCCGATATGAAGGCTTGTTTACGGTTGTCAAACTCGCTGAATAAAAAATCAAACACGTTCGTTTGCTGACAATTATGGTATTGATAATAGGGCTGAGATTGAGAAATAGGCTGACATCGCCAAAGGAATGGCACAAAGACTATGGGATATTCTAAGCCCTTACTTTTATGAACAGTGACTATTTTTACCAATTTTGCATCACTTTCTAAGCGAAGCTCATCTTCATCATTACTGCTTAATTCAGGGTTATTAATTTGTTGCTTTAACCAGTCACATAAAGCATGAGGCGTTGCATGTGTTTTTGCGGCGAGTTGAATAATTTCGACACTGTGCAATAAATTCGTAATCTGGCGTTCACTATCATCTCTAGCTAATAATGCTTGGCTTACATTTAGCTGGCGTAACATCACGTAAAACATAGCTATAAAGCCATCGTGGAGCCAAAGCTCATGTAGTTCATTAACGTTTGTTAACCAGTTATTCCAAATTATGGGTTGATTAACCTTGTCATTTATTTGTATTGGAGAATACATAAATAAACGGCTAGCAAACATATTTCTAACCGCTTGTTTATTATTGTTTTGTGCAATTCCTGTTAATAGTGAAAGTAATCCTTTTGCCGCATCACTTTGCAATACCTTATCTTTGCCAATATTAATAGAATTAATGCCGCGTTGCTTTAATGCCGTCGCGAGTTCTTTACCTTCATAATGGCTACGAACTAAAATAGCAATGTCAGATGCTTTAACGGGGCTATTACCCAATAACGCCGTGCCCTCTTCGCCTTCATTGATGAGGCTGCAAATTTCATTAGCAACGTGATGATTAATATTGATAGCGGCTGTTTTAGTGCTGTGATCTGATGCTAAATGCCACAAACTAAGGGCACTTTGAGTGCCTTTATGTCTGCTCAATAATGGCGTGTTATCTGACCCCGAAGTGACTTGGTCAAAGGGCATATCGTTAGCGTAAATAAAGGCATCATCACGGTTTAAAAACAATTGATTAATCGCCTGAATAAGGTGTGGTGTTGAACGCCAGTTACTGCTTAAACTATACAGCTGATCGCCCACATTTTGCTTGGCCTTCATGTAGGTAAAGATATCACCCCCTCTAAAGCTATAAATGGCCTGCTTTGGGTCACCTATCATAATCAAGCTAATATCTTTTTGTTGGTGATAGAGTTGTTTAAAAATTGAATATTGAATGTCATTGGTATCTTGAAATTCATCAATTAAGGCAATAGGAAATATAGCTCTAATGGTCTTAGCTAATGAGCCTAATGATGTTGTTAAAGCGGTATCTAAGCGTATCAGCTGGTCATTAAACGTTATGGTTTGTTGCTTTAACTTAGCTTGAATAGTTTGCTTCGTCGCATAACTTTCTGCATCTAATATGGCACTGGCATTAAATTGCTCAATGACTGTATTTTGTCGCTGTAACAAAGCCTCCGCTTGATGAAATAAATTGTGTTCAAGAAATGGATGTTTATCACAATGCGCTATTAACGTATTTTTAGTGACACTTGAATGGCAAATTAGCTTAAATTCATTAACTAAGATGCTTGTGTTATTACTGCTTAAAAACTCATTTAATCGATGAAGGTTTTCATCGATCTTGTCTTCAGCATGAATCACTCGCTTTTTAAAAATTTTATGCTCATTAAAAAAATCAAAAACTTCATTCTTATGTTGTTGCCATAAAGCTTTGATATCATTTAACTGGTGCTGACATGCATCCCATTGTTGATACAGTTGCTCTAAGGTTTTATGTTCAGGAGGAATTAAAATAGGTCTCGTATCTGATCTTAATAACTGACTATTTTTAGTGACCTTTGATAAACTGATAACGGCATGACTAAATAATTCAAAATGATTGTTATTTAATGAATATGACTGAGTACGCCACCAATCTTTAAGGGCCGTTTGCCAAAGCTCTGTATCGTTGTGTATTAAAGACAGTTCAAAGTGCTGGCCGCTATGAATCGAATAATCGCTTAACATACGTTGGCAAAAACCATTAATTGTATAAATGGCGGCTTCATCAAAGCTTCGCATCGCCAAGATTAAACGATTTAAGATTAACGTTTTATTCGTGTCATCACGCTTAATAAAGTCATTTTTTAATTGTTGCAAAAAACCATCATTAGAATCATTATTAGTCACAGCATTAATAGATTTAAATAACGTTAAAATATCCTTCAAACGCAATCTAATTCGTTGTTTTAGCTCGTCAGTTGCCGCATTAGTAAAGGTCACTAATAAAATACTTTGTAACGCTGCACCATCAATAATAAAACGACAAAATAAATTACTGATGGTATAGGTTTTACCGGTGCCAGCACTGGCTTCTATTAACTTTGTGCCCATAAGGTCTAGGGATAATGTCAGCTCTGGCGTGAGTAAAATAGGCGTGACACTCATGGCTTACCCTCTTCTTCAATATGGCAATGTTTAAAGGCAGTGGCATAGAGGCTATGAGCCATCTGCTTAAAATCGTCACTGTCAAATAACCTGCTTGGTTCTGCATAAAACTGCTTAAAAGTCAGGGCAACCATATCGTTTTCCTTCTCTCCTAAACTTGCCTCATTACGTGGATTACCGTGCCATTTTAGTAAAGTATCTTGCAATGCTTTTTCACCATCATTAATGGTTAATTGATATTGATAAGCAAAGCTGCACTTTGGCAATACAGTTAACGGCATTTGTAAGGCTTGTTGCATTATATTTTTAGCGTCGAGTAAAATATTTAAAGCGTCAGCTTGAGTAACATAATTGAAGTTAATTATTTTATCTTTACAACGTAATACACTGTTTTCAGCCTCAGATAATTGCTTGCTAGCACACAAAGCACAATGGTTTAGCCAACATTCGATAAAGGGTTTAGCACCAAAATTTGAAGGGCTTATCATCAATTGCCCTAAACCTTGGTAATAGTGCTCTACTTTACCGGTTAAAAGTGCCCCATCATTCATATTGAACTCTATTTTTACCGAGGTTGAGGGCTGGCTTAAGTAGTTTTCAAGGCCTGAAAATTGGTCTTCTAAATCACTTTTAATCTCATCTAAACAAACCTGTGCATATTGCCCATGAGGCAATGACGTTTGAACCTTTTGGTGGCTTAATGATGCCTTTTTTTGCAACAGTTTATCGTTGATTAGCTGTTGTTTTAAACTCCATTTTTGCAACGCATTTAAACTAAATGGCTCATCATCTTCTGCATCGGCAGTTTCAAACAGTTTAATTTTAAGTTGATGATTAAAATAGCTTTTTAAGGGGTCTTTAAGGCAAATAATTAATTGCTTTAGGTTAGCCTCAACGGTGTCCTCTTGTTGATAGCTAATACCAGAATCAGTGGCATCTTCTACATCGTCAACATTTAATTTTTCAGCGACTTGGCACCAAAATTTATTATAGCTTTGATAGTTATCAGTATAATTTTTAACACTAAAAGCATGCATTGCAAATTGAGTACTTAATTGCTGGCTCATACTGAGTTCTTTAATTTGTTTTGTACTGAAATGACTATCCAAATAGTCACATAATTCACTCACTAAATGACTAGGTTCTTTAATCGCATTGTCTTTTAAACTGTTTGCACAGTAGCTTATAATTAAATATTCTCGCGCACATAAAATGGCTTCTAAAAACAAATAACGGTCTTCATCACCTAATGAAAGATCACCAGGTTGCCATTTTGAAGCCATTAAATCGAATTCTATGGGTTTATTATGGCGCGGAAAATCATGCTCATTCATACCTAACATCACGATAACTTTAAAGGGCACACTACGCATTGGGCGCATACCACAAAAAGTAATGCCACCGGTAAAATAACGCTGAGCACCTTGGCTATTATCAAAATAATCACTTAACCATTGCTGCAACAATTCTCTATGTAACTTAACGTGTTTTTGGCTGTTTTTTTGCGTTGATTGGATAACATGTTCATCAATAGCATCCCTAATAAGCTGTAGACAGCCATCTTCAGACGATAGAAACAAATCATCTAAACAATGGTTTAAATCGTTCTGCCATTGAGCCGATGCTCTTGGGTAAGCAAGCCGTTTACGCCAATAAAACAAAGTGTCTAACAACAACATAAAGCGTGAAATAACAGTCGCTCTAGAGCTAGAAAAACCTTGTAATGGAGGCACATCATTAATCATTTCTTGTTCATCAATAGCATAACTATTAAAAAAGCGTTGTTGTGCCTGTTGCCAAGTATTTTGTAAAATTTCGGGTAGGTTAAAGTCAGCTTTATGTTCGCTATCAAAGCCCCAATGAACCTGAGCTTGATTGATATAATCTCGAATAACCGTTTTATCGGTTTCAGCAATATTAAAACGTTGCATTAGCTCAGTGCAGTCTAAAAATGCCAAAATATCGGATGCCGTAAAGCGACTGCTTGGTAGTGTTAAAACATTTAAAAACGTGCGAATTAATGGGTTTTCAGCCTGTAATGAACTATCTGATAAATTCCAAGGAATGAAAGGTTTAACCTTGTGCTGATCAATGGTTTTTTTAAACACGGCTTCTATGCTTGCCGCATACTGATCCATATTAGGCACTATCACTAAAATATCTTCAGGTGAAATAGCATCGTCTTCTAACAAACCTAAACATTGGTCATGCAATACTTCGCATTCACGTAACGGGCTATGGCAACGATTAAATCGAATAGAATCATCACTTTCAACGAAAGCAATTTCATCACTTAATTCAAATAAAGATTTTTGTAATTGGTTTAATAAATGTGGCCCAAAATTATTATCATAGGGATCATAATATTCGGTTATCGAATCATCCAGTTCATACAGCAACATATCTTGAAACACTTGTCCTTGACGACCCCATGATGCTAATAATTCATGTCCCGTGGTAAAATAATCATTCAATTCTGGCGATTTTAAACGCTGTCGCGCTTGTTGCTTCAGTGATACTAAATCACTCCAATAATGTTCACTTGGGCTTAAAACAAAAAAGTAAACTTCTGTGCATTGAGCTAACGCTTGAATGTTTTTAAATAACAATGGTGGCATGGCAGATACCGAAAAAAATACAATTCTTTCTGGTAAGTTGACATCATTACGTTTATTTACAATAAACTGACCTAAGCTTTCTAATAAATGAACGCGATCAGTGCTGAAATTTTGGGTTAATAATTGCCATAATTTACCCTGCCAATCCTCAGCCTTCTGTTTATGCCACTGTTTAATTAATTCGGGTCTAAAGTGTTGATAACGCTCAAAAACTAACGCAATTTTTTTAGATAAAGACCAGCGTTTTGTGCTGTCACTATCGTTATCTAGATAGTCTTTAATGACGTCAAATAACTCATCGTCTTGATCTTCCAGCAGATGAAAAATTTGCCATGACGATAATTCGCGTTGCAAAGGGTCTTGTTCAGGAACATCAGGTAATAAGCTTGATGCTAAATTCCATACCCAAGATGAAGGCATTGGATAATCATAATGCGCTGCAATGCCCATTTTTTGCGTAAAACGATTATTAATCCATTTTGCCATGGCTTTACTTGGGCAAACAATGGTTTCAACATCAAAGGGGTTAGGTAATGGCTTGTGCTTTAATAAATGACACAATTCATCATGTAAGTTTTCTACTTTGTTAGAATGGATAATATGAAGTGTCATTGAAAGTTAATATTGTTTTTATATCAGTAAGTTTACTCACCTTAGTATTAATTTGATAGAATTGACTGATTAATTTTCACCACCTTAATTTAAAATGATTATTGTTATATCACCCGCTAAAACGCTTGATTTTGAATCTAAAATGCCGACTGATGAATTTACTCAGCCAGGACAACTCGATCAATCTCAATTATTGATTAACCGCTTAAAAGACCTGTCATCATTAGATTTATCCGAATTGATGCATATTAGTACAAAAATCTCTAATTTAAATTTCGAGCGAAATCATGATTGGAACATACCTTTTACAACAGATAATGCTCGCCAAGCTCTATTTGCATTTAAAGGTGATGTGTATACTGGTATCGACGCTTATAGCATGACCACAAAGAATATTGATTTTGCGCAAAAGCATTTACGGATGCTATCAGGCTTATATGGTTTGTTAAAACCTCTCGATCTCATGCAGGCTTATCGTTTAGAAATGGGTAGCCGTTTGAGTAATATCAGGGGTAAAAACCTTTATGAATTTTGGGGTGATAGAATCACCACCATTATTAATGCACAATTAAAAGAAACAAACAGTGAAACACTACTAAACTTAGCATCTAACGAATACTTCAAGTCGGTCAAAACCAAAAAAGTGAACGCAAATATTATAACGCCCGCGTTTAAAGACTATAAAAATGGTGATTATAAAATGATTGGTTTTTATGCTAAAAAAGCTCGTGGACTTATGTCACGTTACATTATTGATAATGAAATAACTGATGTTGAGAAAATAAAACAATTTGACAGTGAGGGGTATCAATTTCACCCTGCTTTCTCCGAAGGTAATACTTGGGTTTTCACTCGAAGAATATAGCGTAAGCGATTGATTTAAATGGATGTTGAGGGGCATCAATGTTAAAAAAATTAAATGTCATACATATTTTAGGCTTATCCACAGTGATCACATTGCTGTATTGTTTTATTGCCCTACCCCTACTTTCAAAAGCTGAAATATCACAAATAGAACACATTAAAAACCAAGGTTTTATACGCTTTGTTACCTATAACGGTGCGTCTACACTGATTCAAAATGAACAAGGCAATGATGGCTTTGAATATCAAATAGCCCAAGGCTTTGCTGATTATCTAGGCGTTACTGCCAAGTTTAAAACGGTGCAAAATTTTAAAGCGCTTTTTAATCAAATTATCTTTAAAGATGCAGATATCGCAGCGGCAGGTTTGAGTGAAATTAACACAGACAGTGATTTAGTGCAGTTTGGGCCACGTTATTACCATGTAACCCCGCAAATTATTTATAAAAAAGGCACTACCCGATTCAAAGACTTTAAATCCTTTGGCAATACCCTGCTACAAGTCACTGCTAATAGTGGCAATGAAACATTATTAGTTGATTTATTGGCTAAGCACCCCCGTATTAATTGGGAAATCCTCAGCGATATAGCGTCTGAAGAAGCCATTGAAATGGTTAATGACGGTTTTATTCGATATTTAATGGTTGATTCTCATAACTTCGCCTTACAGCGTCGTTTTTACCCAGAGTTACGCATTGCATTTGAATTAGATCAAAAAAAATCACTTCGATGGATGCTAAAAGAATCACAGGACGACAGCTCCCTAATTGATGCCATACAAGATTATTTTTTTACCATTAAAGAAAATGGGCAATTAGAGCAATGGACGCATCGTTATCTCAGTAATGTTGAAAAATTTAATTATTCAGACCTTAAAACATTTAATGGTTTATTAGAAAAACGATTACCACAATATGAAGCTATTTTTAAGAAAGAAGCCAAAGTTAACGGGCTAGATTGGCGATTGCTAGCGGCTATTGGTTATCAAGAATCATTTTGGAACCCACGCGCTAAATCACCAACTGGCGTGAGAGGATTGATGATGCTAACAAAACCTACCGCAAAACAAATGGGTATAGATAACCGTTTAGATGCGGCAAAAAGCATTAAAGGTGGTGCTAAATATTTTAAGCGTGTGTTATCAAAAATACCCGAAAGAATTCAAAACCCAGATCGAACATGGATGGCTTTAGCATCTTATAATGTTGGCTTTGGGCATTTAGAAGATGCTCGTAAGATCACCCAAACGCGTCAGGGTGACCCCGATAAATGGTTAGATGTTAAGAAGAGCTTACCACTACTCAGCCGAAAAAAATGGTATAAGAAAACTAAATATGGCTATGCAAGAGGTGCTGAACCCGTTAAATATGTCGAAAATATTCGTAAATATTACGATTTGATTGTTTGGTATTCGAATAAAGATAAACCTATCAACCCATTAGTGCCCAAGAATAAGTTACCCGAAAATAGCATTATCCTTTCACCTAGTTTTTAAAGAGAACCATTCTTTCTAAGAATATCTATTTATAGCTAAAGCAGTAAAACATATAGTTCACTGTGTTTTTAAAGCTCATGACATCTTGTCACTTCGTAAATTTAAAATTTATTAAGCATAGAACTATAGTGTCGCTTTATTAATTTATGCTCAATACATAATGATCCCATAACGGCTTCAAAATGGCTTTTAAACTTATATAAGCAAAGATCAAAAACATGCAAAACTCTATTAAATTAAACCCGAATTTAGCTAACACTCGAAAATCAGCGACTCTTGCTATAAATGAGCGCAGTAAAGAACTTATCGCTCAAGGCAAAACTGTTAGTCGCCTTGGCTTAGGACAATCCCCCTTTCCTGTTCCTAATTGCATGATTAAAGCGTTAAATGAATCAGCCCATATTAAAGATTATCTAGCCGTTCAAGGGCTGCTCCCTTTAAGACAAGCCATTGTTGATTTTTTATGCCGTACAGAAGACGTTTCTTTTAACGCGAACCAAATCATTATCGGCCCAGGCAGTAAAGAATTAATGTTTATTTTGCAGAGTGTGTTAAACACCGAATTATTATTACCTTCACCCAGTTGGGTTTCATATCAACCTCAAGCGGCATTATGTGGCTTAAACTGCCATTGGATTCCAAGTACAACTGATAATAATTGGAAATTTACCGCTTCTGATTTTGAACAATCCATTATTAAGCACCCCAAAGCAAAACTTTTAATTTTAAACTCACCTAATAATCCCTCTGGTGCATGTTTTAGCGAACAAGAATTAATAGCCATTGCTGACATTGCACGTAAGCACAGCATCATCGTTTTATCCGATGAAATATACAGTGCTTTACACTTTGAACAGCAGCATCTTTCGCTCTCCCGTTATTATCCAGAAGGAACGATTATTAGTAATGGCATTAGTAAATGGAGTGGCGCTGGTGGTTGGCGTTTAGGTTTTATGGCTGTCCCAGTAGCGCTTCAAAAGGTGCTTGACGCTATGGTTGTCTTTGCAAGTGAAACCTATACGTCGGTTAGTGCGCCCATTCAATTCGCAGCTATTAAGGCATTTGAGCATAGCGACGAGTTAGAGCAATACACCAAAGATACTCGAATCATCATGAAGTTTGTCACTCAAACCTTCCAGAAAAGCCTATTAGATATGGACATTATTTGCCCTAAACCAGAAGGCGGGTTTTATCTTTTATGCCAGCTTAAAAATCATCAACAAGCGCTAAATAATCACGGTATTTTAAGCAGCGAAGAATTGTGTGAGCAGCTACTAAATGATGCGGGAATCGCCTGCTTACCAGGCCATGACTTTGGTTTAGCGCAAGATGATTTTTCAATACGCTTGGCATTAGTAGATTTTGATGGCACTAAAAGCCTTGAACAATTTAGATTAAAAGGTGATTCCTCATTACGCATTGAAAACCCCATTTATAAAAATGTTTTTAATGCTTTGCATCGGTTAGAGTTGTGGCTATCTCAATTAAATACATAGCCGAATGTTCAATACGAATAATGAATGGCCCAGTGTTAAATAAAATTTAGGTGTAACAGAATGACCATCAACATTATCAAAGCAGATTATGCTATTCATGGAAAAGACATTATTAATTTACTTAGTGGCTATGCACTAGACCCAATGGGCGGTGGTGAAGTTTTAACAAGCTATGTAAAAGACAATTTAATCAATGAATTAAGTAAGCTACCTCATGCTTTTTCTGTGCTGGCTTTTAAAAATGATAAAGCCGTTGGGTTAATAAATTGTTTTGAAGGTTTTTCAACATTTGCATGTAAGCCATTAATCAACATTCATGATGTTACTGTGCATAAAGACTATCGTGGTTTAGGCATCAGTCAAAAGATGCTGGCGAAAGTTGAAAGCACTGCAAAAAAGAAAAATTGTTGTAAATTAACCTTAGAGATATTGTCTAAAAACGACATTGCACAGTCAGCTTACCAAAAATTTGGTTTTGCCAGCTATTGCCTTGACCCTAGCTTAGGCTCGGCTGTTTTTTGGCAAAAAACATTATGATTTTTGGGGTATGGCACACACGATGAGCTTAGACACACTTTTAATTTATACAACCGTTTCATTTTTTTACATTATTAGCCCGGGTCCCGCTATTTTTTTAGCCATTGCGAATGGCATGACCGGGCAAATAAAAGCAGTCTTAGCATCAACACTTGGTAACATCATTGGGCTTTTCATATTATCTGCAATATCTATGATCGGCTTAGGTTCAATCATTTTAGCGTCGGCCACCTTATTTTTTATCACTAAAATAGTCGGTGCAAGCTATCTCATCTATTTAGGCATTAAACAATTTAAAGCCTCTAAAGCTAGCCGGCCTTCTAATTTTCAAGCTCAACACGTAAAGAATAAACGCCTAAACTCTTATTTTATCGAAGGTTTTTTATTAGCCATCAGCAATCCAAAACCCATCTTGTTTTTTATTGCTATTTTCCCTCAATTTATAAATATAAATCATAGTTTAATGAATCAGTTTTTTGCGCTGACAGGCATCTTTATGGTGTTATCATTTTTATCGTTAATGCTCTATGGAGTGCTGGGTAAAAAGAGTAAAAAATTATTTCAAAGCCCATCTGGAATGGCTTGGTTTCACCGTGTCACAGGAGGCTTATTTGTTTTTATGGGCGTGGCACTTTTAAAGTTAAAAACAAGTAGTATTTAGATAAAATAATTATAGCAAAGAGATGAAAACAGAAACCCTTGGTATTATAGATCGTGGTGTTGGCGGTTTTGGTTTGCACCAAAAAATCAGAGCATCAAGTCAGCGCCCTTTTTTCAATTTGGAGCCTATACAAAAAGTCATTGCCGTGAATCATTTTAATAAAGGCAAAGAACAGCAATGCGGGAATCATTATGGCCATTTCATCAAGACATTTACGCACTTTACAAGCCGCTATGGTTCATGGCAGTACCATAGCGGCTGCCGTTGCTTTAAATATTACTCAACCGTCTATTAGTAGAGCCATTAAAGAGTTAGAAGAGTTGGTTGGTTTTACATTGTTTATTAGAAACCGTAACGGCTTGCATCCAACTCTTGAAGCAGAACAGTTATATGAAGAAGCCAGTAAAGCCTATGATGCGCTTATTAATGTAGAGGTTGTCGCGCAACACATTAAAAAGAACGAACGCGGACTTATTCGCTTGGTAGCGCCACCCATCTATCTAGATGGCATCGTTTCAGCACATATTAGTGAATTTATTGCATCCCATCCAAATGTTCGGTTTCAATTAATGTCAGCGCGCAAAAGTAAAATTGCTGAAATGATTGAGTCTGGTCAAGCTGACATTGGCATTTTAAGTTTGCCCGAACTAAGCCAAGCTTTAATTATTAATCACACCTTTAAGCGTAAAGCTCAATTTATATTTTCAAAGGGCAAAGAATACGAATCTAAAAAACTTATTAAAATAACTGATTTTGCTCACGATAATTTTATAAAGCTAACCAACGATACCCCATTACGCATTATGCTTGATAATTATCTGTTAAAGCAAAGCAGCCTAAATTCAACCATTGAGGTAGAGCACCAGCGTGCGGTGGTCAATATCGTGAGTCAAGCAGGTGGTGTCTCTATCGTCGATCCAGATGTTATTTTACAAAGTGATCTTAAACATATTTCATGCCGCCCCATTTCTCCTAGCCTTGAATGGGAAACGGCCATCGTGAGTTCTAAAAAACGTAAGCTATCTGAAGTAGCAATTGAATTTAAAGATTGGCTAGCTATTTTGTTTGATCGTTAAAAATTTGCATGTATTACTATCGCGTTACAATAGCCTATAAAGGTACTCACTATTTTGGTTGGCAAGCTCAATCTTTAAATACCTTAAATGAAGAAAGACCAACCATTGAAGGCACCATTCAAAATGCATTAAAAAAGATAACGAACTATCAGCCCTGTACCCTTTCAGCAGCCAGTCGAACAGATGCGGGCGTGCATGCTCAAGGCCAAAAAGCAAAAATCACCATCTCTAATGACATTAGCCCTGAGCATCTATTATTAGGGCTTAATTCTTTATTGCCAGAAGATATTCGTATATTAAAATGTGAGCAATCATCAAAAGACTATCAGCCGAATAGAGGTAGCATTAGCAAAGAATACCATTATTACTTTTCAGCCTCATTGGTTGATAATGTAGCCA
>CAYZQE010000003.1:0-56364 GCA_964480635.1 uncultured Gammaproteobacteria bacterium | reverse complement strand
ACCTACAAATATTTTTAAAACACACCATCATTATCCTTAAGGAGATCCTGATTAAGATAACTTTTGGTACTCAGATGTTTACAATTTTAGTTTGCCGTGGGTTTAAAAAAACTGGACTTAAGTCCAGTTTTTTTAGTGATGCAGGCGAGATTGTTATTGCGTCACTTAAATAGTTTTTTGCTGATTTGGTTTAGCTTTGTTTTAAGCTGTTGCTATTAAAACGGCAGCCAAGATGGACTTTAGTCCAATTGCTCCCCTTCTTTAATTAAACTATTATGTGAATGTTCGATTTAATATGCGCTCTCTTGAGTAAAAAATTGTATTTAACGACTGTAACTATCAATGGGAGATAACAGAATGATGAAAATTCTTGTCGCTGATGACCACTGTTTATTTCTTGAAGGTTTGAAGTATATGCTTCATGGCCTTTATCCTGAGGTTGATATTACGGGTGTCATTAATGGCAACGATGCTTTTGATGCGTTAAATGCAGATATTGAATATGACCTTGTTATTTTGGATTTAAAACTGCCCAATAGAGATGGCTTTGATTTATTAAAAAGTTTGTTAGAACGTAATTTTTTGACGCCTATTTTAATATTGTCGTCTTCTGACGACCCTGAGGATATAGATTTGGCTTTAACGTTGGGTGCTAGTGGCTTTGTTTCAAAATCTTTTAAACCTGATGAAATGAAAATTGCTCTTGACACTATATTTTCGGGCAATATTTATGTGCCTAATTATGGTACACACGGCGCTGTCGCTACAGATGCTAAAAACACTTGGGCTTCGCAACATAATATTACGCCTCGTCAATTAGAGGTATTAAGGCTGGTTAAACGTGGTTATTCTAATAATGAGATTAGCGAAAAAATTTTTGTTACTCAACGCACTATAAAAGCGCACTTAGAAGTATTATTTAAAAACATGCATGTTAAAAGTAGGACAGAGCTGGTGCAAAAAGCGAATCAGCTTGGGCTAGATTAAGCCGTTTTATACTTTTATGAATAAGTTTTCACAACAATATTGTTCAACAAATAATTTTTTACCCGAACGCCTAATACAATTTCGTAAATTATTACCTGCTTTAGGGCTTGGTAGCGCGGCTATGATGCTGGTGTTAACAATATTAGCTGATGAAATTGTACCTGCTAATTGGCTTAATTTATGGATTGCCTATCATGTTGCGATAGTTATTGTGGTTATGGCTTTCGACCAGACAGTGGTGCTTAAAGCTATTAAAACTGGCAGAGCACTTACCGATAAAAAATACATTCGGCGTACTTATATTGGCTATATTGTTGCCTTTTTTTTTATTGCTATCCCTTGGGGTAGCAGTGCCATTTTATTTGTAGATTCTAACTGCCTAGATTGCCTTAATGTTACTAAACAGTTTCTTCAAACTGGCATTGTTATTACTATCTATGTCACCGTTTTGGGCATCGCCAGTACTGTTGGTCTTTTACCATTTGTTTACTTAAGTATCACTATCCCTTTTATTTTGCCATTACTGATTGTTCTTTTTACGCATTCCAACGACCAGTACCTTTACGCAGCTACTGGTGGAACGATTTGTTGGTCACTTGCCTTTTATTTTGCTTGGACTGCCTATAAAACGGCAAATGAAACGTTTAGGTTGCAATACATTAATAAAACGTTAATAAAAGACCTAGAGTTACAAGTTGAACGAGTCAACAAAATGACTAAAGACAAGTCTCGGTTTCTTGCGGCAGCTAGCCATGACATTAGGCAACCTTTGCATACTATGGGGTTATTTCTTTCGATATTACAAACTGAAACTAACCCCCAAAAGCACCCTTTAATTATAGAAAACCTGCAAAAATCTATTGATGCGCAAAGTGAAATATTAAATTCACTGCTTGATATTTCTCGTATTGATTCGGGTACGGTTGTGGCCATAAACTCTCATTTTAAATTTAGTGAGTTATTAACCAATTTAGAAGATGAATTTAAATTAGAGGCCCAACGAAAACAATTGGCTTTTAATATAGAAAGCTGCGATGCCGTTGTTTTAACTGACCCTTTTTTGTTAAAAAACATTTTACGCAACCTTATTTCAAATGCCATACGTCATACCGACTCTGGCTCTGTTGATATACGCACTTCGCAAAATGCTCAATATTTACTGGTTAATATTGTAGACACTGGGCCGGGTATTCCAGATGCTGAAAAAGAACATATCTTTTCTGAATTTTATCAATTAAATAATGATGCACGCGATAGAAATAAAGGCTTAGGTTTAGGTTTGGCGATTGTAAAAAGGTTATGTACCCTACTGAACATTGAAATACAGTTGCCATCTACAAATGGCTTTGGGTCTAATTTTGAACTTAAACTGCCTATTGGCCTTGCCCATAAACTGCCCAAAGAAAAGCAATTATTAATACATGATATAACCCAACCCATTGCTGGCAAACATATTTTGGTTATAGATGATGACATTGATGTTGTTAAAGCCATGCAATCTCTTATCGAAAGCTGGTCTTGCCAGTTTACTGGTGTTTACAGTGTTGAGGAGGCTTTACAAGTAGTTAAATCGGGCATTAAGCCCGACTTTATAGTTTCTGATTATCGGTTACCGAACCAAACGGGTATTAATTGTATTGCGTTACTGCGAGAGGCTTTGTTAACAGAAACACCCGCATTATTAGTGAGTGGTGATACCGACCCTAAAATACTAAAAGAAATTAAAAGCTACAAAATACCACTGTTACATAAGCCTGTTAAACCTGTACAACTACGAATTGCAATAACTCGATTGTTAACGTCTGTTGATCAAAAATTGGAATAAAAAATGGTGTGATAAAAATGTAATTTTTTTCACATTTATGGTGCAATTACCAACCAATAAAGCATGACTAAATTAATGATTAATAGTCCCGCCGAAATTGATTTCCAAACCAAAGCAGGGTCTTTTTCTACCCACGGTATTGAACGGTCACTAAAATTAGCGTTTGGCTTTTTTAAATCGAATAAAAACTCTGAAAATACTTCATAGCGGTAGTTATGGTCAACGCGCACTGCTTTTTCTATAGCGCCATCTATCCATAAGGGAATCATGGGGTTTATAGCCGATGCTGATTGATATTTTAATTTATTGATAGAGCGAGCATTTAGATTTCGTCCCATTTTGTCGCCATAAGGCAAAGCCCCTGTAAACATTTCATACACCATCACCCCTAAAGCAAAAATATCGCCGCGTTGATCGGAGCCCATACCTTGTAAGCACTCGGGAGCGGTATAATTTTTTGTGCCTAATAATTCTGTTTTTTCTAAAGGCGTAGCAATTTCTGAAATACCTGCAATTTTTATTGAACCAAAGTCGATAATTTTAATGGCCTGACTCTCAGTTATCATAATGTTTTCTGGCTTTAAATCACGGTGTAGCATATCCATGCGATGCAATACGCGTATGCCTGCACTGATTTTTTCAGTCATTTCAATCACGTCATCAATATCTGGGTCTGGGTTACCCTTCATCCAATCGCGCAAAGTAATGCCTTCTACCAGCTCCATAATCATGTATAAAAAATTACGTGTTCGAGGGAGTTCGTGAATTTTAAGCACCAAATGACTATTTAAGCGCTTTCCTGCCCACTCTTCCATATAAAAGCGATCAATATAAGCCACGTCATCTTCAAAATTAACCGATGGTGTTTTCATGGCGAAATATTCACCACTTTCTTTATCTCTTACCTTATACAGCTGTGATGTGGTACTGGCATAAATCTCTTCTAAAATTTCATAACCATCAACGGTCATGCCTGGGCCTAAATGTGGGGGAAAGGGCAATTTACTGAGGCGTGAAAAAACTTCGCTTTCATCTTGATTAGGTATTGCATCAATGCGCACCAATTGCACTGTCACGTTATCGTGGCTTTTGGCTTTTAATGCCGCATCTGCAATATATTTTGCCTGTTCATCTAAAGAGTCAAAAGGCTGCTGTAAAAATACCTTTAATTGAATAGCCGACATATAATCATGAATACCATCAGTCGTCATTAAATACAGATCACCCACCTGCATCGACACTGTTTTAAGATCAATATCCAACAAATGATCTATGCCCATAGCGCGGCTTAGATAGCTTTTGCTATCCGATACATTAATACGATGGTCATTAGTCAACTGTTCTAAATCATCACCGCGTAAACGATAAATACGTGAGTCACCCACATGAAATATATGTGCTGTCGTCGATTTTAGAATTAGCGCACTAAAGGTCGTCACCATGCCATGCACAGCATCATTTTTATTTTGGCTTAACAACCAATTATTAGTCGCTGTCAGCACCTTACCTGCCGATTTTTTTACTGACCATGCTTCTGGAGTACTGTAATAATCATTGAGAAATGACTTTACGCACTGCTCACTCGCTTCAGCCGCGAATTCACAACTGCCCATACCATCGGCAATAGCACAGACAATGCCTTTAGTTTCTAAACTGTCATCATTAGGAATTAAGGTGCCATAAAAATCTTCATTTCGCTGTTTAATGCCTTTGTCTGATGATTGCCCAATAGTGACCGATAATTTTGTTGTCATAAATAACTCTAAAAAAATAAAATATGATTAAGACACATCAATCATTTGTACCGTCCCATCTGGCATTACTTCTGCAGTTTGCCCTGAAGGTTCTTTCAAAAAGATTATCATAACAATTAGAACAACCAATGCGGTAAAAGCAATCACCATGAAGAAAGTTTGTGGTAGCGTAAATGACAGCACCGTTAAAAAAACTAACCCCCCCACATTACCATAAGCCCCGACCATGCCTGCAATTTGTCCCGTTTGGCGGCGCTGAATAAGAGGTGCCATGGCATAGACTGCACCCGAACCACCTTGAGCAAACAAGCCACACGCTATGGTATTAATGACCACCAGAGCGACAGCCCACTCACTTGACACTTGCCCTAATAGAAAAAAGGTAACCGTAATGCCTGAAAACAAAATAACTAACGACTTTTTTCGACCGATGCGATCACTCATAATGCCTCCACTTGGGCGAGCAATTAAGTTAATGACAGGATAAATACCCGCTAAAACTCCCGCCAACACCAAAGAAAGACCAAACATATCGGTATAAAATAGCGGCAACATAGACACTAACGCTAACTCCGAACCAAAAGTCACCATATATGCTAAATCTAGCACCGCGACTTGCTTAAATGAGTAACGAAACATTTTTGGTGTTTTTTTGATGAAAACACCTTTATTGATTGATATTATGCTCCAAGCTTGCCACAAATAAACAGTCAAAATAATGGCATAAATACTATACGACACACTATTACTGAGCCAACCTAAATTGCCATCTGATAATTTCCATACCACTAAGGCCAGTGCCGCATATAAGGGTATGGTCATGAATAAATAGAGAAACAAATCGACTTTGCTGGTGACTTCTAAAGCACCGATTTTATTTGTTTTAAAATAAGTGGCTCCTTTTGGTGTATTAGACACTGAAAAATAAAAATACACGCCGTATAAAATAGCCACGGCACCTGTGGACAAAATAGCGTAACGCCAACCATTATCACCACCATACCAAAAAGCTAATATAGGCAGTATCATCGCTGAGCCAGCTGAACCAAAATTACCCCAGCCACCATAAATACCTTGAGCTAACCCCGTTTGTTTTGCTGGAAACCATTCACCGATTAAACGAATACCAACAACGAATCCAGCACCAACAAAGCCTAACAGTAAACGTGAGACAGCCAACTGCTCAAATGAATTAGCCAAGGCAAAAGGGATGGTTAAAACACCTGCTAAAACAAGAATAAAAGAAAATAATAGGCGCGGCCCAAACCTGTCTACCAACATACCAACAATAATTCTTGCTGGTATTGTTAAGGCCAAATTCATAATTAAAATCACACCCACTTCTTGGTCTGATAGGCCAAAAGAATCACGTAAGATCACCATTAAAGGCGCATGATTAAACCAAACCATGAACGAGATAAAAAATGCCACCCAAGTAATATGCAGTGTGCGAATGTTACCGCTAAAAGAAAACAGGTTGAGTTTGGTTGTATTCATGTATGAATCCAAGTGATCGCTAGTCAAGGAGACATTAAACAACCGCCAATTATTTTTTACTCGCTAAAATGCACGACAACTTCCGTTAAATTCGACGCACATTTTTCTCAGTAAAATTCTAATCGCGGTTATTCAGTGTCTCCTTGAGAAAGGCCGCATTAAACAGAGCTTTTAGCATTTTTTCAAAGTACATCATTTACTCATCGAGAATATTCTTGTTTTGCGCTATTTTGGTGCAAAGAAAGCTTTAGGTGCATTGTATGCACCAATGTAAGCAAATACTAATATTTTAATTGATATAAAAGCATATTATTAGAAAATCACTAATAGCTATGTAAAATGCGCCCAATCAAATTCAATGCTGAGGAACACATGAGCGAAAAAATAGTTTTAATTGGTAATGGTATGGCGGGTGTACGCACACTAGAAGAGCTGTTTAAAATTACTGATGTAGAATATGACATCACGGTAATCGGTTCTGAGCCCCATAACAATTACAACCGCATCATGCTGTCGCCTGTTTTAGCTGGCGAAAAAACAATTGATGACATCATTCTTAATTCATCCCAGTGGTACGAAGAAAATAACATTAAACTGGTCACGGGTGATACAGCCACAAAAATTGATCGCGTCCAACGCGCAGTGATCACTGAAAGTGGTAAAAAATTCCCTTACGATAAATTGCTCATAGCAACAGGCTCTAATCCTTTTATCATTCCCATTCCTGGTGCTGACAAAATAGGTTGCATTGGTTTCAGAGATATTGCCGACGTAGAGCAAATGGTTGCAGCGGCTAAAACGGGTAAAAATGCAGTTGTTATTGGGGGTGGTTTATTAGGGCTTGAGGCTGCTAATGGCTTAATGAAACAAGGCATGAACGTGACCGTCGTTCACCTTCTCGATTCATTAATGGAGCGCCAATTAGATGCAACGGCATCAGCCATGTTAAAAATATCATTAGAAGAACGTGGACTTACCTTTTTAATGGAAGCACAAACGGCCGAAATTTTGGGTAATGATAAAGTCAGCGGTGTTCGCTTTGCTAATGGCAAAGAGCAAGATGCTGATTTGGTTGTTATGGCTGTTGGTATTCGACCCAATATGGCACTAGCGCAAGAAGCCGGCATTTATTGTGAACGTGGCATTGTGGTTAACGACACCATGCAAACTTATGACCCAAAAATTTATGCGGTTGGCGAGTGCGTTCAACATAGAGGCATGTGTTACGGCCTAGTAGCACCACTATTTGAACAAGCTAAGGTTGCTGCCAATCATTTAGCGCAATATGGCATTGCCCGTTATGAAGGTTCTGTGACTTCTACCAAACTTAAAGTCACAGGCATTGATTTATTTTCAGCTGGCGAGTTTAACGAAAAAGACGGTGATGAAGTCTTAATGATGGAAGACACCAGCAGCGGCATTTATAAAAAATTAGTGATTAAAGATGACAAGCTAGTGGGCGCTGTTTTATATGGCGATACACTAGACGGCACTTGGTACTTCCAACTATTACGTGAAGGCACCAACATTAAAGATTTCCGTCGCACCATCATGTTTGGTCAGCACGACTTAGGTGATGCAGGACACGGTGATGCGGCGGTTATGTCATTATCTAATGATGCCGAAATTTGCGGCTGTAATGGTGTTAATAAAGGCGACATCATCGACACCATTGTTAAAAAAGGTTTATTCACCTTAGCTGAGGTTCAAGCCCATACCAAAGCTTCATCATCTTGTGGTTCTTGCACCGGTTTAGTGGAATGTATTTTAGCGTCGACTGTTGGCGAAGGTTACGATGACAAGCCAAGCAAAAAACCTTTATGTGCTTGTACCGATCACAGCCATGACGATGTGATTAATGCGATTAAAACAGAAGAATTAAAAGACATGGGCACGTTACGTTCATACCTGAACTGGAAAACACCAGACGGTTGCGCCACCTGTCGCCCAGCACTTAACTATTACTTATTAGCACGTTGGCCTGCCGAATATAAAGATGATGCGCAGTCTCGTTTTATTAATGAACGCGCTCATGGCAATATTCAAAAAGACGGTACTTATTCTGTTGTGCCACGTATGTTTGGTGGCTTAGTTAAGCCTAACGAGCTACGCGCTATAGCCGATGTGTGTGATAAATTTGAAATCCCAGAAATGAAAGTCACAGGTGGTCAACGCATTGATATGTTTGGCATCAAAAAAGAAGACTTACCCGGCGTGTGGAAAGATTTATCAGCCGCTGGGTTTGTTTCTGGTCATGCTTATGGCAAGGCGATGCGTACGGTTAAAACCTGTGCTGGTTCAAACTGGTGCCGCTTCGGTACTCAAGACTCAACCGGCTTAGGTGTTAAGCTAGAACAGCTTACTTGGGGCTCTTGGATGCAGCATAAATACAAACTTGCGGTATCAGGTTGTCCACGTAACTGTGCAGAAGCGACGATTAAAGACTTTGGTGTGGTGTGTGTTGACTCTGGTTATGAGCTTCATATTGGCGGCAACGGCGGCATCAAAGTTCGTGTGACCGATTTACTCGGCAAGGTAGAAACAGAAGAAGACGTATTAGAATATTGTGCTGCCTTTACCCAAAAATACCGTGAAGAAGCACATTATCTTGAACGCACAGCCCCTTGGGTAGAACGCGTTGGTTTCACCTATGTGCAAGATTGTATTATGAATGATGAGGCAGAACGCACGGCTTTAGCAGAACGCTTTAGATTCAGCCAATCATTCTCGCAATCTGACCCATGGAAAGAACGTGCCGAAGGCGCACAAAAGCATGAGTTTACTCAAATTGAGATCACAAATATGAACGCGGCAGGTTAATCATGAGTAACTGGACAGAAGTAGTAGCATTAGACGACATTCCGGCATTAGGCTCACGTGTTGTGAAAACAGCGACCATGAACATCGCTATTTTTAAGAACAGTAATAACGACGTATTTGCGGTTAAAGACGAATGCCCTCATAAAAAAGGCCCGTTATCACAAGGCATTGTTCACGGCAGTTCAGTAACATGCCCATTACATAACTGGAAAATTGATTTAACCAGTGGCGAAGCCATGGGCGCAGACGAAGGCTGTGTGAATACGTTTAATACCAAAGTTGAAAATGGTATGGTGTTTATACAGGCATTGTCTTAAAAATAAGCTATGTTTTTAGCCCCTCTCTTAAGGAGACACTGAACAACCGCCAATTATTTTTTACCGGCTAAAATGCACGACAACTTCCGTTAAATTCGACGCAATAGCCAGCTATTACGACGCATTTAACGAAACTTGACGCACATTTTTTCTCAGTGAAATTCTAATCGCGGTTATTCAGTGTCTCCTTAACGGGAGAGGGGGAAGTAAAGAAACTCTTTAAATTTACGAGATTCAATTATGTTATTCGGCAGAACCCAAAAGAACCCCATAAAAATCAACGATAAAGGCATCGTTGAATGGAAATATGCCACTTGTGGTTATTGCTCAACAGGTTGTGCTATAGAAGTTGGTTTAACCAAAGAAGGCCGAGCGGTTTCTTCTCGCGGTGTGGCTGATGCCGATGTAAACCGAGGCAAGCTGTGCTTAAAAGGTATTTTTGAACACGAATTATTTGAATCTGCAGGGCGTGGTTTAGTACCAAAAGTCCGTGACCAATGGCATCAAGATTGGCAATCAACGGATTGGGATAGCGCATTAGATGCCACCTACCAAGGCATTAAAAAAGTACAACAAGAACATGGTCGAGATTCATTTGCGGTTATCTCAACTGGTCAAATGCTCACCGAAGAGTTTTATACTCTGGGCAAGCTGACTCGTGGCTTAATCGGCACCAATAATTACGATGGCAACACCACTTTGTGTATGGCATCAGCCGTATCAGGCTATAAACGCTCGTTTGGTTCCGACGGCCCACCAGGCTGTTATGAAGACTTTGAACACACCGACTGTTTAATGGCTTGGGGCTCTAACTTACCCGAGCAACACCCCATTATTTACTGGCGTATGAAAGAAGCACAAGAACGCACAGGGTTTCCTTTAATTGTCATCGACCCGCGTGTGACCATGTTAGCCCAATGTGCTGATATCCATCTGCCCATTACTCCAGGAACAGACGTTGTACTGCAAAATGCGTTAATGCATGTCATCTTCGCTGAGAACTTACAAGACGATGCCTATATCGAAGCCAATACCAATGGCCTAGAAGAATTAAAAGCTGAAGTCGCCAAATACGATCCCACCACAGCCGCTAAAATCTGCGGCATTGATGAAGATACCATTCGTGTGGTCGCTCGCCTTTATGGCAAGGCAAAAGCAGCCATGTCTTTTTGGACTATGGGCATTAACCAATCAACACATGGCTCTGATGGCGTGGTGGGCATCAACAATTTATCGCTCATTACGGGCAACATTGGCATACCTGGCGGCACCAGCTTATCCATCACCGGCCAATGTAATGCCATGGGCACGCGCGAATGGTCTTCTTGCTCTGGTTTGCCTAATTATCGCACCCTAGAAAATGCTGATGATCGTAAAGAAATAGCCGAATATTGGAACATTGACGAAGAGTTCTTACCTAAAAAACGAGGTATGTTCCAAACCGACATTTATCATGCGATTGAAACAGGTGAAATAAAAGGCATCTGGCTCATCGCCACCAACCCATTATCGTCATTACCCAATTCGGCGCGTGTGCGCAAGGCGATGGAAAAGCTCGATTTTTGCGTGGTGCAAGACTGTTATGAAGACGTTGAAAGCGCACAATATGCTCACGTCTATTTACCAGCAGGCACATGGGCAGAAAAAGACGGTGTCATGACCAACACCGAACGCCGAGTTAATGTGGTTAAACCCGTGATTAAAGCCCCCGGTGAGGCACAGCCCGATTTGTGGATTTTTAATGAATTAGCAAAACGCTTTAATACTGATAATAAAGTAAAATTTCCAGACAAAGCCGCCGATGTGTTTTTAGAAATGCGAGAAATATCAAAAGGTCGTCTCGCTGATATCTCTGGCTTAGACCATGAGCTGATCGAAAAACACCGTGGCATCCAGTGGCCTTATACAGAGCAACAACGTGATGCCAATGAAGTGCCAGCCAAGGGTGGTGTGCGTTTATATACCAAAGATGGTGAATTTCGTTATGCTGATGGCAAGGCTAAACTGATCCCCTTACCCTTCATAGATAACAATGAAGTACCCGATGAAAAATTCCCAGTTTGGTTAAACACAGGTCGCCTTGTTGAACACTGGCATGGCCGTACAAAAACGGGCAAAGTAGCTAACAACAATAAATTTAGTCCGATTCCATTTATTGAAATCAATCCTGATTTAGCTGCTGAATTAGGTATTTTACGTGGTGAATATGTACGTTTAGTCTCACGCCGTTCTGATGCCATTGTGATGGCAACGCCCACGCAACGTGTCCCCAAAAATATGATTTTCTTACCTTTTCATTTTCATGACTGCGCTAATCGCTTAACCCTTGGTTTACTTGACCCTCATTCACGACAACCTGCATATAAGCAATCTGCCGTGCGCATTGAAATTTTAGAAGATCAAAAATCAGCGGCTCTTATGAGTAAAGAAATGAGGAGTTTTTAATGTTTCCTAGACGCGACAATGAACCAAGCTATGCAATTCTGAAACATTCAGACAGCAAAACAACGAATCAATACGGTGGTGCCATCAACACTACGATTAATAATTCGAAATTAGAAAACCAATCATTTGTTATTAATCAGCAAGAACAGCCCTACGAAAACCCTGACCGTTATAAGCAACATGGTTTTTATTTTAATGCCGATAACTGCATTGGCTGTCATGCCTGTGAATCTGCCTGTAGTGAAAAAAATGATGTGCCGTCACATTTAGCCTTTCGCTCCGTTGGTTTTGTTGAAGGCGGCACTTATCCTGCTTATCAACGCCTAAATATTTCAATGGCGTGTAACCATTGTGATGATCCAGTGTGCTTAAAAGGCTGTCCGACTCGTGCCTATACAAAATTTGCAGAATATGGCGCGGTATTACAAGACCCAGACATCTGTTTTGGCTGTGGCTACTGCACATGGGTGTGTCCTTACAATGCACCTCAGCTTGACCCTGTTAAAGGTGAAGTGAGTAAATGTAATATGTGTGTTGACCGCTTAGAAGTCGGCTTAAAGCCTGCTTGCGTCGCCGCTTGCTTAGGCAACGCCTTAGACTTTGGTGTAATTGAAGACATCCCTGAGAATCGTACTCAAGCCAAAACAGAAATACCGGGCTTTCCTGACACCTCAATCACTAAGCCTAATATCCGTTTTGAGCAAAAACGAACAGCACACCGCGATATGAATCGTGTTGATAGCACCGCGCTTAAATATCATAAAGAAGGTAATGACGGTGAATTTAAACCGACACTAGATGCTAAACATGGATATAAACGTTCCTTTAACATTAAGGCGCTTTTCAGCTCTCATGAAAATGCACACATTGCATTTACACTAACCACCCAAGCCGTTATAGGTGCATTTTTATTACTATTATCCATGCCTTTTGTAGCAGCTTTTGCTTTATCTGATGACGTATTAAATTTTTTGCTTCCTGTTTTAGTCTTAATTTCAGGTACTGGTTTATTCAAATTAAATATGCACCTCGGTAAACCGCATCGGTTTTATCGAGGTTTTTATAATTTAAAGTGGTCACCCGTTAGCCGTGAAATTGCCGGTGTATCCTTGTTTTTTATGGGATTAATCGGCTGTACTGTCTTTCACTTTTTTAATGACATCACCTTATTTGCTTGGTTGCAAAACGGTTTTGCTGTCATCAGTGCCCTTGGCGGATTGTTAGGAGCTTACTATATGATTCAATTATATCGTATCCCCGCTCGCCCCTTTTGGCATCACTGGCATACCGACGCCTCGTTTGTTGCTACAGCATTGACTTTAGGTAGCTCTATTATTGCCATTGCCTCTTTACTCTCTGATTTTAATGGCAACTTAAAAGTCTTGTCTTTTGTCTTTATGGCCGGACTTAGCTTAGAGGCCATTGCGTTAATAGCACACAGAAAACACAGCTTTAACTCAGCATCTGAAGCATCGGCTTCATATTATGAACAACAAACCACCTATGGTTACGCTTTTATTTTGCGTAATGCTTTATTACCAACTCTTTTCATATTAGCTATTTCAAGTCATATGTTTATAGAGTTCAATACATTAATATGGATTATCATGATGGCTGGTGCAATGTTCTCTATTGCGATTAGTCGGGCACTGTTTTATGTGGTCGTTATCCCAACGACCATGCCGGGTGCTTTCTTTTGGAAAAATAAAGGCTTCGAAGAACATGCTCGTGAAAGTGGCTTAGCTGATATGCCGCAAATGGGCGTAGCTTATGAACGTCACCATAAATTTAAATTTAATGAGCTAATAGATACTATTTTAAAGACCTCTTTAAAAGAAAAAATCAGCCAAACCATTAGAATTTTCACTGGATAGGATGATGCTAACAGTTGATAACGAAACGATAGAAACTGATTTTGAAGGGTATTTATTTGACCCTGATGCTTGGAGTATTCAAGCCTGTAAACAAATGGCCGAAGATGAACAATTAATTTTAGACGATGAGTATTGGGAGATAATATTTTTTATGCGAAAATATTATGATGAGCATAAAGTGGCACCTGACACTCGTCACACCATTATGTTTATGCGTGATAATTTCGAAACCACCAAAAAAGTAGCACATAACCGTTTGTTTAGACTTTTCCCTTTTGGTTATGTCAAACAAGCCTGTAAAATTGCCGGTATGAAAAAGCCAAGGGCATGGAGTTCTGGCTGATTTCACAAAAAAACTGGGTATAAAAAAAGCCTGATTAATAATAGTCACTAATCAGGCTTTTCTTAAAATTTAACGTCATGTTAATCGATCTTATTAATACCCATCATTTTAAGAATATACTTTTCATATAAGGGCTCAGATGTTCCTTTTTTCATCTTACGAATAAAGTATTTCTCAAAGGCTATCTTAGCTAGGTGCACCCATTTTCCCTTTTTAAACCATGCTACATTTCTCGGTGGTATTTGAGGTATTGCTACAAATGCTGCGCCTGTATCACCCATATCAGCTAGACAAATAGCATTCCAAGTTGGTTTTACATGGGGTTCCTTACCATCAAGTTCAGCACTTATATTATGCACAATGGCAGTCACCATTGATTCAATCATATAACCGGTCTTTGGTGTTCCTGTAGCGACAGGAGTCGCTTCAATAGGAGGTATGGCAATACAAACACCTGCTGAATAAATATTTTTATAGGCAGGGTTTCTATGATGTTCATCAACCATGACAAAGCCACGCGGATTACATAATCCTTCTACACTGGCAACACAATCAACACCTTTAAAAGCTGGTAACATCATATTAAAATCAGTTGCCAACTCATGCTGCTTTATCACTTCACCTGAAGTATCTAGTTCATCAACATAAATTTTGCCGAGCTCTACCTTTGTTGTTTTTGCATTAGTAATCCATTTAATATGATGATGTCGTAATTCTGATTCCATCATGCCTTTAGAGTCACCAACTCCCCCTAGTCCAAGATGACCTATATAGGGTTCTGAGGTGATAAAAGTCATTGGGTATTTATGTCTAATTTTACGTTTGCGTAGATCGGCATCGACAATAAAGGCAAACTCATACGCAGGGCCAAAGCAACTTGCGAAAGGCATAGCACCAATTGTAATTGGCCCAGGGTTTTCTAATAAATGCTGATAGGCTTCATACGCAGTTTCTGCGTGGTCGATGGTACAAATTGAATGGCTTCCACCTGCTTCAGGGCCAGAGCCTTCAATCTCTTCAAAAGCCAATCTAGGCCCCGTTGCAATCACTAAATAATCATAGTTTATGGTATCACCACCCGCTAAAACCAATTGACTGTCTTTCGCATTTATTTCATTGACCGTATCCGCAATAAAATTGATGCCTTTGCGATCAAGATAGGGTTTAACTGGGAAAGTAATGGTATCTCTATTTCGCCAACCTACTGCCACCCATGGGTTAGAGGGAGTAAATTGAAAATATTCATTGATATTTATCACTGTAATATCGTGCGCACGGCCCAATTTATTTTTTAATTCATAGGCACATGGCATACCGCCTATACCTGCACCTAACACTACAATATGTGCCATAGGTTTCTCCTAAGTTGTTATTTATATTATAAATAATCACTTATAGCTTTTGTTTAGGCTCTCTATAGTGCCTTTATTTAAAACAGTACAACTGATTATTTTGTCATTATCCTAATCTTCAGATAAGAATATGAAAAGAGTGTAATCGCTTGATGTGCAAAGTGAAACGAAAAACTTCGTTGTCGCCTTATTGGTTTTGTTCATGGATGAACTTATATATTGAATGCAGGAGTTTAAGAGCGTGATGAGATGATTTTTATTTTTACTAGGTGCATTAATTTGCGCCATTGATATATTTCTATCTGAGAATTTGAGATTATGATTAATAAATGAGAATAACGATTTATGACACTGGCGTCTATTGCAAGTCTATACAAATAAGCAGTAGTTTGTATCAATAAGGGGATACAGGAGAATGTAGAGTTCACTTTTATTCTCATCATTTAAGATAAGAATAAAAGTATTATATTATTTTTTACGAAGCTTATGAATCGCTGCAATTTGAGCGGCGGCAGCGGCTAATTCGCCTCTAGCAGTCGCCAAATCAACACCTGATTTTTGATCTGTAATGGCTGTTTCAGCACGTTTTTTTGCTTCTAAGGCAGACGCTTCATCTAAATCATTAGCACGAATTGCTGTATCAGCAAGCACTGTAACCATGTGCGGCTGTACTTCGATGATACCACCAGAAATAAAGAAAAACACTTCGTTTCCATCACCCGTATCTAAGCGAATTTCACCCGGCTTAAGTGGTGAAATTAAGGGTGTATGCTTTGGTGCAATACCAATCTCACCCATAATACAGGGTGCATAAACCATTTCTGCCTCGCCAGAAAAGATAGACTCTTCTGCACTGACTATTTCGACATTAATTGTTGAAGCCACAATAATTACCTAAGGTTAGTTACTTAAGGATGCTCTGAATGAAAAATCTAAAGAGTTTTCGCTTTTTCGGCTACTTCGTCAACGCCACCAACCATGTAGAACGCTTGCTCTGGATACTGATCCAAATCACCATCAAGAATTGCTTTAAAGCCAGCAATAGTATCTTTAAGTGATACATACTTACCTGGAGAACCCGTAAATACTTCGGCAACAAAGAAAGGTTGTGATAAGAATCGTTGAATCTTACGAGCACGAGATACGGTTAATTTATCTTCTTCAGATAATTCATCCATACCTAAAATCGCAATAATGTCTTTTAATTCTTTATATTTCTGTAACGAACCCTGTACTGCACGGGCTGTATCATAATGTTCAGCACCAACAACGTTTGGATCAAGGATTCTTGAAGTAGAATCTAATGGATCAACCGCTGGGTAAATACCTAGCTCTGCAATTTGACGAGATAATACTAAAGTCGCGTCTAAGTGAGCAAATGTTGTAGCAGGAGATGGATCGGTTAAATCGTCCGCAGGTACATAAACAGCTTGGAATGAAGTGATAGAACCTGTTTTAGTTGAAGTGATTCGTTCTTGTAACGCACCCATTTCTTCTGCAAGAGTCGGCTGATAACCAACAGCTGATGGCATACGACCTAAAAGCGCTGATACTTCGGTGCCCGCAAGCGTATAACGATAGATGTTATCGATAAACATAAGTACGTCACGACCTTCGTCACGGAAGTTTTCTGCCATTGTTAAGCCAGAAAGTGCAACACGTAAGCGGTTACCTGGAGGCTCATTCATCTGACCATAGACTAATGATACTTTATCAAGTACGCCGCCTTCAGCCATTTCGTGATAGAAGTCATTTCCTTCACGAGTACGCTCACCAACACCTGCAAATACTGAGAAACCTGAGTGTTCAACCGCGATGTTACGAATTAACTCCATTAAGGTTACTGTTTTACCAACACCAGCACCACCGAATAAACCAATTTTACCACCCTTAGAAATCGGCATGATTAAGTCGATAACTTTAATACCTGTTTCTAAAATAGCGACTTCACTTGATTGCTCGTCATAAGCTGGAGGCGCACGGTGAATAGGCATTCTTTTCTTTTCGCCAATCGGGCCAGCATCATCAATTGGGTTACCTAAAACGTCCATGATACGTCCTAGAGTTTCTTGACCAACAGGAACCTGAATTGGTGCACCAGTATTTGATACTTCGATACCACGCTGAATGCCTTCAGAAGTACCCATCGCAATGGCACGAACAATACCGTCGCCTAATTGCTGCTGTACTTCTAATGTTAGGCCAGAATCGCCTTCAACGGTTAATGCATCATAAATCTTAGGCACTGAATCACGTGGAAATTCCACGTCAACTACTGCGCCGATTACTTGTACAATGTTTCCTGTGCTCATAATATTTCTCTTTAAATTATTAGCCGAAGCTATATTTACTATTAATTTTTAAATTCTTTACTTAGGCTAACTAAACAGCCGCTGCGCCAGCTACAATCTCACTAATTTCTTGGGTGATCGCTGCTTGTCTGGTGCGGTTATAAATTTGTTGCAGCTCTTTAATTAAGTCGCCTGCATTATCAGTGGCTGATTTCATTGCAATCATACGTGATGACATTTCACACGCCACATTTTCAACCACAGCTTGATATACAATAGATTCAATATAGCGGTCTAATACAGAGTTTAAAACTTCTTTAGAGCCTGGCTCATAAATGTAATCCCAATGATGACCCAACTCTTCTTCTTTACTCGGTACCACAGGCACTAACTGCTGAACAGTTGGCGTTTGTGTCATGGTGTTTTCATACACATTACTGATGAGATAAATTTCATCAACATTGCCATCTGCATAGCTTTTTAATAAAGCTTGAACGGGACCAATCACTTCCATTACATCAGGCTTATCACCTAATTTGCTGGCTTCTGCAACCACATTTGTGCTTTTAATTCTGCTGAAAAAGCTCAATGCCTTACCACCAAAAGTAACCACATCAACTTGATGCCCAGCATCTTCCCATTCTGCAATTTGATTCAATGATTTTTTAAACATGTTAGTGTTTAAACCGCCACATAAACCACGATCAGTGGATACAGCTATCAACCCTATGCGCTTCACAGGACGTGATGCAAGATATGGATGCTTATACTCAGGATGTGATGATGCAATATGACTCACAACGGTCTTAATCTTATCTGCATAAGGACGTGTTGCGGTCATTCGCTCTTGTGCTTTACGCATTTTACTAGCCGCTACCATTTCCATAGCTTTAGTAATTTTCTGAGTGTTTTGAATACTCTTAATTTTGGTGCGTATCTCTTTACCGACTGCCATTTGCTATCTCTTTATATCAAATAAATTACTAGGAAGCCTAGTAAACGCCGTTAGCCTTAAACGCTTCAATTGCTGTCGTCATTTGCGCTGCAATATCATCGTTAAAATCGCCAGTCTCATTAATACTCGCCATTAAGTCAGCACTGTTTGACTGCAAATAAGCATGCATGGCTAATTCAAAATCTACGATCTTCTTAACATCAACATCGTCTAACAAACCTTCGTTAGCAGCGAACAATGACATGGCCATATCAGCCACTGATAAAGGTGCATATTGCAACTGCTTCATCAATTCTGTCACTCGCTGCCCACGTGCTAGTTGGTTACGAGTGACTTCGTCTAGGTCAGATGCAAACTGTGCGAAAGCGGCTAGTTCACGATACTGAGCTAATACTAAACGCACACCACCACCTAACTTCTTGATGATTTTAGTCTGTGCTGCACCACCCACTCGTGATACGGACAAACCAGCGTTTATTGCTGGACGAATACCGGCGTTAAATAAATCTGTTTCTAAGAAGATCTGACCGTCAGTAATCGAGATGACATTAGTTGGTACGAAGGCTGATACGTCACCCGCTTGAGTTTCAATAATCGGTAAAGCAGTTAATGAACCTGTTTTACCTTTTACTTTGCCTTCTGTAAATTTCTCTACATAGGCAATATTGACTCGAGCCGCACGCTCTAATAAGCGGGAATGTAAATAGAATACGTCACCTGGATAGGCTTCACGACCTGGAGGGCGACGAAGCAATAAGGATACCTGACGGTAAGCCCATGCTTGTTTGGTTAAATCATCATAGACGATTAAGGCATCTTGACCTCGATCCATGAAATATTCACCCATTGAACAACCAGAATATGGTGCAATGTATTGCATAGCCGCTGATTCAGAAGCGGCTGCTGCAACAATGATGGTGTGTGCTAAAGCATCGTTTTCTTCAAGCTTACGAACAACATTCGCTATTGTTGATGCTTTTTGACCAATCGCCACATAGATACATTTAACGCCTGTTCCTTTTTGGTTGATGATGGCATCAACCGCAACCGCTGTTTTACCTGTTTGACGATCGCCGATGATGAGTTCACGTTGACCGCGCCCTACTGGAACCATCGCATCAATCGCTTTAATACCTGTTTGCACAGGTTGATTAACTGATTGACGCTCGATAACACCCGGTGCAACACGTTCGATAGGTGAGAAAAGTTTAGCGTCAATAGCGCCTTTGCCGTCAAGTGGTTCACCTAGAGAGTTGACAACTCGACCTAGAAGCTCTTCGCCAACCGGCACTTCAAGAATACGACCCGTACACTTAACCTTATCGCCTTCAGAAAGGTGTCCATATGAACCTAAGATAACCGCACCCACTGAGTCACGCTCTAAGTTAAGTGCCATACCGAAGGTATCACCAGGAAATTCAATCATTTCACCAGCCATAACATCAGCAAGACCATGAACACGTGCAATACCATCCGTTAAACTAACGATAGTGCCTTCTGTTCTGGCTTCTGTTGAGCTATCAAAGTTTTTGATTCGCTCTTTAATAAGTTCACTTATTTCCGAAGGATTAAGTTGCATATCTTTTCCTGTTTTTAAATGTATAAATACAAATATTAAATGTTAATACTGAATTCTTTAAGCAGCTGAGCTTTATTTATTTAAAGCACTCGCTAACTTGTTTAATTTGCCGCGTGCTGTGCCGTCAATAACCACATCATCTGCATAAATTACGGCGCCTGCTAACAATGTTGCGTCAACCTCTGCTGTAATTAAAATATCTTTGCCTAAACGTGTTTTTAACTTAGCCGTCATTGCTTTAGTTTGAGCCGCTGTTAATTTGCGCGCAGAAACCACTCTGACTTCTACTACACCATCTACTTCACGCTTAAGCGCTTCGTATTGGTCGCAAATAGCATCAAAAGCATTGAGACGAATATTTTCAGCCAATAACTTAATAAAGTTACGCTGCTCGTCGCTTACCTTAGCTGCGGTTAAACCTGCCTCAAGCACATCAATAATGAACCTGGCTTTATCCGAAGATAAAACACCGGGGTTAGTTAAATAACCAACCATAACGTCATCATTTGTCGCTATTGCAGCAAATGCCAAAAACTCAGACCACTGATCCAATTGCTTCGCTTCATTTGCGCTAGCAAATGCAGCCTTAGCATAGGGACGTGCGATTGTCTCGAAATCTGACATAGCTTTAAATCTGCGCCATTAAGTCATCAAGCACTGCACTGTGAGCCTTCGCGTCGATTTCTTTATTCAAAATCCGCTCAGCTCCAGATAAGGCAATCACTGATACATCTTTACGTAATTGCTCTTTAGCACTATTAAGTGACTGTTCCATTTCAGCTTCAGCAGATGCTTTAATCTTATCTGCTTCAGTACGTGCTGTACCTTTTGCTTCATCAACAATCTCTGATGCTCTTTTTTGTGCTTGATTAATGATTTCTTGAGCTTGCTCTTTAGCAATCTTCATGTCATCACCGACTTGTGCTTTTGCTTTTTCAAGGTCTTTTTGACCTCTTTCAGCAGCCGCTAAGCCATCAGCTATTTTTGCTTGACGCTCTTCAAGAGCCTGCATGAGCGGAGGCCATACATATTTCATGCAGAACCAGACAAACACTAAAAAAGTGATTGATTGTCCAATTAGGGTTGCGTTGAAATTCATCTTGTTCTCCCGAACTTAAAACTTAAATTCGTGCTTATGCACCAACGACAGCAAACATCACATACATTGCTAAACCAACAGCAATCATAGGAATCGCGTCAACAAGACCCATGACGATGAAAAATTGCGTTCTAAGCATTGGAATCAATTCTGGTTGACGTGCTGCGCCTTCTAAAAAGCGACCACCTAATACACCAATACCGATAGCTGCGCCTACTGCGCCTAAACCCATCATTAATGCAGCAGCGACATATAACATTGCTTGTGCTTCGTTCATCAATATCTCCTAAAGATAATTAAATAAATGTAAAAATTAAATAAAACTAAAAACTGATTTTAAGCATTATGCTTAAAATCTAGTGTTTTTCTGGTACTTGACACGCCATATCTATATATACAATGGTCAGCGTCATGAAAATGAAAGCCTGAAGTGTAATAATTAAGATATGAAAAATAGCCCAGCCTAATTGTAAAAAGCCACCGAAAATACCTAGTACCCAGCCGCCACTATACATAATAGCAATGAGAATAAAAATCATTTCACCAGCATACATGTTACCAAATAGTCGTAGTGCCAATGAAATTGGTTTTGCGATTAGAGTCACGCCTTCTAACAATAAATTAATCGGCATCATAAATTTTGGGAACGGGTGAAAAGCAAGCTCTGCAAAAAAACCATTAGCGCCTTTAAATTTAAAGCTGTAGTACAACACGATTGCAAAAACAGATAACGCCATTGCAAAGGTAATATTAGGGTCTGTTGATGGCACAACTTTCAAAAAGGGTAAGCCAGCCATACTTGCTAAATAAGGAATGATGTCAACCGGTATTAAATCCATTAAGTTCATTAGAAAGACCCAAACAAAAATAGTGAGCGCCAATGGTGCTACTAACTTGCTTTTACCTGAAAATGAGCCTCGTACCGAATCATCAACAAATTCGATTATCATTTCAACAAAATTTTGCCAACCCGTTGGAACGCCTGTGCTGGCCGTTTTTGCGGCTTGTCGAAAGCCCCACAAAAACAAAACACCTAAAAATATAGAGAAGAACATAGAGTCAACATTAATAGCCCAAAAACCCATCTCAGCAATTTCGTTAGCGTCTTTTGCAAAACCAATCGTGCCATCAGCCTTTTCGCCTAATGTTAAATTAGTCAAATGGTGCTTTATGTATTCGCCTGAATTTTCGTAGCTAGCTGCCATTGTTATTTCTTACTCTTAATTAATATAGGTGTTAACAAACCGAATATGCTAACCAGCAAATATCCGGTAAATAAAATTTCATAATCCCATTCAGTTTCTGAGCTAAAACTAAGCGCAAATATCATTGCCGTCATTAGCCATTTACTGATCATTGATTGGTGCGCCAATCTTAGCCATCTATGTGGCTCAAGTTCTGTAACCGACTGGGATATTTTCCAACCCTGATACGTTTCTGGGATAAAACAAGCTATAACGCCCACAAATGCCGAAAACATCGACACCTGCTTAAAGCAATAAATAAGCACCAAAAATAAGCACCCCACAACGAAACGCACCATCATGGAAGCTTTGATATTATTTTTCATTACAGCCCATATAAATCGGCGCAGATTATATTAAGTTAGGAGCCTTTATGCAACGTGCTTTTTATTTTATTTTTTAATCTTGGCGTATCCGCCGCTCTTACCAGCTTCAATACTAATATTATACCTTACCTGCCCAAGCGTTTATCCCTTCTTTCCTCGGCTCGCCGCAAGAAACCATCCCTTCTTTTTTCAGCCCTTAGCTTTCTATTAGACTCTCTTTTTTCTTGGTCTGCTTTTCTTTTCTGAGATCTAAAATACTGCGCCCCTTCTAACTTTACCAATTTAGCCGCTTTATTTATTTTTTTCATACAGCGCCCATATAACTTATTTTTATACGGGTACTCGGCCTTACAAACTGCCTCTAAATTATCATGATACTCTTCGTCACATTGGTCGCGAACACTCCCGTTTTTTAAGTAACATGTTGACCGCTTAGCGCAAACCTTTTTAAAACTAACCTCTTGGACATAGCTTTTACTTTGAGGCAACCAAGTGTTCTCCAAACCAAACTCAGGCTCTGCAAATAAGTCATCACACTGGGCAAAAGCCATTTGACTAAAATACATCATCCATAAGGATAACAATAAGCGCATTAAGTAATATGCCCTAATATCCCTTCTAGCTCATCGGCATTATGGTAATGAATAACTAATTTCCCAGAACCAGCCTTGCCTTGCTGAATTGCAATCTTTGCACATAGCTTTTCAGACAATGATTCCTCTAAACGCTTAATGTCTGGATCCACTTCAGGCGTTACTTTAAGCTCTGTAGGCATTTGATATTGCTTCACTAGCGCTTCTGTTTCACGCACGGATAACGAACGATTAACCACTATCTTAGCTGCATCTATTTGATCATCAACATCAAGCGCCAATAAGGCTCGTGCATGCCCCATGCTTAAGGCGCCTTGATTAACCCATGCTTTGACTGGCTCTGCCAACTCTAACAAACGCAACAAGTTAGTCACCGCAGTTCGAGAACGCCCCACTGAGTCAGCAACTTGTTGGTGGGTCAAATCAAACTCATCAATCAAGCGTTTTAATGCCGCCGCTTCTTCTAGTGGGTTTAAGTCTTCTCGCTGAATATTTTCGATTAAAGCAATCGCTGCTGCGGCTTGACTATCTATGTCTCGAACGACCACAGGCACTTGCTGCAACCCTGCAATTTGTGCCGCGCGCCAACGACGCTCACCAGCAATTAGCTCATATTGATCGCCTTGCATTCGCACCACGATAGGCTGAATAATACCCTGCGCCCTTATTGAATCGGCCAGTTCGTTTAAAGCATCTTCATCAAAATGCTTGCGCGGCTGATATTCTCCGCGCACAATTTGATCCACATCGACCTCTAACATCGAATTTGATTTTTCTTCTGCGGTTACATTAACCAGCCGGTCAACACTTCCAATAAGCGAACCTAAGCCGCGCCCTAATCTTTTCTTTTTCAAAATTATAAAACCTTAGATTTTCTTAATTTAAGCTATTTTGTTTTAACTTTTCATCGCGCCGTAATACTTCACCCGCTAATGCCAAATAAGCCATAGATCCACGCGAGTTTTTATCATATTGTAAAATTGGCTGACCGTAACTTGGCGCCTCAGCTAAACGTACATTTCTTGGAATAACGGTACGATAAACTTGATCACCAAAATGCTCTACTAACTCTGACGACACGTCATTTGATAAATTATTACGCGGGTCATACATGGTTCGCAACAAGCCTTCTAACTTAATATCAGGATTAACGCTTTCACGAATTTGCTCAATGGTTTCCAACAAATCAGTCAAACCTTCCAATGCGTAATATTCGCATTGCATAGGAATCAACACACCATCTGCTGCCACTAAAGCATTAACTGTCAACATATTTAGGGTGGGCGGACAATCTATTAAAATATAATCATATTCATCTTTGACTTTTTTCAAAGCGAGCTCTAACTGACGTTCACGGCCAATTTTATTCATCAATTGAACTTCTGCGGCCGTAAGATCAGCATTGGCAGGTAAAATATCAAAGCCCGTCTCAGGCGCATGAACACGCGCCTGCCGAACAGAAGCATCACCCAAAAGAACATCACAAGAAGTATATTCAACCCCTGCCTTATCAACACCACTACCCATAGTGGCATTACCCTGAGGATCCATATCAATCAACAGCACCTTACGTTTTGTTGCTGCCAATGACGCTGCTAAATTAACACAAGTCGTTGTTTTCCCTACGCCGCCCTTTTGGTTTGCTATGGCTATAATTTTTGTCATATTATTTCGCTTATAAATTTTTGATGGTTACGATAGAACGCGGCTCATTAATGCCAGGCACTGTCAAAAATGTCTCTTCCAAATGCTTACCGTCTAAACAAACATCTTGCTTTTCTTGCGCTTGCAACCCTGATTTCCACGTTATTAAAAGCGTCGATTCAGTGCATAAATGCTGTGTTGTATTGACAAAATCAGACAGTGAAGCATAAGCCTTACTGAGAATCACATCGAATGTTACGGCATGATGATAATCTTCAACCCTGTTATTCTCAACCGTTATATTTTTTAAGCCCAGTTCTGCACAAGCTTGGCGAATAAAACGGGTTTTTTTTCCGTTGCTATCGCATAACAGCCACTGCGTATCCGGCATAAAGATTGCCAACGGTATGCCGGGCAAGCCAGCTCCCGTCCCTACATCCATTATTTGCTGCTGCTTTTCAATAAAAGGCAACGCCGACAGACTATCTAACAATAAGTGCGACACCATTTTTTTAGGCTGTTTAACTGCCGTTAAATTAAACGCTTTGTTCCACTTTAAAAGTAACTGCGTATAAGCCAAGCACAAATCTATCTGACGCGTTTCATATTCAATATTGAGCTTATCCAAGCCTTCACACAATTGCTCTCTCATTATTAATTCACTAAACCTTATCTTCTGCTAAAGCTTCAAATTCTGCTTTTTTACTATCGAACCACTGTTTCATCGCTTCTGGGTTTTGCATAAGCCCCTGAATTTTCATCATAGCTTGCATGTGCTGCGCATCTTGCGAGGCAAACATCTCCATACCATGCGCTTTGCTCAGCTCAACCATTTCATCAAATGTATTGGCACTAAAAGCCTTGCTACACGCCCCACCCAATTGATCACACGTCATTGTTTTCATTTATTGCCCTTTATTCATTAAAATTTATTTATTCTGTGTTTTTACTAGAAGGGCCTGAGTCGGCGGTGATTTTTAACCCAATACCTAATACCCAACCCTAAGAGCGCACTTCTTGATAAACCGACTGTTAAACCAACTACCGACTCCGACCCTGAAACCTCGTTAAGGAAGCCCTGATTAAGTCCATAATTTTAACTGCCTGTCTTTTTCAAATGCACTAATAACAACGAAATAGTCGCTGGCGTTATGCCTGAGATCCGCCCTGCTTGACCAATCGTTGACGGCTTAAACTCTTGGAGCTTTTGACAAGCCTCATTCGATAACCCTCGAACATTTTTAAAATTAAGCGTATCGGGTAAGGCGGTCCCTTCATTGTTTTTTGCCTTATCTATTTCTTCTTGCTGGCGATTTAAATAGCCTTCATACTTGGTTTTTACTTCTGCTTGCTCTAACACTTTCTGAGCAAACTGTTTTTCTAAAAAACCAGTAAGATGGCCAATTTTAAGCTCGGGACGCTTCAATAAATCGCGTAAATTATATTCATGCGCAAGTGGCTTACCTAATTGCTCGATGAGCCCATCAACACCTTTTGTCTCTGGACGCACCCATGTGTCTTTTAAGGACTGCTCTAATTGCACTAATTCTTCTCGATAATGATTAAAGCTTGTCCATTGCTCTTCACTCACTAAACCCGCATTCCATCCTTTTTCGGTCAATCTTAAATCGGCATTATCTTCACGCAATAATAATCGATATTCTGCTCGGCTTGTGAACATTCGATAAGGCTCTAACGTGCCTCGCGTGGTCAAATCATCGACCAACACCCCTATATAAGCTTCAGAACGCTCAAAGCTAATCTCATCTTTAGCTAAGGCTCTTGCTGCCGCATTAGCACCTGCCATCAAACCTTGTGCTGCTGCCTCTTCATAGCCTGTGGTGCCATTAATTTGCCCTGCAAAATATAAACCACCAATAAACCGCGTTTCTAACGTTGCGCGCAAATCTCTTGGGTCAAAAAAATCATATTCAATAGCATAACCAGGGCGAATAATATGCGCATTTTCAAAACCAGCAATACTATGAACCAGCTCAATTTGTGTGTCAAAGGGCAAACTGGTAGAAATACCATTAGGGTAGACTTCAACCAAATCTAAACCTTCAGGCTCAACAAAAATTTGATGCGACGTTTTGTCGGCAAAGCGCACCACTTTATCTTCTATAGAAGGGCAGTACCTTGGCCCTACACCATCAATTTCACCCGTAAATAAAGGGGAACGGTCTAAGTTTTTACGAATAATGTCATGCGTTTTTTCTGTGGTGTAAGTAATGTGGCACTCTACTTGCCTTGGGTGCATTGACACATCACCTCGGTATGAAAAAACCGGTTGAGGATCATCACCTTTTTGCGCTTCCATCTTACTATAATCCAGAGTGCGCTTATCTAAACGAGCAGGCGTACCCGTTTTTAAACGCCCCATTCTAAAAGGTCGTTCGCGTAACCGCTTAGCCAGTGTCGTTGCTGGGGGGTCTCCTGCTCGACCTCCGCCAAAATTAGCCTCACCTATATGAATTTTACCATCTAAAAAAGTACCTACGGTAAGAACCACCGTGGTGGCATAAAACTTAAGGCCCATCTCAGTCACAACGCCTTCTATTTGATCCTTGTTTTCGATCAAATCAATCACTGGCTGCTGAAACAGCTCTAAATTGGGGCAGTTTTCAATGGTATGACGAATAGCCTTACGATATAACTGACGATCTGCTTGCGTACGTGTCGCCCTAACTGCTGGGCCTTTACGCTGGTTTAATGTTCTAAATTGAATGCCTGAATGATCTGCTGCCAATGCCATTGCACCGCCCAGAGCATCCACTTCTTTCACTAAATGGCCTTTACCAATACCACCAATTGAAGGATTACAGCTCATTTGCCCCAAGGTATCAATATTGTGTGTCAACAATAATGTTTGCGCACCCATTCGTGCCGCAGCTAAAGCAGCTTCGGTGCCTGCGTGGCCGCCGCCAATAACAATGACATCATAGCGTTTTAAATAATTCATAACAGTTGCACATATCGTAAAAACAGTAAGTCCGCGTATTTTAGTATTTTTTAATAACCTTGACCAACTTTCTTATTTTCTTGTGTATTTTACTTATCCCAAAACATTTAATTTGATTAACTTTTCTAAAATTCACTTGACCTAAAGTAAGGCTTAAGTCTAAATAAGACGTACGGAAGCTAAAGCTGCGCCCAAAGTATTTCGCAATAGCAAACCCCTAATGACTTGCAGTTCTTAAAAAAACTAATATGGAGCACCCTATGAAACATATAATCCTGTGTATTCTTTTCACTTTTTTTAGCCATGCTTACGCCCAGTCTAGCGACTTCCCAGGTCGAGCCATCTACCCAAATGTTAATATTTACGAAATCAAACAATTATTTAACTCATTTGATGACGTTGTTATTATTGATACGCGCTCTCAATATGAATATAACGTACTGCATATCAACACAGCCATTAATATCCCACTAAATGGCAAAAATTTTACTGGCGAACTCCTCGCCCTCCAAACAGGCAGTAAGCCCATTATATTTTACTGCAATGGACATACGTGCTTCAAATCATATAAAGCCGTATTACAGGCTAAAAAGGCAGGCTTGGGCAATATATTTGCTTATGATGCGGGTGTCTTTGACTGGGCAAATGCGTACCCCGAAAAAACAACCATGCTCAATGTAACACCAATGAACCCTTTAAATATCATCTCTAAAAAAACATTAAAAAAGCACTTACTGAGCCCTAAAGAGTTTGAGGAAAAAATAACGCCAGACAGTATTGTTTTAGACATTAGAGACACCGCTCAAAGAGGGCTTTTATCTTTATTCCCTTACCGCCAAAAAAATATTTCGTTGCAACAAAGCAGCAAACTCTCCGCATTATTTGATAAAGCGCTTAAAGATAATCTACCTCTCTTTATTTATGATGCCGCAGGAAAACAAGTTCGTTGGTTACAATATTACATTGAAGCTAAAGGCATTAAAGAGTATTACTTCATGGAAGGTGGCTTCAAAAACTATTTTACAAAATAACGCTTTCACTAAACAATTTAAAGATGGCAATCCCGCAGGGATTTACCCACTAGAAAAATGGTTTAGTAATGAACTCATTCAACTAATTGCTGCCAACTGATTAAGGTAGGGAAATTAACGGATAATTTCACATAATAACGAATGATGCCTGAGTTTTTGGCGCTGCATGGTTAAGGATTGGCTTAATAGAATATAACTCAGTTCCTCTACTGCCTGTTCAAAATTATCGTTAATAATAAGGAAATCTGCTTTATCAAAATGCGACATTTCACTGTCTGCTTCGGCCATGCGGCGTAAAATAATATCCGTGTTATCTTGCCCTCGGTCACTAAGGCGCTGTCTGAGTGTTTCGCGGCTAGGCGGTAAAATAAAAACCGATATCGTGTCTGGCATAGCCTGTTTAATTTGTTCTGCGCCTTGCCAATCTATCTCCAAAATAACATTCATGTCCTTTTCTAATAATGCTTCGACAGCTTGTTTTGATGTCCCATAATAATTGTCGAACACTTGAGCATGCTCTAAAAAATCACCAGCGCTCACTTTTTTCTCAAAAGCAGAGACTTCTATAAAATGATAATCTTGCCCATCAATTTCACCTGGTCGTTTTTCACGCGTGGCATGAGATATTGATAATGTTATTTTATTTGGAAATTTATTTAGAACAGCCTTTAAAAGGCTTGTTTTTCCAGCTCCTGATGGAGCAGATACAGTAAATAAGCAAGATGCGTTCATGATGTTAAAATGTCACTTTAGAAGTTTTAATAATGCGATTATTATCTATTTTTTAAAATAGTCCACCTCAATTCAGTAATTTTATGACAATAAATCAATACAACGACAGTTTTGGCGGACTCGGCCGCCTCTTTGGGCAAGATGCCATGCCATATTTAAACAATGCTCATTTTTGTATCGTTGGTATTGGCGGCGTTGGCTCATGGTGCGCAGAAGCCGCTGCACGATCAGGCATTGGCCACATCACCTTAATTGACCATGATGATATTGAGCTAAGCAACATTAACCGCCAAGTGCATACAACCATAGAGACTTGCGGTCACAGTAAAGTCGAGGTAATGAAACAACGAATTTTACTTATAAACCCTAATTGTCAATGCATAGCTATAGATGATTTGGTCTCACACGCTAACTTAGATAAGTTTGATTTCAAGCAATATGACTATGTCATTGATGCTATTGATCACGTCATCCATAAAACGAGTCTTATTCACTATTGTAAAGGCCATAAAATACCTTTAATCGTCACCGGTGGTGCTGGGGGCTTAACAGACCCTAGCATGTTGAAATTTTCTGATTTAACAAAAACCTACAATGATCCATTATTGGCCAAAGTTCGTTCAAATTTGCGCTGCCAATTTAATTATTCACGCAACCCTAAACGCAGTTATGGCATTGACTGCGTCTATTCCATTCAACAGGCTTTGTACCCAACAAGTGATGGCGGTGTTAGTTTCGAAAAACCAGCGATGGGAGCATCTAAAACGTTAGATTGCGCCACCGGCTTGGGCTCGTTTATTGCTGTCACGGGCAGCTTTGGTTTTGCTGCCATTGCTCGAGCCATTGAACGGTATTTAAAAGTAAAGCTCAGTGATTAGAGATTAGCCAGCCCCTCACGCATTTTTTCAAATTTGAACTATTATCATCAGACGATAATAAATAAATAATCAAATGTCTGTACTAGAACCGCTATCAAAAGACCATAATGAACTCGCCTTAATTGTTGACGATGAAATTACCAATCGGCTTATATTACGAGCACTATTAAAAAAACAAGGCTACCAAAGTATTGAAGCTGCCGATGGCCAGCAAGCTGTAGACCTGTTTAAAGAACACGACCCTGATATTATTTTTATGGATGTCATGATGCCCGTCATGGATGGCTACGATGCCACTCGAATTATTAAAGGTTTATCTCAAAAAAAGTTTGTACCGATTATCTTTTTAACCGCCATGACCGATGAAGATGCTCTGGGTAAGTGCATTGATGTCGGTGGCGATGATTTTTTAATTAAGCCCTACGATAAATTTTTATTACGCTCAAAAATCGAATCTATGCGCCGTATCACTTTGCTTAACAAAGAAGTTCAAGGCATGTACAGCATGATTCACCGCGAACAAGAAATTGGTGAGCAAGTTTTTAATAATGCAGTACAAAAAGCCAACATCAAAAATGATTGCTTAAAATCTGTCATTAAGCCCGCTAGTACCTTTAGTGGGGATATGATTTTATCGGCTTACGCCCCCTCTAAAGACTTACATTTTCTACTCGGCGATTTCACTGGTCACGGCTTATCCGCTGCACTGGGCGCCTTACCCGTATCAGAAGTGTTTAGAGCCATGACGTCTAAAGGCTTTTCGTTAGAAGAGATTTTAGTTGGCATCAACAAAAAACTACGCACCTTTTTACCGACGGGCATGTTTTTAGGCGTACAACTGATTAGCGTCAGCCATGGCCTAAAGCATATAAAGGTGATTAACGCAGGTATGCCTGATGCGTTATTAATAGATGGCCGCACCAATTTAATCCGTACTCATATTAAATCTCAAGGCTTAGCTCTCGGCATTATAGACAATATTGATGTCGACGAAATGGTTCAGGTGCTACCCATTACTCACGGCGACAAACTTATTGTCAATTCGGATGGTGTTACCGAAGCGTGGAACTTAGAGGGCGAAGACTTTGGTGATGACCGCTTTTATAAAACCATAGAAGAAACGGCGAATAATGAAAATATATTCGATCATGTCATGTCTGAACTTAACGAATTTTGTGGTCGCGCCGTTCAGGCAGATGACATCACCTTAGTCGAAATTTGTTGCACACAGGACTTAATTCCAGTCGATAAAAACGAACAAGAAAACCCCAAACCTCAAAAATTTAATAGCTCTGGCGAATGGGAATATTCCATTTCATTCCAAGGCTCTCGCTTAAAAGCAACTAATCCCGTTCCTATTATTATCAACAACCTCTTAGAGCTTGAAAATATTGAATCAGACAAGCAAAATTTATATACCGTTATTACTGAACTCTACGTCAATGCCTTAGATCACGGTGTTTTAGGTTTAAACTCTTCATTAAAGACAGACCCTTCTGGATTCGCTCAATATTTTAAAGAACGCGAAGAATGTTTAAATGCACTAAATTCAGGTTCCGTTAGCTTCACTATTTCCCTAAAGCATAATAATAATAATAACAAACACGAATTGACCATTCGTGTAGAAGATTCGGGCAACGGCTTTGACTTTGAAAACCACAAACCAGCTAAACCTGATGCCATTGCTCTTTGTGGCCGAGGCTTAGTATTAATTAAAGATTTATGTCATTCACTAACTTATTATGGCAATGGAAACATTGCCGAAGCTGTTTTCACTTGGGATGGATAGCTTGTAAAATGACTGTCGATTACTCCCTATTCAATTCGCTCCACTACGGCATATTAATCGCCGATTTGGATGAAAAAATCACATTTGCAAACATTGCTGCCACTGAAATTTTAAACGATTCAATACTAAATATTACCACTTTAAAATTTATCGACTTATGCCAGACCGCTTCAGAATCCCAAGGTTTTTTTACCGACGAAAATGAAGAAGATCCTTTTGCAGAAAATTCTTTCGAAGAAGAGTTTGATATCTTAAAAGAACAAGTTAATTTAGTGGCTCAATGCATCGAATCAAAAACTATCATTCATGTTGCTGAATTCTCTCTTAATGTAAAAAACAAACTCAGTCATGATGGTGCTGATGAACGCATTATTATTTGCGTAGAAATTAATGTATCTCCTTTATTTGATAAAGATAAAACTTTTACTGGTTGCTTGGTTTCCATTAATGACATCTCTGAAATTGCCGAACGTAGACACGAACATAATCGACTGCATCAAATTTTTGAATCTAGCCCAGAATACATCACAACCTTCACCCTAGATGGCTCCTTATTATCCCTAAACCATGCTGGACAAAACCTTTTAGGGTATGACGACATAACTTTATATACCGCTAATTTACGCGATTTTTTACCTGCAAATGAATTAGACAAAGTTCTCAATGAAGCGGTTCCAACCGCTTTTATGCAAAGCATTTGGTCAGGTGAGTCTAAATTAATTACTCACGAACAAACCATTATCGAAGTCAGTCAAATCATTATGAAACATGAGGCCACAGCAGATACTGACCAGTATTTTTCGGCCATTATGACTGACATCACTGAAAGCAACAAAGCTAAAAAAGAGCTTACCTCAGCTAAAGATGACGCCGAAGCCGCCGCCAAAGCTAAAAGTGAATTTTTAGCCACCATGAGTCACGAAATTAGAACCCCCATGAACGGCGTGCTCGGGATGTCACAAATACTCATTGATACCAACTTAGATGCAGACCAAATTGAATATGTGCAAACTATTTTACGTTCAGGTAATTCGTTATTAACCATTATTAATGACATTTTAGATTTTTCTAAAATTGAAGCGGGGAAAATGGAACTCGAACCCATAGAGTTCGATTTAGAACGCGCCTGCCATGATGTTTGTAATTTACTCATGCCAAAAGTATCTGAAAAACGTTTAGAGCTTATTTTAAATTATTCCGTTGATTGCCCTAAAAAATTCTCTGGTGATGCTGGCCGCATAAGACAAGTCATTATGAACTTACTGGGTAATGCCATTAAGTTCACTGAAAAGGGTTATATTATACTGCAAGTTAACCTTAAAACAGTAAGCCATGATATCGCCTCACTGGATATTTCAATCACCGATACCGGTATTGGTATTAATGAAAAATACAAAAAAACTTTATTCGAATCATTCACCCAAGCCGATGCATCGACCACTCGAAAATATGGCGGTACGGGTTTAGGCTTAACCATAAGTAAGCAATTACTGGGTTTAATGGATAGCACCATTAAAGTTGATAGCATTGAAGGCAAAGGCTCAAAATTTTATTTTAATTTAAAGCTGCCCCAGATTACTGAGATTGATCTCAGACACCACTCAACTTTAGAAAATAGGCGCGTGTTATTAGTTGATGACCATGCCCTTAACCTTCACGTATTAAGAAAACAACTCCAACATTTTGGCATGCAAGTTCATATCGCATCAGACCACGAACAAGCAATGGTTATTTTGAACAAGCAAATGAATATAGATAAGCCCATTGAGCTTTGTATTTTAGATTATCTGATGCCCGATGTAGACGGTTATCAATTAGGCTTACAAATTTACGAAGATAAAACAATTTCTGAAATGCCTTTGATTTTGTACTCCTCTGCGGCCGATAAAGGCGCCGCAAAGCGTTTTGAAAAGATTGGCTTTAAAGGCTACCTGACTAAGCCAGCATTAAGCAATGTTTTACATGAAACCCTTGAAGTTGTCTTAGGCGAATTTGACCATGGTAGCGATAGCTCTATTGTCACCCGCCACACGGTTGCAGATGAAGCTAATAAAGCCGCCATCTCCAGCTTTGATTTCAGCGGTAATTTAGTTTTATTAGCCGAAGACAATCTCATTAATCAAAAAGTGGCTCTGTCATTACTAAAGAAGCAAGGATTTAGCATTGATGTTGCCAACAACGGCCAAGAGGCCATTGATCTTTTTGAACCTGGGAAATATGGTGTTATTTTAATGGATTGTCAAATGCCCGTTAAAGATGGCTTTGAAGCCACTGCCGAAATACTTGCATTAGACGAATCATCTGATAACAAAACCCCCATCATTGCGCTTACTGCCAATGCAATGGAATCAGACCGTCATCGTTGTTTAAACGCAGGCATGAGCGATTTTGTGCCCAAGCCATTTAACAAAGATATTCTATTTACTGCGCTTCATAAGTGGCTCTATTTAGAGCCCCAAACATTGAAAAATGAAGGCATTTATCATACCCCAACAGAGGAAATTGGCATGGGCGAACCCATTGACAAAACCGTATTAGATGTTTTAAAAGATGCCATGGGCGAAGACTTTGCAGAGCTTATCCCTGCCTTTACTGATAGTTGCGATACAATTATGATTGACTTAGAAAAGGCCTTTAAAAACCAAGATATTGAAACACTTCAGCGTAATGCACATAGCTTAAAATCAAGCTGCGCCAACATGGGCGCCTTAAACTTATCCGCTTCCGCTCAAAAGTTAGAAGAGAATGCCAAAAATGGTGAAATCCCCTCCACTATCGCCTTTTTAGAGGCATTAAAAATTGAAGCTGAGCGAATTAAATACGCACTAGAGCAATATCAATAGCGCGTTAAATATGCACTTTAAAAATACACCGTTAATTCCATTTTTAATGCATTATCCTGTCTAAAAGCATTTAAAATATCATTATTATCAATATTACCATAGAGCAAAACTTCTGCATTAAATTTAAATTGATCGCCTAATCGACGCTCAACTTCAACCCTTACTAAACGCGTATGATTAACCGTATCGATAATCATACCCGCTAAAATACTGCTACTTTGAATGTCATTAAAAGTAACGCGTGCGCCTAAAAATAAATCTCGATTAAACGGTGTGGGAGCATCGCCACCGCGGCTATCATATAAGTACTCTACAATAGTACCGATATCTGTTGAGCTATCTAACACACCGTAAAAACTATATTCGAACCCAGTTGTAATGGCTGAATAATCATCCTCGTCACTATCGACAGCGATGCCTTCAAACTTCCATAGCCATGCCTCTATAATGGTTTGAGCCTCTATACCTATTTGGCTAATTTGCGCGTAATATGGCTGTAAAACCAAATCGCCATCTATCATAGCTGCTTTTAAAGCAGGCTCACGCTGCGTCCCTTTAAACCATGAAAGGGCATACTCTAACTCTTCATAATAATGACTATAACGAATAGCAAAATCAATATGCCCATCGCCGTCATTTGACTCAAACAAAGCATCATCTGTGGCAACAACTAAAGGCGTTCTTGGCCTGCCTTCCTCGCCCGCAAAAGTACGCTCTCTAAAGCCCAATAATACAAAGCCTTCAATGACTCCCCAGTCCTTTACAGCGGTGAGATGTAACATGGGCTGGCCTAATTTTTTTTCATTATCAATGCCTTCTACCGCATCTTTTTGGTTAATAATATCGACTAAATTTTGAGATTCGGTCACTCCCCAAAAAATAGTATTAATGCCTAAGCGCCACTCATAATCATTCGCTACGTGCAACCAAGTTAACTCGCGTATATCGGTATGATTTTTCTCATCATCTTGGCTTCCCATACGACCAAAAACGTCAGCTGTAAAAATATCGTTGCCTTTATTCCAGTCCTTGGTATAGCGTGTTTGAATTGATATTGACGCATCGTTATTAAGCTGATTATCAGCTAATGCATTCTCAGTAAAATTTAGTGTTTGCAAGGTTATAAAGCCGCTAAGTTCTGCCTTTACTGAAAAACTTAAAAAGAAAAAAATAATAAGTGTTTTTTTCATCTTGCGAATAATGTCAATTAACGCAAACGCTTCAACGTTTGAGGTTTAAAATCACGATCAGTTAACCCTGTTTTAAACACATAATCGCTCCATTCAAGCACCGTGACTTTGCCATTTAAATGATTGGTCATGGTCATTTTACCGGGACGATAATAATGCCCAAGATATTGCTTAAAATCCTCGGCTTTTAAGGTTTTTAATTTTTCACTTTTTCGATCATAAAAATCGACTTTCACTAAACGATAAGCATCTTTATCTATCCACGAAATTTGCTTGGTATAACCCGAATATTTATAAGCGGGCTTACGTTCAACTTTATAGCACTGCCAATCGCCACATGCTTCATCCCCTAAATATTTATAGTGATATTTCTCAATCTCTTGTGAGCCCAAGTCTTCAAAAGCAAACTCACTGCCCATAAAAGGCCCTGATTTATTACGTGAATTAATACGTTTCACGCGCTTTAACGCCGGTAAATACAGCCACTGGTCATCGGCTTTTAAACCATGTGACCACGTTAACATCGCAGTACCCTTAACATCAGCAGGTTGATCAAAAATGGACATGCTTTTATCACCGTCACCATCAACTTCTAAGGTTTTTATACGAATGTTACGAACCGAGACATCGCCATTTTTGCTGTTTAAGGTCATTTTCATATTGGCTGTAAAGTCACCAAAACCTTTATCATAGGCTTTAGCCTCTTGCGCAATTTTAAGGCCTTTATCTTCTGCCTCGCTTGCATAAGCCAAGACAGGAATACTAAAGGCGGTCATCAATAATAAAATTTTAAGCATTGGTTTTCTCCAGTGATGAATCGTCTTTATCAAGTTTCATCAATAATGGTGGTAATAATAAAAAATCAGCTAAAATGGCAAACACAATGGTAAAGGCCGTTAAAATTGCCATGTCAGCATTCATATTAAAAGCCGACATTGATAACACGATAAAGCCTGCTGCCAAAACAAATGAGGTCACCACCAAGGCAAGCCCTACGGTTCTAAAGGCATAGCGTACCGCATCTTCCGCTGACAGGCCTTTTTCACGTCTTGCACGCATATATTTACTTAAAAAGTGTACCGTGTCATCCACCACAATGCCTAGTGTCATGCCCGTTACGACCGATAACCCCATACCAACCTGACCATTACTAATACCCCATAAACCAAAAGCTAACCCTGCTGGGATTAAATTGGGAATTAGGCTTAACAAGCCAATTTTTACAGATTTTAGTGCAAAAATTAAGATGAATGAGATGAGAATTAAAGCAATAAAGGTTCCAAACAACATACTACGAACATTTCTATAACCAATATGGCTAAACATAACAGTAGGGCTAGCACCTGTTTTTTGCATACTGACACGAGCGTTTTCAGTTAACCAACCTAATGCTCTTTGCTCTAATTCAAGCACTTCTGATGTTGATATGTTATACATCATAACCGTCATGCGCGTTGATGCTTTATCAATATTGACCTGATTATTTAAATCTAAACCATATGGCAGTGACATTTCATAGAGCAATAAATACTGCGCTGCTAGCTCTCTGGTTTCGGGTAATTTATAATAAGCGTCATCGTCACCATGCATACTTCTGTTTAAACGCTTAAACACATCGGTTAGTACGTTCACATGAATCACTTCTGGCTGAGCACGATACCAATTGGCAAAGTCTTCTACCGTTTGCATAAATTGCGGGTCGCTCACTGCACCAGACTCTCCAGAATCTAATGAGTAGTCAACCAAATACAAACCACTTAGGTTTTCGGATGCAAAATCAGAATCGCGGCGAAATTCTATTTCCTCACTAAAGTATTTTACAAACTCATCATTGAGCTCATTTTTAGGAATAAAAGACAGCATAATAACGGTAAATACCGCCATGACCACTAACAGCATGCCTCGCTTTTTTATTACCCATTCACCTAAAGACACCATCATATCACTGGCTTTAGATTCATCCACCTTGACACGAACAGGGAGCACCATCATGAGCGCAGGTAAAAATACAACACTTAAAAAGAAAGCCATAACAACACCAAAAGCAACAATATTACCTAAGTCATGAAATGGCGGTGAATCACTAAAATTCATACTTAAAAAACCAATACCAGTGGTTAAGCTAGTGAGGAAAACGGGCTGTAAATTAACGCGAATACTTTCAATCATCGCCGCTTGCTTATCTTCACCGCGTTTCATCGACTGCAAAAAATTCATTAAAATATGCACGCTGTCAGCTATTGCCATGGTCGGAATAATCATGATCGCCGAGAATGAAGGCGGTGTGAGCGATATACCTACCCAACCTGCTGTTCCTAAAGCACCAATGATGGAAAAGAGAACAACCAAAAATGTTGCTATGGTGCCACTTAAACCCCTTATCCATAGGTATAAAACAAACAAAAACATAAGAAACATAAAGGGCACCAAATTCTTCATGTCATATAGACTTGCTTCGGAAAAGGCGGCATTCATAAAGATAATGCCCGTTAACTTCATTTCAATACGTGGGAACTTTTGAGTAAACTGCATTCTAAGATCACGAATATAGTTGACGACTTCTGGGTTTTCTTTAGTGACATTCTCTCCTTTAAGATTAATCGTAATGTTAATACCAGAAACATGAGCACTTGGCGAAATTAAACGGTTAATCAACAAGGGTTCTTTCAATGCGATACTTTTAGCGGTTGCTAAAACATCCTTAGTTAGCTCAACATCGTCATAAATTAAATCCTCAACAATTAAATCATCACCTTCTGCCTTGGTATGTTGAAAATTTGTGATCGAATCGACACGGGCTGAATAGGGTGTTTTCCATGCTTCTGCGGTTAACCAATGAGTGGCTTGAATGCTTTCTGCACTAAAAGCATCGCCATCTTTAGGCACTAAAATCATCATCACATTATCGTTTTTTGAATAGGTATCTTGTAACTCTTCAAAAGCCAACAGCTGGGGGTTTTCTGGCCCAAAAAAGACGCGATAATCATTAGTAAAGGTTAAATTTTTAATCCCTGCACCAAGGCTAAAAACGACTGCTAATGAAAATAAAATTGCCCACCAACGATATTTAGTTATAAATTCTGCAAATGACGTCGCCATAGTAAAATCTCTCTGCGTTATGCTCTTATAAAGTTTAAATGCTGAATCAAGCCTGCACCACATTGCTGCAAGCTGTCTAAATTTTGTGATACTTTGGCTGCACTCAAGCAACCCTCCAATGTGGCGACAATCAATACCGCCATCTGCTTGCAATCAAGCTCTTTATTGACGAAACCATCATCTTGCCCTTTGGCTAATAATTCCCGCATATAATCAATCCACAATTCATAAATAGCATTCAGTTTTAATCGAAAAACATCATCAATGGGAGCCATCTCTTGCGCTAAAGAATTTAATGGGCAACCTAAGCCAATATCCTCCAGCGTAAATGATTCACCCGCACCGTTTATCAGGGCAATTAAGCCATCAATGGGGTTTTCAACCTCATCTAAAGGCCTTATAAAACCTTGCAAAACTTGACCTGCAATAATCTCATCAATCACTGCATGCCCTAGCTCAGATTTATTTTTAAAGTGATGATATAACGCTCCTTTAGTAACGCCAGCACGGTCTAAAATTTGCGCTAACCCAGATGCCTGAAAACCATGCAAATGCATCTCTTGATAAGCTGCTAGTAACAATCGCTCCCGCGTATCCATGTCACTGACATCTGTTTTTAAATCACGCCACCAATAATTTGTGTCATTCGAGTTCATCTGACTTCCACCAAAACATACCAACAAGTATGCAATATATACCGACCGGTATGTATGTCAATGAAATTTTAATTTATTGAATTATTTTAAAACACCTATGGTCTACATAACTTACCAAAAAAGAGTTTTCATATGACACCACTACAAACAATACTAACAACTTCCGCATTGTGCGTTTTTCTATCATCTGCTTTAGCGAATGAGCAACTGCCCATGAGCCAATTCTCAAAACAAAACCTAGATGGCTGGAATGAAAAAGAATTTAAAAACCTGACTGTTTATAGCTTTGTTAAAGAAGGTGATACGACGGTTTTACAAGCACACACCAAGAACAGCGCGTCTGGGTTATTTAAAGAACAAACAATAGACCTTGTTGAATACCCTTATTTAAATTGGAGCTGGAAGACAACAACACAATTAAATGTTGGTGATGAAAAGACAAAACAGGGTGATGATTACAGTGCGCGTATTTATATTATTAAAGACGGGGGATTCTTTTTTTGGAATACCAAAGCACTCAATTATGTATGGGCTAAGCACGAAGCCATTGAATCAGTTTGGCCCAATGCTTTTGCACCTGATAACGCTATGATGATTGCGATTAGATCAAAAAATGACCCTCAAAACGTATGGTTTAAAGAAAAGCGAGATCTCGCTAAAGACTTTAAATTAGCTTTTGGAGAGGACATTAATGAAATAGATGGCATAGCAATCATGGCTGATACTGACAATAGCCACGATGAAACGGTGTCTTATTTTGGTGAGTTATATTTCTCTAAACAGTAATAAATTACTCTGAAATCATTAAAACATACAGGCAAAAAAAAGGGTGCCTAAGCACCCTTTTTTAAAGCCTTTAAAAGTAAGACTTATTTAGTACCAAACTCAGGATAAGCTTCCATACCACATTCTGATATATCCACACCTTCGTATTCTTCTTCTGCTGTCACTCTAATACCCATAACCATCTTGATAATAAACCAAGTGATGAATGAAGCACCGAATACCCAGATAAAGATAGTTGCAGCACCTATAAACTGACCTAAGAAGTTAGTTCCAGAGTTAGTTAATGGCACAGCCATTACACCCCAGAAACCAACCACTCCGTGGACAGAAATCGCGCCAACTGGATCGTCAATTTTAATTTTATCTAATGCTATAATTGAAAATACAACAATCATACCACCGAAAGCACCGATTAAAGTCGCTTCTAATGGTGAAGGCGTTGAAGGCTCAGCAGTAATGGCAACTAAACCAGCTAATGCACCGTTTAAGCACATGGTTAAGTCAGCTTTGCCAAACAACAATTTAGCAACAAGTAAAGCAGCAATAACACCGCCAGCAGCGGCAGCATTGGTATTTAAAAAGACCATTGCAACTGAGTTTGCACTCGCAACATCACCTAGCTTTAATACAGAACCACCGTTAAAGCCAAACCAACCCATCCATAAGATGAATGTACCTAATGTTGCCAAAGGTAAGTTAGCACCAGGAATTGCTTTAATTTGACCGTCAGGGCCATACTTGCCTTTACGAGCACCCAGTAAGATAACACCAGCAAGCGCTGCTGTTGCACCAGCCATATGTACGATACCAGAACCTGCAAAGTCAGAGAACCCGTAATCATCACCTAAGTTAAATAGGCCGAAAACAGAATCACCGCCCCAAGTCCAAGAACCTTCCATTGGGTAAATGAAACCCGTCATAACAACGGCAAATACTAAGAAAGACATAAGCTTCATGCGTTCTGCAACAGCACCCGATACGATTGACATCGCGGTTGCAACAAACACAACTTGGAAGAAAAAGTCAGACGCATTTGAATAAACAGCTCCGCCGTCAAAACCCGCTTCAGCTGATTCAGCTAACACTGCTGCTGTAAGAGCCTCAGCATTATCGGCACCATCCAATGCAATGCCTTCTAAAAAGAAACCGCCGCCATACATGATTTCATAACCAACGATTAAATACATGGTGCATGAAATTGCGTATAGAGCGACGTTTTTTGTTAAAATTTCAGTCGTATTTTTAGAGCGAACAAGACCTGCTTCTAACATTGAAAAGCCAGCCGCCATCCACATAACTAATGCGCCAGAAACTAAAAAGTAAAATGTATCCATTGCATATTGCAATTGAAAAATTTGATCTTCCATTATAAATACCTCTAAGGGTTAAAGTGCTTCAACACCGGATTCACCGGTACGAATTCTGATTGCTTGCTCAAGCGTCGTGACAAAAATTTTGCCGTCGCCAATTTTGCCAGTATTTGCTTTTGAGCTAATGGCTTCAATTGTTTGATCTAACATATCATCATCAATCGCAAGCTCTAATTTAACCTTTGGCAAAAAATCAACGACATATTCTGCACCACGATAAAGCTCTGTGTGCCCCTTTTGTCTACCGAAACCTTTCACTTCGGTAACTGTAATTCCCTGAATACCAATACCAGATAATGCTTCACGAACATCGTCTAATTTAAATGGCTTAATAATGGCTGTGACCATTTTCATAATGTTTGCCTCTTTGGTTAATAAAAATAATAAATCGGAAAATATTTATGACGTATACTCTATCAATCAATATTTGTAGACGCACCTTAACGAAATAATAAGGTTAGCACCAAAAATGAACATAAAGAGCGCTTATGCTGTCTATAACCACATGTATTCGCACCAAAATAGCGAGAAATCCCTTCTTTGGTGCATTAATAAGGGGCAAAAAATGATTGATTCACAACAGATAAATAGTATGGCAGACAAGATTTCATCCCTATTACCACCGGGCTTTGATAAAATAAAAGATGATATTGAAGAAAAAGTAAAAGCAGTTTTGATGCAACAACTCAGTAAACTCGAACTGGTCACTCGCGAAGAATTTGATATTCAAACCAAAGTACTAGCGCGAACTAGAGCCAAATTAGATGCACTCGAAAAACGCATTGAAGAACTCGCCAAATAAACTTTTTTAACCTTTATGGAAACACCGCAATGGATGCATCATGTCACTGGTTGTTTTAAACACTAGAGCCGAAAATGGCATTAACGCACCTCAGGTAAGCGTTGAAGTTCACCTCTCTAATGGCTTACCTGCCTTTACCATTGTTGGGTTACCCGAAGCGGCAGTGCGTGAAAGCCGTGATAGAGTGCGCTCTGCCATTATCAATTCAGGGTTTGAATTCCCTGCTCGACGCATCACCATTAACCTAGCACCCGCCGAATTACCTAAAGAAGGCGGGCGCTATGATCTGGCTATTGCTTTAGGTATTTTAGCCACATCGAAACAACTTAATTCACAAAATTTAGAACATTACGATTTTTACGGTGAGCTGTCGCTAGGTGGTGACTTACGCGCAGTCAATGGCATTATCCCTGCGCTGTTAGAAAGCACCCAACACGCCAAAAAAATTATTTTGCCCAGCGCCAACCAACAAGAAGCCGAACTACTTAGCAACAGCGATATCTATAGTGCCGACAACCTTATTCAGTTATGCGCCTTCTTTAATGCCAATGCTCCGCTAAAGCACATCGAGGCCAAAAGTCACGTCACTCAGCCTATGCATCTTCTTGATATGGATGATGTGATTGGGCAGCCCCAAGCCAAAAGAGCGTTAGAGATTGCTGCCGCAGGCGGTCATCACATGTTAATGATGGGGCCGCCGGGTACGGGTAAAAGCATGTTAGCTCAAAGATTAAATACTCTGTTGCCCGAGATGAGTGAAAAAGAAGCCATCGAAACAGCGAGTGTGCATTCTATTAGCCAACAAGGGTTCAACCCTAAACAGTGGCGGCAGCGTATTTTCAGAACACCTCACCATACGGTGTCTGGCATCGCATTAGTCGGCGGCGGCGCGCAGGCTAAACCGGGTGAAATTTCTTTAGCGCACAACGGTGTTTTATTTTTAGATGAGCTGACTGAGTTTGATCGCAAAACATTAGATGTACTCAGAGAGCCTTTAGAAACAGGAAAAATTCACATTTCAAGGGCAGCACGCCAAGCCGAATACCCAGCGCGGTTTCAGCTCATTGCCGCGATGAACCCCTGTCCTGCTGGTTGTGACAGCTTACAAAGCTGTCGTTGCAGCAATGAACAACTGAATCGTTATAAAAACAAACTGTCTGCCCCTTTTTTAGACCGCATTGATATTCAAATAGAATTACCCAAACTTGATCAAGCACTGTTACTAAACCACAAGCACCTAAAAGAAGAAAGCAGTGCCATTATTAAACACCGTGTTATTCAGGCTCAAAAAGTACAACTCACGCGTCAAGGCTGTCTCAATCATTTGCTTAACACCAAGCAAATAGAGCTACATTGCGACTTAGATGATGGTTCAAAAAAACTATTAGCCCTAACTATGACTAAGCTTAAACTGTCAGCACGTAGTTACCACCGCTTATTAAAATTGGCTAGAACCATTGCTGACTTAGCTAACATCAACAACATTACTCAGCAACACATAGCCGAGGCAACGGTGCTACGCACTGCCGCAAGATTCATTGATCAATAAAAACATCTCAAGGAGACTTTTATGAAAAATATTATTATATGCTGTGATGGTACTGGCAATGAATATGGAAAAAATAATACTAATGTCGTTGAAACCTACGCTCTCGCTTTAAAAAACAACACTCAAACGGTGTATTATGACCCTGGGGTTGGCACGGGAGGATGGGAATATGATGACAGCACGGGAGGCTTGGCTGCCAAATCAGACAGCGCGACAGGCCATGGCTTACAAAAAAATGTTTTAGATGCGTATCAATTTTTAATGGAATGCTATGAAACAGGCGACAAAGTGTACCTGTTTGGTTTTAGTCGAGGTGCCTTTACCGCGCGCTCATTAGCAGGCATGTTACATAAATGTGGCTTACTGAGAAGTGATAATGACAACATGGTTGAATATGCCTCTAAAATGTATAATTCAAAAAACAATGCAAAAACTGCCGAAGGCTTTAAAGCCACCTTCAGTCGACCATGCCCTGTTCATTTCATCGGTGTTTGGGACACGGTTAAATCTTTGGTATTAAACGCTAATAAAAAATTTCATGATGCCACTCTAAACGCTGAAGTTTCATTTGGTTACCACGCCATGTCAATTGACGAAAAAAGAAAAGACTTTCCAGAATGTTTATGGGATGAAAGCGCACTGGCTGATGGACAAACAATCGAGCAAGTTTGGTTTGCAGGCGTGCATGCCGATGTGGGTGGATGGTATAAAGAGCGCGGCCTAGCTAATATATCACTACAGTGGATGCTTAAAAAAGCATTAGCATGTGGCATGCAAATAGATTCTAACAAACTGGGCGATTTTATCGAAGACCCGCTCGACAAACAGCATGAAGAATACAAAGGGTTTTGGCGCTTTAGAGGCTCACACATTAGAAAAATAAGTGATGCCTCTTTGGTTCACATTAGCGTGAAAAACCGCATGGATAACAATCCAAAATACAAACCAAAAAACTTACCTAAAAACCCTAATTTTGTTATTTAACAATCATTGTTGAGTCACTTTCATGCGCTTCTCTCGTCTTTAAAATATCGCTTGAATCGCATGGTTTTTCTACTCCCTATACTTCTACCAATATCAATCTATACTCTAAATTGCACTCATAAAATGTAACTCGACTCAATAAAGCCCATTCATTTATCACAGGCATGATTTGTTAAAAAACTTAAAAATTCTTATCATTGATGACTTTGCCCAATTTCGTCAAACGCTAAAAGCCATGTTAATGCGCTTAGGCACACTGGATATAGACCAAGCCAATAATGGCGCTAAGGCGTTAAAGCTGTGCATGGAAAATAACTATGACATTATTTTATGCGACTACAATCTTGGTGAAGGTCAAGATGGGCAACAATTTTTAGAGGAGCTGCATGAAAGAGATATCTTATTAAAAGGTGTGTTATTTTTGATGGCGACGGCTGAAACAACCAGCATTCAAGTAATGGCAGCCATTGAGTATCGTCCTGATTCTTATTTAACAAAGCCGTTTACCAACGAAGAGCTGGGACAACGTTTAAATAGACTCATTAAGAAAAACAATCAATTAAGGCCATTATATGATGCCTTTAATCAAAAAGATTACCGTAGTGCTTTAGCATTATGCGATTCAATCATTGAAGCAGAACCACGCACTAAATTTTCTTGCTTAAGAATAAAATCTGAAATATTTGAAATTCTAAAGAAATACGCTCATGCCATGGCGATCTATCAAGACGTATCGGGGCAACAGGCATTATTGTGGGCCATTTTAGGCATTGGCAAAATGCACTTTGCTTTAGGCAATATAGACAAAGCCCTTGAGCATTTCCAGCAGATGCATAAAGAATATCCGCAACAGGTTAATGTATTGGATTGGATGGCTAAATGCCAAAAAACGATGGGCAACAATGATCAAGCAGAACAATCATTATTAGCAGCCATCAATATTTCTCCAAAGTCTGTCAGACGACAAGTAGAACTTGGTGAAATCGCACAAGGCTTACAGCATTATGACATTGCCCACCAAGCCTTTGAAAAAACCATTTCACAAGGCCACCACTCTTGCCTATTAAAACCTGAGCATTATCAATACTATTATGATGCGACCCTAGCGGTTGTTAGCAAGGAAAATAAAATGGTGCAAGCGCGCTTACTTGCTACAACAGAAGCTTTAGCAAAACGTATGGAAGATAAATACCAATCAATTCCATCGGCATTAGCTATTAACTTAGGCTCATTAGCTCAACTGTTTTCTGACTTAGGCAGAAATGAGCAGTCTGAAACATTTTTAAGCAAACTGTCTACAACATTAGGTAAACCGAATTGTCATATTTCGGATAAACAATATGACGACATTAAAGATAACCTAAAAAAGTTGGAACAACAAAATGCTAACCCAAGAGTTTTGGCTAAACTATCAACACGAATGGCGTCGTTAAAAGAAGACATTATTATTCAAAAAGAAAATGAACTGACTGCCGTTGCTTTAAACAAACAAGGCATTGAATTTGCCAAAACCAGACATTTGACCGAAGCTCTCAAAAAAATTCGCGAAGCAATAACCCTTGCACCCAATAATTCCAGCTATGTGCTTAATGCAGCGCAGATTATCCTCTCTAATGAAAACTTTAGAGACAACCCAGACATGCTGAAAGAGGCTCGAACGTTGCTAACAAACATATCACTAGAAGACAGTGGTAAACACTGGCGTCTATTTAAAAAACTAACCATGTCCTTACTTAATGCAAACTAATCAATCTATCTTTGAAACACTTTTAGCTTCGAGCATCCATGATATGAAAAACTCTCTTGGTCTCGTCATGCACGAATTAGAAACCATCGGCGCACAATTAGAAGGTGACCAAGAAAAAACTGATTCAATTTCTAGCCTGCGTTATGAGGCCAGCCGCATTAACACCTCGTTAATGGAATTATTGGTCATTTATAAGTTGGAAAAACAACAGCTTGGCCTAAACATAGAAGAAACTTACCTCATTGATTTAATTGAAGATGGCATGGCTGCGCATACGTTTTTAGCTAAATCTAAAAGGATTGAACTGAACTATGATTGCGATGATGAGTTAGTTTGGTTTTTAGATGCCAATTTATTACGCATTGTCCTTAATAACATTATCAGCAACAGCATTCGATATAGCAAAAGTAAAATATTAATTTCTGCAACGCTTATAGATGAACAGCTTTGCCTACAAATTGATGATGATGGTGTTGGCTATCCTGACGCCATGATCGCCGCGAGCAAATACATTAAACAGAACATTGATACGTCAAGCGGCAGCACGGGCTTAGGTTTGTATTTCGCATCAGAAATAGCCGCCAACCATAAAAAACAAGACAAAAAAGGCTCTATTGCTTTAAAAAATGAGCAAAAACTGAGTGGCGGTAGCTTTCAAATCTTTATACCTTAAGCCTTATTTAAAAATCAATCCTAACGTTTTTTTAGCGGCGAAACTTGAGCAAATAGCTTCAAAGATGATGCGTTATTAATAAAGCTAATATTGTACGGATGCTCTGTTTTTATAATACGGTACGATTGAGACACCTCATAAGAAGTGATCGTTTTTGCAATACTCCCCCATAAAATTAATTGGGGAGAGTTATCAACTTTAATTTTAAGAATCTCCTGAAGCAACACATTATTAAAGTCATACCAAAACTTAGACTCTTTATTCGGTTTTCTTTTTGGGTGTAGCACCGGTGTGGCATTTAAAAGTAAAAAACCTTCGCTCTCTAAGTTATTAAACAGCTCTTGAATAGTCGTCACTAATTCAGTTTTATTTATCTGGCTAATCGCGTCTTGAGAAACCCCTTTTGGCTCGAGATAACCATCAGCAACCAGCATTGTTTTTATCATATTTCTTAAAGAAGTAGCCTTATTGACCTCTTTTGACAATCCGGTGCTCGACCATAAGTCCGTCACCATGCCATCAAGAAACGCGACGCCAACACTTGATTTTTTTCGGGGGTATGGCGATTCACCAAATAAAACATAACGCAGATTATTTATATTTTGACTGAAAGCTGCAAAAACATAACCCATGCCGGGCAACCATTCATCATCGCCTAATAAGCCCTTTAAATAGTCTGAATCCACCACCGATAAAGCTTTTTCAAGCACCGGAAGCCAGCTTGGGTGTACGCCTGATGGTTTTAATAAGGGGTGAGTCATTGTATTTTAAATTATGGCTGAATTTTATGACCCTAATCATAACCTATGGTGCAATTTGAGGCAGAAACATTGATCTTTTATCCCACAAAGGCTTTAGTAAACTAGATATTCAACCCTTTTTACTGTTAAATACCGCCTCTGCGTCACAGCTACTATGCCGCATTCATTTCATTACTTAATATGAACATGCCTTTTGCACCTCTAAAACCACTATTATCATGACTTTTATTCAATCTCTTATCGCAAATCGTCGCATTAAAATCACGTTAATCACTCTCATTGTTATTGGCCTTATTTTAACGTTATTACCCTTAACGATTCAATGGGGTGCTCAATATGCACTTAAAAAACAAGGCGCTAGTGAAGCCACTATTGACGATATAAACCTTAATTTATTTACCGGGCGATTTGAACTAAAAAAGCTCAAAGCTGTGTTTAACGAACAGCCTGCATTAACGTTAGAGCGAGTGTATGTTGATATTGATATGTCAGCATTATTTCAATCAAGAATCGTTATTGAAGATATCTCGATAGAATCACTTAATGCCGTTGTTCTACGCGATGAAGATAAAATTTCTATTAATGGCTACCAACTGCCTGCATCTAAAACAGCTGCGCCTGATGACAATAAGCCTGACGAATCAAAACCACTTGAATTTTCCGTCAATTCATTTTCTTTTTTAAACAGTGCTATTAGCTATTCTGAACAGGGTTTAAAACAAAATATTATTGTAAAAGCCATAACCCTTAAAAATTTAATCTCTTGGGAAAAAGACTCTGTAGCCAAAGTCAGCTTGCTATTAGCTGAGGGAAATACAGCGATAGACGCTGGACTGAATCTCACCTTATTTACCGACATCAGAGCCGTGAAAGGCTCTTTAGCGATAACTGGCCTAAACACCCAACCTTACCAAAAATTTTATAAAGAACACCTAGACAAACTGAATGCAAACATTGATATTGATGTGCAATTTGACCTTGCTCTGGGTGAACAAATTAAAGGCAATATTAACCACAAAATCGAATTAACTCACTTAAAAGCTCACTATCAACAACTAGAGTATTCACTGGATAAAATGAGTACACAGGGTAAAGCCAGCATTCATGGCAGTGATGTTATCCTTGATGCCAAACTCGAACTAACCAATAGTCAATTAAGCGATTTAGCAACTTCCACATTACTTAAATCAATTAATCACCTCACCCTTAATGATTTACATTTTGATCAACAAAAAATTAGCTTTAGCGATTTAACACTTAAGGGCATTCAGTTATTAAATAATGATAAAAATAAAAAACTATTAAGCATTGAAGCCGTCTCTTTAAAGCTGTTTAAATTTGATACTGAAAATGCCAGTATTAAATTGATGCTCGTTAACATCCAACAACCTAATATTGATGTTACCCTATCTGAGAAACAACAAGTGACTCACTTGGCGTTAATTGACCCTATTCTCAAACGTTTTAAACAAGATGATAAAACAATTGAAAATAACAATGATGAAACCAAGCCTTTGACAATAAACATTGCTCAGATTCGCTTAAGTAAACCCGGTTTATTGCATTTTAACGATCTTAGTGTGCAGCCTAATTACAATACAACCTTGCATTTTAACAAAATTGATATTGATAATATGTCGAGTGAAAATCTCGCCAACTTTAATTTAGCGCTAAAGCAAGGCGATTACACAAGCATTGATATCAGCGGCAAAGGGCTCCTTTTTGATCCGACCAAAGACTTATCTTATACGATTGACATTAAACAATTAGATTTACCACCCGTGTCATCTTATACCAGTAGAAGCATGGGTTATGGTGTAAAAAGTGGCGTCGTGGATACATTGATTAAAGGCTCAATAAAACAGCAAGAAATAGACACCCACATTGTATTAAAAATAGATTCTATTGAAGTGATTGAAACCAACAAAGAAACTGCGGCTGAAATTTCAGGCGCGTCTGGCATGTCGATTGATTTAGCCTTATCAACGTTAAAAGATAAACACAATATCATCGATCTAGAAATGCCGGTTGGTGGTAACATTAAAAAGCCTGACTTCGACTTGAGCCTAATTATTAATAAAGCCATGGGACTTGCTATGAAAGCGGCATCAATGAGTTATTTAAAGCATGCTTTACAGCCCTTTAGCTCTTTAGTCACACTGTTCAGTCTTGCTAGCGATGCAGCCAGTAGCATTTCTTTAGCGCCCATTAGCTTTAGTACTAATGCATTTAAGTTGGCCCCTAAACAAAAAGAATTGCTTGATAAAGTAGCAAGCATATTAGTTGAACGCCCCGGCATTAAAATTAAAGCTTGCGGCATTGCTTCTTTAAACGATCAATCAGATATTAAACAACAATTATTAGATGTAAAAAAACAAGCGCTACTAAAACAACAAAAGGGTAAGGCGCTCAAGCCAAAACAAAAAGAGGCTGCTTTAAAACAATTAGTGGTTAGTAACGATGAATTACATCAAGCAATGAAAATCTTGGCCGATAACCGATCTGCTAGCGTTAAAACCTATTTAACAAAGATAAAACACATACAGCCTGCCAAAATATTAAATTGTCTCAGTGCCGAAAATTTAGATAAAGAATCAACATCAGTAGTTGAGCTCCTCATTTAAAGCCGTTTTGATTAAAGCCATGACAACTGTTATTTTATTTTAAAACTGTAACTCAAACATTAATTAAAAACTGTAACTGTTCTTATAACAGTTTGCCCCCTAAACTCTCTACCATACTAATAGCAGAGGGTTATTAGTTAACTTAGCAATTAACTTCAGATCTATCCAGGAGGTAGCATCATGACAACATTATCAATCGCACAAAACACTTTATCCCATTCTCTTAACACAAAAATTAACGTGATGGCGACCATTCAAACATGGATGGATCGCCGCGCTCAACGTCAAGCACTTGCCCAATTAGATCAACATCAATTAAACGATCTTGGTATTACAAGGCAAGAAGCCCTGACAGAAGCCAAACTTCCTTTTTGGAAATAAATTTATTGTTGCAGCTTAAGGATATCCTTAAGCTGCTTTTTTGAAAACAACTATGGGTTATAAGCGGTCTCTGGTTTTTTAATCGCCAGATAAAACTGTCAGCGTCAAGTCAAACTGTATATTAGTATTTTATAATAAACTGAATATTCTTTCATGACAGTTAATCCCTTAAACTTGTTTTTCATCACATTAAATCCAAACCAATTAGGAGGTCGCATCATGACAATCATATCATCCGCAAAACACACATTAACTCAAACTAGTAAAAAGCAAAGTCATATGATGGCTATCTTGAGCTGTTGGAAAAAAATGAATGAACAACGTCAATATTTAAGAAGCCTTAAGCCTTATCTCTTAAATGACATCGGTATATCTCAACAGCAAGCTCTAAAATCGGCTAAAAACCCTTTTTGGCAATAAAAATTCCTTGTTGCGGTTTAACTCTGGGAAGCTTTGGTTAAACCGCTTTTTTGTTTAAGATTGCAGTCTTTCTTTAAAACAATTAACTCATGCTCAATGACAAAAACATAAGCTTGCAATCACCCCCTTTTAAACCTGCTTGGTGGTTAAACAACTGCCATATCCAAACGCTTTATCCCACCTTATTTCGATCAAAAATTAACTTAAACAGGACACGCAAACGCATTACGACACCTGACGGTGACTTTTTAGATTGTGACTGGCACACTGAAAACAGCGATGACACTCAACCCTTAGTGATTATCATGCACGGCCTTGCTGGCAGCTCTAGCTCCGCCTATGTTTTAGGCATGCAACAAAGTATTGCATCCATTGGTTGGCGTAGTGTTGCACTTAACTTTCGTGGCTGTAGTGGCGAACAAAATTTAAAAGCACGTGCTTATCATTCTGGCGATACTGGCGATATTGAACAGGTCTATCAAACGCTAAAAGCACAAGAACCTAACACTGACATTTATGTCATTGGCTTTTCATTAGGCGGCAATGTCTTGCTTAAATGGCTGGGGGAACAAGGCCTAAAAAGCACCGTTAAAGGAGCTATTGCTGTTTCTGTCCCTATGCTGCTTAACGTTTGTGCTAGCAAGCTCGACAAAGGTTTTTCAAAAATCTATCGCCGCTATTTAATGACCCCTTTAAAACAATTTGTATTACAAAAATCAGCTTTCCTTAAAAGCATTAATGAAAGCGAAGAAGCTGAAAAAATAAACCGTTTAGGCAACTTAAACAACGTAAAATCTTTTTGGCAATATGATGACCAAGTGGTCGCGACGCTGCATGGATTTAAAAATGCTGATGATTACTACCGACAATCAAGTTCCCGTCAATTTATTAAGAGCATTACCGTGCCAACGCTCATCATTCACTCTATTGACGACCCGTTTATGACTCAACAAGTGTTACCCACACCAGATGAATTACCCAATAATGTTATCTTAGAAAAAACAAATGGCGGCGGCCATGTTGGCTTTGTCAGCGGAACAAACCCTTTTAAACCTAAGTTTTGGCTAGAACAGCGCATTAGCCATTATTTAAAAAACTAAACTTAGGTCGCTATGAATATTGGCATTTACATCTATGGCGAAGGCGATAAAATAAAACTATGAATTCAAAAACCAACCTTTGCCGCGTACGCACAATAACGACCTTTTTAGCGCTCAATAAAGACTCAAAAACATGGAGCAATTTAATTACCCATGCAGCACAGTTTTGTGCTGACTTAAGCCAACAGTTTGAACAACAAGGTTATACCGTCCAATCTATTCGCATTGTGACTAATGCTTTTGGTGAATATCTAAATACAACGTCATTAAACAGCGCCAAAGCGGGGTTAGCTTTAATCAGTGAATTGTTAAACAACCTCAATTTAGGCGGTTTACGCATTCGCTTTGCCATTGGGGAAGCGGTTAATCAACATGAAATTTCTCTTCTACCCGAATTAATAAAGGACTACGGCGACCTATGCAATGCATGCGTAAATATCCCACTTGATGACAAAGGCATATTGGATAACGAATTAATCAGCTGTTGCAGCCAAGCCGTACAAAGCATTAGCAAGATCACTCCAAGGGGTGAAGGTAATTTTAACTTTACGGTTAATTTTAACTGCCAACCATTAATTCCTTATTTTCCTGCCAGCTATCATAAAAGTTCATTAGGCAATCAATTTGTAGTTGGTTTAGAAACGCCAGACTTACTCGTCGAAGTATTAAAAGGCCTCAATCAAAATAATCATCATTTAAGCCACAACGAAAAGATGGCGGCCTATTTTAAGGCCATGCAAATGGCACTACAGCAGCAAATTGATCAAATTTCAAAGATAATTCGTACATTTAACAATAATGACTTTTCATTTTCCGGCATAGACAGCTCTGCCGCACCATCTAAAGACTGCTCAAGCATGGTTGATATATACCAGCAACTTGGCGTTGAATACTTTGGTGCCTCTGGCACCGTTGAAGCCTCTGCCCTATTAACGCGTGTATTCAAATCAATCACAGGCATTCCTTTGGTTGGCTTTTCAGGCTTAATGCTTGCAGTAACTGAAGACCAAGGTTTAGCGCAAGCCACCATCAAGCATGAGTTTGATATAAGAGCATTATTAACCTATAGCTCAGTCTGCGGCATCGGCTTAGATACCGTGCCCATTCCAGGCGATACGCCCACCCATAAAATTGATGCCTTAATGCGCGACGCAGGCACCATGGCTTTTCGCTTAAATAAACCACTCACGGTCAGAGTGTTTCCTGTGCCTAACCTTAAAGCTGGCGACATCACTCAATTTGAAAGTAATGACTTATGTAATTGCGCTGTGTTAGCCGTGCCATAGATAAGTGTATCAAAGCATAAAAAAATTGCTTATATTAGCTGAGTACTTTAAAAGTTTTAGAGCGTAAATATCAACAATTAGGAAGCTTTAAATGGATGCGATTTACGACACGAAGGGATCAAATGATTTTACCTTAGAGTCATTACTAGCTTTATACAAAACTAAGAATGCCACCAATGTTTATTTTAAATTATTATCGCCGAACGATAACAGTAAAAACCAACCGTATATGGCAAATCACTTAACTGATTTAAGCTTTATACCAACAGGTGAAATAAATGAATCGTCGTCTAATTCACAAAAAACCAGCAACCCGAAACGAAAAATAAAATACAGTATTGAGTTAGATTTTTCATGGCTTTCTCACTCAGGTAAATCATATCGAGCACCAAATACTAAATTTATTTATTACCCCCAATATCCTGAAGTACGCCTATCGGGCTTTATCAGTGGCTCTAAATTTGACATGGGCGGCTGGATGGATCCGAGTAAAAAAGATCGAAATGAGGGGCGTGTTTTAATTTTTGCTATATCGCCTGATAAAAAAATATTTGCTTATTTAGCGACTCCAAACTCGGCTATTGCGAATGAAATCACTACCATTAATAGCATTAATAGCATTAATAGCATTAAAATAACCTCGGTCATTAGTAAAATTGCGCCATATTCGAAAAATGAATCTTCTAAAAACATATTATTACAAGAACTGAAAAGAATCCATAAATTAGGGTGGATAGAAAGCAAACGTCTAAATAAAAATGGAGATATACTTCCATATAAAGCACAAAATGGTGGTGGCTATACACTTGAAGCTGAATTAGGCATTAAGCCAAATGGCTATTCTGATCCGGATTTCCTAGGTTGGGAAATAAAGCAGTTTGGTGTTACACGTTGCGACTTAATTAATAGTAAAGCGTTAACGCTTATGACTCCCGAACCAAATGGAGGTTTTTATTTTGAACAAGGCGTAGAAGCTTTCGTTAGAAAATATGGCTATTTAAACCTAATAAAACCTAACCGTATGGACTTTACAGGGCGCCATATCTTTTCTGGAATCTCCAAAAAAACAGGTCTCTCTTTGGAAATATATGGTTTTGATATTCATACGAAACAAATAACAAATGCCGATGGTTATGTTGCACTAATTGATAAAAATGGGAATGTAGCATCTTGCTGGAGCTTTCCAAAGCTAATGAAACATTGGAATAAAAAACATTCGAAAGCTGTTTATATCCCCTCTATTTCAAACAATACATCAACTATTAAACAATACCAGTATTGCTCAAATATACGTCTGTTTGAAGGCACCACTTTTACACATTTACTTAATGCATTTATCTCTTCTCACGTTTACTATGATCCCGGTATCAAGCTAGAACATATAAATACCACTCCAACCAATAAACGCCGTAGCCAATTCAGAATTAAATCAAAACTATTAAATTGGCTCTATACAAACCAGATTGATATAGACATTAATTCAACATAAAGTAAATTTACTTCTTTACATCCAGGGCAAATATGGGGAATAATTACTCTTTTATGACCTAGATCACCTCCATGAAATCAAGTGTTTCTACCAGTAATTTACTCACTCTTTCTTTACAGCGGTATTCTTACGCCGACATTGCAGCTAAATTAGATGTCACGACTAAAACCGTTAGAAACTGGGAAGTAAAAGAAGACGGCCCTCCAAAGTATCAACGTAAGCGTTCATTCTAGACCGTTAGCACTCCATTACTTCTTTTTTAGTCGT
>CAYZQE010000002.1:0-81327 GCA_964480635.1 uncultured Gammaproteobacteria bacterium | reverse complement strand
CAATAGCTGTTGAATCTGTTTCAAACTACGCCCTGTTTCAATACAGCTTTCATCTTTTAAAATACAATAACGCATTTTAAAATGGCTTTCGATGCTCTCTTCTTGCCAGTCTGTGGCATCTACTGTTACCCCCGTCATACGATGCAACTGAAGACTTAACTGCGCTAACAGTGGTTTTGTATGATTAATGCTGTCTAAGCATGCACTAGCAAAGTTTGGTACTGGCACAAAATTTTTACGCAATTTTTTTGGCAATGAGCGGATTAAAAGCTGTATTTTTTCTTCTAAAAAGCCTGGCACTAAATATTCAAAATCTTCATCATTAAATTGATTTAGCAATGCTAGTGGTATTTTAACCGTCACCCCGTCGGCCTCTGTGCCCGGCTTAAATTGATATGACAAAGCCAATTTTTGGTTTTTTACATGAATACACTCAGGGTAGTCATCATGGTCTTGCTCGTGTTGTTTCAATAAAATATCGGATTGAGACAGCGTCATTTTCCCAACTTGCTCCACGCTACTTTCTTTTGCCCACTTCTCTAAACTTGGGCCATCAATAACTACACTGGCTAAATTTTCATGATAAAAATTAGTCAAAAAGTCATCATCAACTAATAACTCTCGTCGCCTTAATTTATCTTCTTCTTTTCTATAAAAATCGATCAGCTCACGGTTTTTATTAACAAAATCAATATTGGTGCTGTACTCTGCTTCGATTAAACCTTGGCGAATAAAAATATCTCGTGTTTGAACAGGGTCTATAACAGAAAAATTAACACGCTTTTTCGCTTCAATTAATAATGTATATATCTTTGTATTGCGGTACGCCGATACTCTGCCATATCGAGGCTGAAAATGAGGTTCGCTGTATTCATACTGATGCATATGCTGCAAATCTGACATCAACCAAGCTGGGTCACACTGCGCTACTTCGTGCGCATACAAAAACCGAGTATCAATAAAGGAAGCTGCCATTAACCATTTTGGTGGTTTTTTAATACCTGATGCCGGAAATATTTTTAAAGCACGGTTACGTGTTGCTACATAGTCTGCAAACTTACGTTTGACTTCTTTTTGCTTGTGTCCTTTAGCTTTCTTACTCTTTTCGTCCATTTGTAACGACGCGATATGGCTTGGAATACCGCTTAAAATTGCGCGATGAATATTATCATCAGAGCCTTTAGCCTCATTCATTTTAAGCTTAAGCTGCTCTGTTGTTTGCTTAACTTGCCTATACACATCTCGCCACTCTCGAATACGCATATAGACTAAAAAGTTTTTACCACACCACTTTTTAAATTGATTATTACTCAAGTCTTTTTGTTCTTTCTTCACCCGGTTCCACAATAAAAGATAACTCATGAAATCTGATTGCTCATCACGCCATTGCAAATGGCACTCTCGTGCTTTTTGTTGGTGTTCTTGTGGCACTTCGCGAGGGTCTTGAATGCTTAAGGCGCTGACAATGACCAATACTTCATGTAAACAGTTATATTCGCTTGCACTTAAAAGCATTTTTGAAAAGCTAGGGTCTAATGGAAATTGTGCTATTTTACGACCATCCGTTGTTACTCGATCATTATCATCAACTGCTTTTATTTCTTTTAATAAACGGTATCCATCTTTAATTAAACGTGAATCTGGTGTTTCTATAAAATCAAAATCATCTAGCTTACCCATTTTGAACAAAGCCATTTGCAAAATCACAGTCGCTAGATTTGTCCTTAAAATTTCAGGGTCAGTAAACGCTGGGCGTTGGTCAAAATCATCCTCAGCATATAAACGTATTGCAATGCCGGGGGCTACTCGCCCACAACGCCCAGAACGCTGATTTGCAGAGGCTTGTGAAATTTTTTCTATCGGCAAGCCTTGTGTTTTACTGCGCCAAGAATAGCGTGACATGCGCACTAAACCCGAATCAATCACATAACGTATGCCTGGCACTGTTAGTGATGTTTCTGCCACATTAGTAGACAATACTATTTTTGCTTTTTGGGAGGGTTTAAATATTTTCTGTTGGTCACTAAACGATAAGCGTCCATAAAGAGGCATAACATCAAACTTACCCCCAAATTGCCCCGTTAGTTTTTCTGCCACATCGCGAATGTGCCGTTCACCTGGTAAAAAAATAAGGGTATCTTGAGGTGATTTTTTATTTAAAAAATCAACTTCTTTAACAATAGCCTGAGTTAAATCGGCATTTTTTTCATCGAGTGGTCGATAGATAATGTCAACAGGGTAGGTGCGCCCTGAAACCGATAAGATGGGCGCTCCATCAAAATATTCGGAAAACCGCTCCGTATCAATGGTTGCCGAGGTTATAATTAATTTTAAATCTTTGCGCTTAACTAGCAGCTTTTTTAATAAGCCTAAAAGCAAATCAATATTTAAACTGCGCTCATGAGCCTCATCTATTATGATAACTTCGTACTGATTTAAAAAATGGTCATGATTCATTTCTGATAGCAACATGCCATCTGTCATCACTACTAATACGTTATCATCTGACGTCTGCTCTGAAAAACGTACTTTATAACCGACTTGATGACCCAGCTCGGTTTTTGATTCCGATGCTATTCTTTGAGCAACACTTCTGGCTGCTAATCGTCTTGGCTGGGTGTGTGCAATACGCCCTTTAATACCTAAGCCCAAATCAAAGCATAATTGGGGAAGTTGCGTGGTTTTACCAGAGCCTGTTTCACCGCATAAAACTATGACTTGGTTTTTTAAGGCCGCACTTTTAATCTCATCTTTACTCTCATAAAAAGGCAAAGACTCATCATAATTTGGTTTTAAAGCATGTAAATGTCGCGTCTCGACAGTAATAATGGATGCCGCTATTGAGTCTTGTAAGGCTTTTTGAGGCTCTACTTTAGAACGAAGACCGTTAGCTAATAACTTTAAAAGCTTTTGTCTATCTGCACCAAAGCATTGTTTGAAAATACTTTGGTGTAACTTATTTTGCTGAGAGATGTTCGACCCACTTTTAGCTGCTTACCAACATTCAGATAGTAACGCACCCGTACCGCCTTGAACACCTAAATGAGTTAATGTGATTGATGTGCATTGGGTATCATTCGATTGCGGCCCGCTCGCTACTGGATAAGCCGTCAAAGTATATGTACTTGATGTTAACGCCGTTGGAGCAATCATATAATAACCGTCACTTGAGATAACTGATGAGGATGAAGTAATACTACAATTATTGTTGTATACGCCATAAATCGCCTTACATTTTTCTAAAACTACTGCCTCTTCTAATAACTTAGCCCGACCATCGGTTCGATTAGCCGTCATAACATTGTTACTAAAACTGCTTATAGCAACAGAGGCTATTATTCCAACAAGAGCCACTGTAATCATTAACTCAAGAAGAGTAAAGCCCACCTGTTTTATACGATTTTTAATTTTATTTTCGCCTGCCAAATGGTGATATATATATATGCTCGACTAGTTTCTTTTTTCCAAAAGGAATGATTTTTAAAGTCACATAATCGCCTGGCTTTAAAGCTTTCAATGATGTTTTTTCTTTTTTGAAGGTCCAAACTTTAACGGTTGGACTTAATAAATAAAACAAATCTTCAAAACCAATTGTTGTCGCATTAATTGAAACTATTTTTCCAGAATTATAAAAAGGCTTACTAGCTTGCACGACAGATGTCGACAATATTAATGCAATGCATATTAACCATTTATTCATTGTAATAACTCCTGCCAAGATAGCCGCCCTGAATTAATATTAGGCTCATCCTGTACTTTAATGGGTGTTTCTGCTGTATAAGACAGGTTTTCAATAAATACAGGTTCAGGCAAGTAACCGTCTTGCTCGATACCATTAACTATTGACCTTCTATTACTGCCACTCGTTGTATCATTTTCATCTACGAGCCCATCACCGTTACTATCAAAAGCGGCATCATCTAATGCACCACCTGTTGCTGCATCCACAGCCATTTTAAAACCGTAACCGCCACTCGTGCAGCCATTATCTGATGGGATAAATGTATTAAAAAAGACTACACCAAAGCGTACAACTGCCTTTGTTACTGAGCGCTCACCCGATATTTCTAACGCCATATACCAACCTTTTTTCGTTGCATAGTCAACGGCGTTATTAGTCATAACACGATCATTGGTAAATGACGCATCAACGAACTGCTGGGTTAGAGAAGTTGATGTTAAATTATAAGTTCCACTATCCCAAACACCATAAAAATGGTTCTGATTATTATCAGTAATATCTCTTTTTACCAAATACTGCCCTGAACCAAAAAACACTAATATGTTTGGAGCGTTAGTCGATAGACTATCAACAGTAGGATGTAAGGACAATGCAGGCTTTGCGGTAATAGGCCGGTTATCTATTGTTGTAAATAGTGGTTCAGAGTCAGCCAAAGCCCATGAACTAGGATTATTAGAACTTAGATCAAAAACCCATAACTGGCCTTCTAAATCACCAGCATACACGCGGTCAACATCACCATCACCATCTATATCCGCTAATACGGGAGTAGATAAACCATTAACGTCATTTGAAGAGCCTGAACCTGTGTTTATTTTTATATAATCGCCACTATCCCAACCATCAATACCCGCTTCGATATCAACAATAAATAAAGCTGACTCCCCTGAGCCCTCCCCATTATATCCATTACCAAAGATAGCAACCCATTTACCATTATTGGCCAGTGCAACTTGTGGCCTACTGTAGGTAAAACCAAGATCATTATCATCGGCATTAGTAAACTCCCACATCACCATATCGGCTGCATTTGCTTCAGAGAAGCTACCAGGGTCTGTTATATTTAATGCGTATAAGCCCCGTCCACCGCCTCTTAAACCGCCTATTAAAATAGTGTTCCAAGTGTCTGAACCACCAGCACCTTCGACAGGATTAATATAAACATCAGAAATAGTGGGCGTTAAATCATTATAAAAACTATGCACATAGTTTGTGCTTGTTAGATAATGCATACCCGCGGTTGTCTCTGTTGAAAATAACATATTAGGTAAATAAGCAAACAGTTCGGACCCATCACCTTCAGCAAACGCATGTAACATGCCATCATTAGCGGCTACATAAATAACACCATCTCGTTGTGCTTCATCATATTGAAACTGTGAATATATATTTGAGGTCGGAAAAGGTGCCGTATCAGGCCAAGTTAAATCTGGCTCTGCGACATATACTGGGCCAGAATTAACAACATCACCTAAAATTGCTGAACGCTCACGAAAAAAGAATCCGGCTCCTTCATTTGTTCGATCACCCCTAATAAAATTTAACCTTGCTTCAGCCTCTATAGCTGTGTCATTTCCACCGACAGAATTTACATATAAATCAGCTTTTTGGTCCTTAGTAATATCACTCCATTGAAATGCCGTTCCTGTTAAGCCATTATAAGTAATGATGGCTCTAGGTTCTGATACTAAATTACGCGCATTAAGGACATCTGCCGCTTCCCATTCTGGTGTCGCCTTCAATTCACCTGTCTCTATATCAATAATTTTGTATGCGTAAATTTCACCCTGCCAACGAAAAGTATTAAATTCGGCCAAATAGATCATAGTATCTGTGGTTAGTTTAGCCGAGTTAACTGCAACAGCAGAAGCCGTTGCAGAACGTTCTGCTATATCATCTATAATTTCATCCAATGCTGCTGATAACTCATCGGGAAATGCCACATTCAGATATTCGCCGCGGCCGTTATAAGCGGCATGCCACAAATCATCAATTTTATTTCTATCACTCACTTCTGGATCTGGCCAAACCACTTCACCGGCATCAGGGTTTAAAGCTTCATTATCTAACTCACCTTTTAAGCCAAAGGCTACCGTATAGGTCACTAAATGTTGATGATTTGCTTCATCAACATTATCAATAGTGGGTACATCATTCGCCAATGATGGTGCTAAATCATTTTCATAATAAAACATAGCGACATCGGCTAGGGTATCATCAAAAGTATCTGCATAAAATCCTCCATCAAAACTAGAATTAGAATCACCGTCATCATTGTCAATACCAGTCGGAGCCGCACCATTCCAAAAACCATCGGTCATAAGTATTTGAAAATTTTGCTGACAAGATCCACCTTCTGCATCAGACAATATAGGCGATGGGTCGCCAGTTGCACCTCGAAACATTTCTCCTACTTCCCTTAAAGCTCCTCTTAGAGGCGTTCCACCATTTGAATTAATGTCATAAACCACTGCTAACAATTCTGCTCTATTTTCTGGGTCACTCATGCTTTTTGCATCGAAAATATGCCCACCATTAATACTGCTTAAGCCCATTCGAACAGAATCCGTTCCAGAAACAACATGACCAATGGCTACTTTTGCTAAAAACTCTCTTTTACGATAATACTGAAACCAGTTTGCATAGTTTTGCATTTCTTCCGTATAGGTCCGCTTTCTAATAGAAACTGACCCATCTGACTCTGTCACATTAACTGTCTCAAATAGTGCTGCATTAGTTTGCTTTATCTCAACTTCAATATAAGAATCAGATTGCTCAACGATACCATCACCATCGTCAACCCATTTATAATAAACCGCAAAATAAATATCATGTTCTGAGCTCTGCCATCCTCCATCCCACCACCATTTTGTATAACCTACATCCTGAGTTAGGTCCGCGACTTCACCTGCATTTCTATATGGAAAATTACGAGCAGCGGTAGGAATGGCATTAGAATAAAGATTATTACCATTAGAGTCTGTGCCAGGCCAAGGCACATAGTTTGTTTCAGGATTATAATATAAAGGATTAGCAATAGAGTTTCTAAGCAACCAAGCTTCGGGGTTTGTTTCTACGGTTGGCACCACAACCCAATTAGCTTTGCCGACAAAGTTTGGATGCATGTAAAGACGAATATCATCATCAATAATAGCAAGACCATTATTTGCACCATAATTACCCGCTGCTAGCATAACGCCATCAATATTCGCAACACCATCATCAACAATATCACTACCAATCATTAGCCCCCAATCCATGCTAGCCGAATCATCTAGAATAAAATAAACATTAGATTCGATGCTAGAAGAAACAAACAATGGAAAAGCAGTAAGATTAAGCTCATCTGCAGATAAACCAAAACAACTAAAACTTATTAATCCAATTTGCAAAAAATACTTCAAAAATTTTGATACGAGTTTTATAATTTTAGTACTCCTTTGCATAATAAGATTGAAGCACTCTAAAGAAATTACCTGTTTGTCCTGTTCCACGCGAAGTCACGCGAAAATTTTCTAGCTCTTTGAGCCGATACTGCCCATAGCCACCACCAACATTCAGCCCCTTAATTTTTGGATCAATAGGTCTTGGGCCTAAATAACGAATAATATATTTAGGGCTAGTTGATATGTTTTCTAAAGCGATATTCGCATTGGTCGCATTGTCCCAAGATGTTTCATCCAAATAATCGGGGTCATTAGTCGATACATTTAGTAAACTTGTTGTCGCGCCATTAAACATATTAGTAGAAACACTATCTTCTATAATTCCTTCCGCTATTTTTAAACCCACTTCAGCCGCTTGAAAAGTTAAGACTGATTCACGTAAATTACCCGCCATAGTTAATTCTGATAAGGAGCTTTTCATTGATGTGACGCCTAACATGGTTAAGGCGACTAAAATAACCATGCTAACAAGCAGCACAGCGCCTATTTGGCGTTTATTATTAGTTTGTAAATTCATTATCTCAACCTGTTTCTTAACGCTATAGTAATAGAAAAAACTTGACGCAATCGATTATCAGTTGCCGTCACATCTGTACCATTTAAATTATAAACCTGAGCATTGTCGGTAATATTATTTAGGTTTGAGCGCATTACCAAAAATATTCGTACCGCACTAATTTGTTCTGAATTCGCCGCTATTGCATTGGCATCTGCTAAATATTGATTGGGTGTCCCATCATCATCAGTATCTAAGCCAAATAATATTTGCATCTGCTCAACACCTTCTATCAACTCGTCATCAACGCCATTCAAAGAACGCCATAAGGCAGGCTCTCCACTAGCGCCTGCTTGAATACTATAGGTAATCGTTTGCAAAATAGAAATTGCCGCTGTCGAACCATAAGTTTGTGATAAGCACTGATTCGTCCCTACTGCTGTACAACCTGCTAAATTAGTATTGCCGGGTGTTCCAGTTTGGGCCTGTGTTGAATGAAAGATAACACTTTGTCCGCCAACTGCTGATCCAGTGATAGAACTGACTTCGAAGATATCGGCACCAAAACAGTTTGAAATGATAACAAAATCATTAGCCTCTATTGCACTTGTATTTAAAACTTCAATGTTATCATCAGTGTCCGACATGTAAGGCGCTCTAATAACATTTTGCCCTGGCTTACTGCCAATAACTGTGATGCTATCAGAGCCATTTAAGCCATCATTAGCCGTCATAGAAATCGCATCTAAACCGATAAAATCATGTAGGTTTACGTTGTACTGCCCTGACGCCGTATTTAAGTTATTACGTAAATGATCATTATTGCTAGCGTCAAATTGCGCGCAACCCCAATAACTTGCCATTCGAAGGTCTGAAGCAATGGTATCTAAAGAAAATCGTGCATTTTCTTGAATTCGGGTGGTTGCATCAGTAAATCGATAGGATGATTTATTGGCAAGATAAACTTGAATAACACCACCTAGTAAAAAAATACTAATGACCATGGCCACCATAATTTCAACTAAAGAAATGCCTCTTTGTCGTTTTAATTTCAGAGCGCTAATTTGCTTTATATTCACTGTACTATCGTCACACTATAGCAAGTAAGATCGACATCATGATTGGCCGAACAACCAGTGCCAGAAGCCCCAGTACCTTCATCGTCCCACATGACAGTCACCGTTAACTGAGCTGCTGCAGAAGAAGTTATAATGCCCTGCCCACTGGGCAAATCTGATACCCGCTGCTTCCAGTCAGCAGCATCCGAAATTCTTAACCCTGCGGTTGAACACGCATTACTTTGGCAGTCTTGTGAATAATCATTTAACGTATCAATACCTGAATAATTTGCAAATTGTGTTTCATTTGCCAAAATACGATCACTCATTTCATAGCTGTACCACACCGCTTTACTATGCCATTGACTACTTGCGCTTTGTTGTAATGCAACAATTTGTAACGCCGCAATACCCAATAATCCAACCGATATAATCACTAAAGCAATCATTGCCTCAATTATTGACATTCCCAATTCAAGATGTTTATTTTTTAGCATGATGCCGTACCTGAACGGCGAACACGCCCCATTCTTGAGATACTAAGTACTTTGGCATGTTCATCTCCTCTTCAACAAAGTCTTGCATATTTGGTACTGCCACAGACGCTATTATTGCGGCAACCCCTAAAGGAGCCTCTGAGCAAGTCCAATATTGTAAAGCCAAGGGATAGTTTTTTGCAGTATAGTTCAGAAGTGAGTTCAGGCTAGTATTTGAAGATAGATGACAATCTATCTCGGATAAGCGGTCTTTATAGCCTTCAAATTAAATAAACTTAAGTATTTTATTCTTCGCTTATCTCTATATCAACCATGCCTAATGATTCCATAACGTCATGTGCCTGTTCTTGTGCCAATTGGCATGCCGCTGTAATCTGATCGAGTGTACATTTGGTTTGTTGCCAATTTTCAATACCTTCTAAAATCACTGCGACGTCACTTTCTTCTTCAGGTAGCTCCTTTTCACTGAGCATATTGGCGACATAAACGATGCAAGTATCTATAGCAAAGGGGCCTTCATGCTCAGTGTCATGATGCTTTAGTGCACATTGAACCAACATACTTGGCAATTTCCAGTTCTTCATGATTTCTCGACTAACGTCCATATGCGTGAACCCCAAAATTTTATTTTCAGCCATCACGGTATCTATACCAGCATCAATCATCAGTTGCTCTACATCGCTCAGTGAGTCAGGCAATTCACTGACAATCACTAAACGACCGATATCATGCAATAAGCCTGCTGTAAAAAAGGCGTCATGATCAATAACACTGGCATTTTGCAGCGCCAAATGCCTAGCAATGATGGCTGTTTTAATGCTATGTTGCCAAAATTCACGCATTGAAAAGCTCGCGTGATTCATATCTTTAAATAAACCCGCTAACACTGAGCCCATTAACAGTTGCTTTAACTGCTGACGCCCTAATAATGAAACTGCTTGCGATATTGACGTCACCTCACTAGGTAAGCCATAGTAAGCACTATTAAGCATTTTTAAGATTTTTGATGTTAATGAAGGGTCGGTTTGAACTGCCTCACCAATTTCATTGGCCGAAGAATGATCTGATTCCAACAGTTCTGACACTCTAATATAAATTTCAGGAAGCGAAGGCAGCTCTGTTGATTGCGATAATAATTTCTCTAATGGCGTCATTTTAATTGTTTTAGTGAAGAGACATGGCAAGTATAGCAGAGCATTTTCAATAACCAGTGGTCACAGTAAACCCTAGTGGTTTTTACAATAAAACAAATTATACGAGCTTTTAAAAAAGCTCTAGCTACGTTGATAGCCTGCTATTTTCTTTTCCAATCACAATCCATAGCAATCCCTAGACTAGAAATAACAGAGGTGCACACCTTACCCGTTGGCGTTTCCCACTCATAAACACGCAAATTAGAACCTGATGTTTCAACCACATAAGCAACAGGCTCAACTGAATCTTTAATAAAACCAGAAAGTACATCCCAAGTCCCTGCAACAACATTAGATGAAACCATCAATAAAGTAATTAACACAAATTTTTTCATTTTTCTCTCTCTCTTTAAAATTATCCGTCATAATGTAACATTAAGGAGCCTTTGATTAAGTTAATAAAATTTGAGCGCAGAAAAAACTGTCGCTATTTTCGTCGAAATGAGTCGTAATAGTCGCTCTATTGCTGCGATTTTCGGTGAAAATATCGGCAGTTTTAGCAAGTTCAAAATTATTGGACTTGTTCAATGTCTCCTTAACTAACACGATATAAAGACGGTCAAAATGAGAATTCTTCACACCATGCTACGAGTTGGCAATTTACAACAATCCATTTCTTTTTATACCGATATTTTAGGCATGACCGTGCTACGCCAAAAAGAATACCCTGATGGCAAATTTACCAATACGTTCTTGGGTTATGGTGATGAAAAAGAGCAGGCCGCTCTTGAACTTACTTTTAATTGGGACACAAGCAGCTATGATATAGGCAATGGTTTTGGCCACATTGCCATTGCTGTTGACGATGTTTATAAAGCCGTCGCATCAATCAAAGCGATGGGGGGTAAAATTTTACGCGAAGCGGGGCCGATGAATGCAGGACAAACAGTCATTGCTTTTGTTGAAGACCCAGATGGTTACCAAATAGAATTATTAACTGAGAAATAAATCGGTGTTTTTCTTCTCATTTACGCCAACGATAGAGGTCGACATAAATTTCTTCATCATATTTTAAGATTATGTTAATATTCTAATATAGCTCTAAATATAAAGAAAAATTGAACCCGTTGTTATTATTTTTTCTCTTATGCAAAGCTATATTCACGGCTCTATCCCACCATTTATCAACGCACTGAATAAATTAAATTCCTGTTATTAATAAAATAATGGCACTTCACAACTTAATTTAACTGACTCTTATGAAATTCTCAATTTTAAAAATAATCATCTTAGCTGCATTATCATCATCTTCTCTTAGCTGGGCAGAGACGCGCTATATTACCGATGAATTTAAAGTAACTTTACGAACTGGCACCAGCACAACAAACAGTATTTTAACCATGCTAAAAAGTGGCGAAGCCGTTAAGTTTATTGAGCACGATGACGCCACTAAATACTCTCTGGTTGAAACTTCAAAGGGTAAACAAGGTTATGTACTGACTCGTTTTCTCGACACCTTGCCATCAGGGCGCGAACAGTTTTCAACACTTGACATTAAAAGTAAAAAACAAAATGAAACCATTAAGGCATTAAGGTCTGAATTAAAAGAATTAAATCAAATCAATAGCAACACGGACTCTCAAGCAAAATCATTAACTACTCAACTAATAGATACTGCCGAAGAATTAGAGCAACTAAAATCAGCAACAAGAAATACGATTGCGATTATTGAACAAAACAAAGACCAACAAACTCTTATCTTTCAACTTGAAACAGATAAAGCGCAGTTATTAGCCGAAAATAATAGCTATAAAGACAGCACTGCTATGGATTGGTTTATTAGAGGTTCTGGCGTGTCTTTACTCGCTTTTTTAATTGGCATCATTGTCACGCGCATTAAATGGAAAAAGAATGATTCTTGGGGTGAGTTTTAAGCGCTAAGTTAAGAGCCCATTATTTCATCTGATAACCGACCATCGACAAGCAGGTTAATCGGTATGATGGTAAGATAAGAAACCCTATTCCGCTTTTTATCATTAATGTTGTACTAACTTTTGGTTTTTAAAAACTCTATTAAATAAATGAACGCGCATCCTTACAGTAAATTGAAACCAGAGCATATCCTTGATGCAGTAGAATCATTAGGGTATCAGTGCGATGGTCGAATAAATACTCTAAATAGTTATGAGAATAGGGTGTATCAAATAGGCATTGAAGACCAAAAACCTCTTGTTGCTAAGTTTTACAGACCTGATCGCTGGTCTAAAGATCAAATATCAGAAGAACATCAGTTTTGTTTTGAATTGGCTGATGCCGAATGGCCATTAGTCCCTCCAATAAAACAAGCAAAAGCGGACTCTTTACATCAACATGAAGGCTTCCTTTTCACTTTGTTTGAACGCGCGGGTGGACATGCCCCAGAACTGGACGACTTAGATACCCTTTTAGTTTTAGGCCGTAGTTTAGGGCGACTTCACGCTATCAGCGCTGAGCGTCCTTTTATTTACAGGCCTGAATTAACTATTTTAAGCTATGGCATTAAAAGCCGTGAATTCTTAATCAATAACAATTTCATCCCTAAATCTTTACTGCCTGCATATGAGAGCCTGAGCCAAGACCTCATTAATTTAATGATCTCCATTTTTGAACAAGTCGATTATTGTTCGATTCGTTTGCATGGCGATTGCCATCCCGGGAATATTTTGTGGCACGATGATAAACCCACTTTTGTCGATTTTGACGATTGCCGTTCAGGCCCCGCTATTCAAGACCTATGGATGCTGCTAAGTGGAGAGCGTAAAGACAGAGAGCTTCAATTAGACGTTATATTAGAAGGCTATGAACAGTTTTATGAATTCAACGATGCTGAACTGGTTCTTATTGAGGCGCTGCGAACGTTAAGAATGATGCACTATGCCGCATGGCTTGCAAAAAGGTGGGCTGACCCCGCTTTTCCAATGGCCTTTCCTTGGTTCAATACAGAAAACTACTGGGGCGAGCATATCCTTGAATTACGAGAGCAATTTTCCGAGCTTCAACAAGCGCCACTTAAAAGAATGACGGCTAATTTTTAAAAAGATAAATGTTCTTTAAGGAAGTCTATCAGCACTCTAACTCTTTGTGGAAGATTTCGGTTGGCAGGATAAATTACGAATACTCCTGTGGGCTGCACATACGTCGGTAACAAAAGGCTCAGAGCACCCGACTCTATGTGTTTATTGAATAAAAAATTGGGTCCAAAGGCAACCCCCATGCCAGCCCGCACCGCATCAACAATTAATAAACCATCGTCTGTGCTTAAATTACCTTTAGCCTTTAACGTTGTGGTTTCGTTATTTTCTGTACGAAATGACCAAAGGCTAGCTTCATCCGATTTCCCATAAATCAAACAATTATGTGCCTTAAGATCCATCGGCTTTTGCGGTGAACCATGCTTTTTTATATAGTCTGGAGAAGCAACAACATGATAAAAACATGCCCTAAGTTTACGACAAATTAGGGTTGAATCTTCCAACTGGCCTATCCTTATTGCTAAATCAATGCCGTTATCGATTAAATCTAAAAATGACCCTCCAACGATGACATCTAACTCAACCTCTTGATAAGTTTGTTGAAATTTAACCAGTGTTTCACCGGCCCCAGCAATAATTAAGCTTTGCGGTAAGGTAATTTTAATTTTTCCGCGCGGACAGCTTTGGCTTTCAAGAATTTCAGCTTTAGCATTTTCTGCCTCCGAAATAATGAGCTGGCAATGTTTATAAAAAATCGCACCTTCTTCTGTCAGGCTTAATTTACGTGTTGTACGGTGGATCAAGCGTGTCCCCAGCTCGGCTTCAAGTTGAGACACTTGTTTACTAACAAACGATTTTGATAATTGAAGTCGATCAGCGGCTGCAGTAAAGCTGTTTGTGTCTACCACAGTGGCGAATGTTTCCATCATCGTAAGTATGTTCATATTGGTCTCTCCAAGGAAACAATGAGTTGCCAGTTAGGCAGTATATGTCTTTTAAATAAAACAATAGACTTTATTTTCAATTTTAAAGGAGAGACAAAGTGTCCACAAAAGTAATTTTACTGGCTTTATCATTTTTAATGAGCCATTCATTAGCCTATGCCGTCGCCCCCGTTCCAGATATAGCCAAAGGTGTGCCTATTTCACAAGATAAAGGTTATGCCGTAAAAGAAATTAATAACGGTCTGTATTGGGTAACAGAAGGTGCGTATACCGCCATGTTTTTAACCACAGGGCAGGGCGTTATTGTCGTTGATGCACCGCCTTCATTTGGTGACAAAATGCTAAAAGCGATTGCAGAGGTAACCGATGAGCCGATTACTCATGTTGTTTATAGCCATGCTCATGCCGACCATATCGGCGGGGCATATCTTTTTCCTAAAAATGCAACATACATTGCTCATGTACAAACTAAACATCGTTTAGAGCGCATGAATGATAAGGACAGGCCTTTTCCTTATGGCATGTTTGTTGGTGGCAAACCAGTACCAATGCCGACTGTTACTTTTGAAGACAACTATACTTTAAACGTCGGCAATCAAACCTTAAAACTTGAATATAAAGGCGATGATCATGAGCCGGGCAATATTTATGTATATGCGCCAAAACAAAAAGTATTAATGAAGGTTGATATTGTTTTCCCTGGCTGGACACCCTTTAAAGGTCTAGCCATAGCAGAAGATAGCATCGGCTTTATGAAGGATGCTCTGATTAAGTCCATAAAATTTTACGAGCTATCAAGCCGTTCTATACTAGGCGCAACTTGAAGCTAATGACAAGTCCTTAGTAAAAGTTGGAACGACGGATAGAATGGCTTGATAGCTAGGTCGATAAATGCTCCTGCATTATCGACATTCACCACATCCATGTGGCTTCCCTACGGGTCGTTGCCAAATTTCACCCAGCGTCGTTCTAGCATTTTACGGTATCTAGATGACGTTGCAATGCTACGCCTAGCTGAGTAAAATTTGGCTTAGATAAAAATTATGGACTTAATCAGAGCATCCTTAAGTCTCATGATGTGATTTTATCTTATGATTTTAACACCTTGGTATCAGGTCATTGGGGCAGACTAGCAACACGTGATGATGTTGAAGTTCAAAAACAGTATATGTTCGATATTCAAACCAATGCTGGCAAAGCACTACAGACAGTCAGTTTTTATGAAATTGCTGGTAAAGTCGGTTTTGAAAATACCTCACTGTTGTTTGATACCTATTTAAATGCCGTCTCGTTAAAGTGCGCAAGCTTAACTGAACCTAAGTGGACTAAAAGATTAGGTGGCGTAGATATCTGGACGAAAGATCATTGCTATAAAATCATCATGGCACTTCGAGTCGACTGAGGATTAAGACATGATGCATAAAATAGGCTCTGTACTCTATCTGCTTTGGGGCTTGGTACATGTAAAAGCAGCTATAGCAACTTATCAGCTAGGGTTGTTATTAGAACCAGGAATTGTTCAAGGCAGAGTCTATCAGGATGCTTGGAATCTACTATTCATCGCGATTGCGGTGAGCATTATTGCCATAATGCTCAATTGGAAGAATAGTCGTCTTGGCTTTTGGCTTAATCTGAGTATTGCAGCTATTTCAGATATTGGATATATCGTTCATATACTGGTACCAGAACATTTTCCTTTGTTCCCTGGTATTGTTGGGCCAGTTTTATGGATAATCGCCATGCTTTTCACCGCAATTGCGATTCGCCAAATCGGTTTTTTTCGAGTCATTAAATAATTTTGAACACTCTTAAGGAAATCCTGATTAACTCCATAAACTTTTACGATCTATCAAGCCGTTCTATCCTAGGCGCAACTTGAAACTAATGACGAGTCCTTAGTGAAAGTTGGAACGACGGAGAGAATGGCTTGATAGATCGCCCTACGGGTCGTTGCCAAATGATCGTCAGCGTTGTTATCGAATTTTGTGGTATCTAGATGACACTACAATCCGATGCCTAGCTGACAATAATTTGGCTTAGATAAAAATTATGGAGTTAATCAGGATTTCCTTAAGGAGACTAAAATGTGGGATAAACGATACAGCGGTGAAACATATGCCTATGGTACTAAAGCGAATGATTTTTTAGTGTCGATGGGTAGTGAACTGCCTATTGGTAAAGTGCTTTGTCTCGCTGAAGGCGAAGGTAGAAACGCTGTTTGGTTAGCACAACAAGGCCATGATGTGACTGCTGTTGATTTATCAGCCGTTGGCCTTAAAAAAGCGCAATTGTTAGCAAAAAATAATGATGTAAAGATAACCACCATTCATGCTGATCTTGCCGAATATGATATTGGCATAGAGCAATGGGATGCCATTATCTTAATTTTTTGCCATTTACCGCCACCCTTGCGTGAAAAAGTGCATAACAATTGTGTGGCAGGTCTTCGTCATAAAGGTTTGTTATTACTTGAGGCCTATACACCGCAACAATTAACCTATCAAACAGGTGGCCCACCGAATGCAGCTATGATGATGGATAGTGATATTCTTAATCGTGAATTTAATGGCCTTAATTTTATTAGTTTGGAAGAAAAGATACGCAACATACACGAGGGTGAATGTCATAACGGCACAGGAGCTGTGGTGCAGGCTTTTGCAGAAAAAATATAAGGCCTTTTTAGGCACTCAATAAAAACATCAACAAAAGAGGGATTAAAATGAGTTCAGCTACAAAAACAACTATAACACCCATGCCAAATGGGCCTTACATCGTCAAAAATGTAGATAAGCTATTTAATATAAAGGGTCTAATAGACGCTGATGAAACACTCGCCTTATGTCGTTGCGGCGCTTCAAAAAACAAGCCATTTTGTGATGGGTCTCACCAAACCATTGGGTTTAATTCAGCTAAAATTGAAGGGCGTTTAGAGGACAAAATAGACAGCTATAGCGGTGCAGAAATAACCATATTCGACAACCGCAGTATCTGTGCTCACTCAGGGGTGTGTACCGATAACTTAGCCGCTGTCTTTCGACTAAAACAAGAGCCTTTTGTTGATGCTGATGCCGCATCCATCGAAGAAATCACCCATATTACCAACAAATGTCCTTCAGGGGCTTTGAGTTACACCCTTAAAAAAGACGATGATAATGTCAAAGCCAATGCCAACTCTGCTGTCATGGTTGCTCCTAATGGCCCCTATGTTGTTTCAGGTGATATCGCGTTAGTTGATACCAAGTCGGGCGAAGGTGCGGCAAAAAATCAAGCGGCCTTATGCCGCTGTGGAGCGTCAAAAAACAAGCCATTTTGTGACGGTAGTCATTGGGCTATTGAATTCAAAGATGACAAAAACTAAATTGGCTGTGCAAAATAAACGCGCCACTGTCACAGAGGCCAAGAACACAACCGTGTTAAACTAAAATTCAGCTGCTAATAGATCATTAGCAGCTGAATTTGTAATTTTTATTCACAACAAGTAAAAGCCGCATGATATTACTGATGCCGTTGCAAGGCATCTACTGCGGCAAAAGCAGTCATGTTGACTATGCCTCTCACCGATGTACTTTCGGTTAATATATGCGCTGGGTAGTTAGTACCAACTAACATGGGGCCGACGGTTGCGCCGTCACTGGTTTGTTTCACTAAGTTATAGGCAATATTACCGGCATCTAAAGAAGGGCATACCAATAAATTTGCCGAGCCTTTAAAAGAAGAGTCCTTAAATAAGCGATCTCTTATTTTAGATGATAAGGCCGCATCTGCATGCATTTCGCCTTCGACTAATAAATCAGGATGAGTGTCGTGTAATATTTTTAAAGCTTCGCGCATTTTTACCGAGCTTTTATTACTGCGAGAGCCAAAATTAGAATGCGAGAGTAATGCGGCTTTTGGCTCGAAACCAAAATGTTTTATGAGTTCTGCCGCTAAAACGGTGTTATCGACAATATCTTGTGCCGTGGGGCTTAGGGTCACATGCGTGTCGGTTAAAAAGTAGGTGCCCGATTTAATAATCATCATGCACACTGAAGAGATTTTTTGAGCCTCTTTTTTATTGCCAATTAACGATTTTATATAACGTAAATGCGATGAGAAATTACCTTCGACACCACAAAGCATCGCATCGGCCTCACCTAACCTAACCATGACAGCCGCTAGTGCTGTCCGACGGGTGCTAATGACACGTTTTGCATACACCGGCGTCACGCCTTGACGTTGCATCAGGCGATAAAATTCATCGCCATATTTTTTCATTTTTTCATTTTTGGTCGGGTCAATAACATCAATATCTTCACCTATTGTTAGACGTAAATTATATGTATCAATGTTATTTTGAATGATTTTAGGGTTGCCGATTAATATGGGTTTACACACTTTATCATCGACTAAAATTTGTACTGCATTAATCACCCTTTGTGATTCACCTTCGGCAAAAACAATACGTTGTGGCGCTGCAATAGCGGCATCAAAAATAGGTTTCATGGTCATGCCAGACTTGAATACATAGCTTTCTAACTTTTTGTTATAAGCTTTAAAATCTGTAATCGGTCGTGTCGCTACACCACTGTCCATGGCTGCTTGGGCAACACGTGGTGGGATAATAGTCATTAACCTTGGGTCAAAGGGTTTAGGGATAAAATAATTTCGGCCAAAAGTAAATTGTTCGCCGCCATAAGCTGAGACCACTTCATCGGTTGCTTCTTTTCTTGCAAGCTCTGCAATCGCTTCCATCGCCGCTATTTTCATCGCTTCATTAATTTCAGTTGCGCCCACATCAAGCGCACCGCGAAATAAAAAGGGAAAACATAAAACATTATTCACTTGATTAGGGTAATCACTTCGTCCTGTAGCGATGATGGCATCTGGGCGTCTTTCCATCACCAATTCTGGCAATATTTCTGGAGTTGGGTTGGCTAACGCCATAATAATTGGGTTTTTTGCCATTTTATCGAGGTATTCTGGCTTTAACACGCGTGGTGCAGATAGGCCTAAAAATATATCGGCATCATCAATAATATCTTCTAAAGTTCGCGCATTGGTCTCTATGGCAAATGCTGAATTATAAGGGTTCATTTCTTCTTTGCGGCCTTTATAAATAACACCGAAACGGTCACTGACAATGATATTTTCTTTTTTAAGACCCGACTCCATTAATAAATTAAGGCATGAAATGGCCGCAGCACCTGCACCAGAGCAAACCAGCTTTACGTCTTCAATTTTTTTATTGGCAACAATAAGAGCATTACGAATCGCCGCAGTAACACAAATAGCGGTGCCGTGCTGGTCGTCATGAAACACGGGGATATTCATTTTTGCTTTGAGACGTTTTTCTATTTCAAAGCATTCTGGGGCTTTAATATCTTCTAAATTAATGCCACCAAACGTGGGTTCTAATAAGCTAACAGCATCGACAAAACGGTCGATATCTGTGGTATCTAGCTCCAGGTCAAACGCATCAACTGCGGCAAACTTTTTAAATAAAACAGCCTTGCCTTCCATCACTGGTTTTGAGGCGAGTGCCCCAATACTGCCTAGCCCAAGCACTGCTGTGCCATTAGTGATAACCGCTACTAAGTTGCCTTTTGCGGTGTAATCTATCGCGCATTTTGGATCTTTTGCAATCGCTTCACTGGCTGCAGCCACACCAGGTGAATAGGCTAAAGCCAAATCACGTTGTGTGAGCATACTGGTGGTTGGCGTTATTTCTAACTTTCCAGGTTTAGGATAACGATGATAATCAAGGGCTATTTGGTCTAGGTCTTTGTCCATGGTTTTAACTATTTTGTGGCTCTTTTGATGAAAGGTTAATTTTTATAAATATCTAATTTTAGGGTCGATAAAGTATCTTCACGAATAGACATGAACAGCTCTTTATTCGATACGATAGAAATACCGTATGACGGAATTATTTTTCTGACTTTTTTATGCCAATCTTCTGTACTTAATTCTTCGGCAAAGCATTCTTCAATAATTTCTAAAATAATGGGTACTAACAGTGATGCCCCGGGTGATGCACCTAATAACCCTGCTAAAGTACCGTCTTTGGTATGTATGGTTTCTGTTCCAAACTCTATTTTACCGCCCAAAATAGGGCACTTTTTTATAATTTGAACGCGCTGCCCCGCAATGGCTAAGCGCCAATCAGCACTTTTAGCGGTAGGATAAAATTCACGTAAAGCTGTCACTCGTGATTTTTGGGTTTGCAGTATTTCGGTAATTAAATATTTAATTAACGACACATTGTTAATGCTGGTTTTAAACATGGGCCACAGGTTGTGCCAACGCACAGAAGACATTAAATCCCAAAATGAACCATTCACTAAAAATTTAGTGGTAAACCCTGCAAAAGGGCCAAACAATAATGCTTTTTTACCATTAATAATGCGTAAATCTAAATGCGGCACTGACATTGGTGGTGCATTAACTGGGGCTTTGCCATAAGCCTTAACCGAATGTTGCGCAACGACTTCAGGGTTATCACAGACTAACCATTGCCCACTCACCGGAAAGCCACCAAAGCCTTTTATTTCTGGAATACCCGATTTTTGTAACAACTGCAAAGCAGCCCCGCCCGCGCCAATAAACACAAAACCAGCATCCATTTTTTGCATTGTGCCATTTTTAGTGTCTTTGATAGACACTGACCATCGACTATCGTCTTTTTGATGCAGGTTTTCGACAGAGGTGTTTAGCATTAAGTTAAAGTTATCTAGGGTTTGCAAATGCTCTACCATGCCTTTGCCAACGGCGGCAAAATTAACATCTGTGCCATGCTTTACTCTGGTCGCTGCTACTTTTTCGCTGCTATCTCGACCTTCCATAATTAAAGGGAACCATGTTTTAAGAACCTCAGGGTCTTCACTAAATTCCATCGCCGCAAACATGGGATGTTTGGAGAGTAGTTTATGACGTTTTTTTAGAAACTCTATATTCGCTTCACCCCAAACAACACTGACGTGAGGGATTGGGTTGATAAACTGTTCGGGAGAAGGTAAGGCGCCTAACTTTACCAAATAAGACCAATATTGCAGGCTCACTTCATAGCGCGCATTAATGCCGAAAGCTTGATGAATATCAACACTGCCATCTTCAAGTTCGGGGGTGTAATTTAGCTCGCAGTAGGCTGCATGGCCTGTGCCTGCATTATTCCAACCCTCACTGCTTTCTTGCATTATTTGGTCAAGGCGTTCAACCATGGTGATAGAAAAGCTAGGGTTTAACTGCTTTAACATAGAGCCAAGCGTCGCACACACTGACCCCGCGCCTACCAATAAAATATCTGTTTTTATGATCGTCATGAAGAAAAATTGTTAATGATTAAAAAACGCACAAATATAACTTATACACCGATTAATTTATGTGTCTATATAATAAATTAATATCAACTATTAAAAAATAGTTATTGAATTGTTCAGTGTATTTACGGCGTCTTTCGATATAACTTTTATCTTTTTTTCACCATACTCAAACTGGGTTGTTTGATTTACTCAGAAGTAAATTTAAATTGATTTTTTCCTGATTTTTTGGCTTCATACATGGCTTTATCGGCTAAAGTCAACAACTCTTCTTTTGTCATTCCATCCTCAGAATAAATCGCTATGCCAATACTCACGCCTAATTTTTCGACAATATTAACCGATTCTAACGGCTGATTAATGTGATCAATGATACGTTTGGCAATGATGCTGACATCAGCATTAGTATGGCAGTCAGGCAATACAATTATAAACTCATCGCCGCCAAAGCGAGCGACTACATCAATATCACGTACTGCTTTTTGCATGCGCAAAGCTGACTCGACCAAAACAGCATCGCCTATGTCGTGCCCATTGTTATCATTTACTTTTTTAAAGCCATCTAAATCTAAAAACATAAAGGCAACACGATGATCGTAACGTTTTGCTGTAGAAATTATTTTCGTTGCTTCTTTATCGAGTTGATGGCGATTGGGCAACTCAGTCAGTGAATCATAGCTCGCCATATGATTGAGGCGCTGCTCTACTTTTTTTCGTTCTGCCACTTCGGTTTGTAGGGCAATGTTTTTTTCAGCAATGTCATCAAGTAAAATATTTAACTGTTGACGTTGTTGCCACATATTTAAAAGTATTTTCACTTTTGCTTTTAAAATCGCATCATTAATCGGCTTTTCTATGTAATCAATCGCACCGTGCTCATAACCCTTAATCCTGTTTAATTCATCCTTCATGGCTGCTGTGATAAAAATAACAGGAATATCTTTGGTAGAATCTTCATGCATTAGAATTTCGGCTAATTCATAGCCATCCATTTCAGGCATTTGCACATCAAACAAAAATAAAGCAAAGTCATGTTCTAGCACTAGGCCTAATGCATCGTTACCCGAACTGGCTTGAATTACTTCAACATCCATCCTTTTTAACAGCGCATTTAATGCGATTAAATTCGCTTTAATATCATCAACAATGAGTATTTTTGGTGTTAAATTTTTCATTTATCGTGGCGTCATCTTTTATTCATCAGTTGATTAATTTTTATAGCTATGTCGTCCACTGTTGCAATTAAATCGATACTACCTGTGTCAATCGCAGATTTTGGCATCTCACTGACCTCGGCTTCAGTTGGTAGCTGTGCTATCGTCATTCCGCCTAGTTGCTTCATTCTTTTTAGTCCTTCTGCACCGTCTTTGTTAGCTCCAGACAACAAAATGCCAATACAAGATTGGCCGTAAACATCGGCAGCTGATGAAAATAAAACGTCAATTGAAGGTCGGCTATAGTTAACTTTTTCATCTAAAGATAAAGCAAAACTATGATCATCTTCTATATAAAGATGATAGCCACCTGCTGCAACGTATACGTTCATAACATCTATTAACGATTTATCTATTGCTTCTTTAACAGGGAGTTTAGTATCTACTGCTAATAATTCAACTAATGGTAAATCAATTTGTGAGGGTAAGTGCAAAATGATAATGACCACATAATTAGAACCATTAAGGTTTCGTAATAATAAACGAACCGGCTTTAAACTACCGCTTGAACCGCCAATTAAAACAATATGCATGCTAGACTATTTTTTGAAATATTTTTGCTTTTTGATCAATTACTTTAAAAAGCTTTTCAATGGGCGTGGCTATGATGGATTCTTTTGGCCCTAAAATTAAAAACCCACCTCGACATACCGAATCTGATAATAACTGAAGTACCTTAGCTTGAAGCTTACGATTAAAGTAAATGGTCACGTTTCGACACATCACTACATTTGCCTGACAAAAAACCTCATCATGTACCAAATTGTGCAGTTTAAAATTAATGTTGTTTAATAGGCCTTGCTCAAGTTTTGAATGACCATAAGCAGATGTAAAGTAATCCACTAAAGAATGTTTACCTCCCGCTTGTTGATAGTTTGTAACATCTTCTTTAGATATTTTTGTATTCAATACACCACTTTTGGCAATGTTTAATGTTGCTTCATTAAAATCAGTGGCGTAAACCGTGGTCTTATTCATTAATTCTGCTTCTTGTAAAAGAATAGCTAAAGAGAATGCTTCTTCACCTGTGGAACAACCCGCATGCCAAATTTTAAGGCTAGGGTATGACTCTAAGTATGCAAACACATGGTTTTTAATGGCATCATAACTCCATGGGTCACGAAATAATTCGGTCACCCCAACTGATATCTTGGCAATAATCTCTTCTAGAAAACCCTCTTCATATAAAATCTTAGGCAGTAATTCACTAATGACGTTTAATTCTTGGCTAACCACTAATGCTTGCACTCGACGCTTTAACGATGCCTTTTGATAGTTTTTAAAATCATAACCAAAACGGGCTTCAACCGCCTTTATAAAAAGTGATAACTCTATATCTTCAACTTGGGTCAAATTTAGTTCATCCAATGCATGTTGAATGCTTATTCTTGCCATCTAAATGCCTAAACCCAAGTCAGCATGGTAGTTTGCAGCTTTTCGATATCAATAGGTTTTGATAAATAATCATTGGCACCTGCTTCTAAACATTTTTCTTTATCGCCTTTCATTGCTTTTGCTGTAACAGCAATAATGGGTAAGTTTTTAAACCGTGCTATTTTTCTAATGGCCTGCATGGTTTCATAACCATCCATGTCTGGCATCATAATATCCATAAGTACGATATCAAATAGTTCTTGGTCATTGAGTTTTTGCAACGCTAACTTTCCGCTACTGGCCATTTCAACAACCATACCTCTGTTGCGTAATACTTTAGATAAAGCAAAGGTATTACGCATGTCATCATCAACGGCAAGCACCCTCTTATTTTTTAGTTCTGGCGTTTCTCCTTTACCATCGCTTTGACTTTTATTTATTTTTTTCTGAATGTTAGGCGTTTTTTGTTTCGTTCTTTTAACGCTGTTTAAAAATAACGACACTTCATCCAATAGACGTTCAGCAGAACGAGAGGATTTTATAATAATGCTTTCGGTATAGTGTTTTAAATGACTTTCTTCTTCGAGGCTTAAATTGCGACCCGAATAAATAATCACTGGAGGTAAGATGAAGTCATCATTATTTGCAGCCTCATCTAGCCATTCAAATCCGCTTTGATCTGGCAAGTTCAAACCTAAAATAATGCTATTAAATTCTTTTGTCTTTAAATACTCTGTGGCCTCAGCCGCATGACAAGCTTCTGTTATTTTTATATTTTCGTTCATTAATAACGTCATCATTTCCAATCGAGATGCCTCATCACCTTCGATTAAAAGTACTTGAGCTATTGAACTACAGTGAGTGTTCATTAGCCGGCCTAACGCTATTGCAATTTGGCTTTGATTGACTGGTTTTGTAAAATAGCCCACTGCACCCTGTTCAAGCTCATCTCCTGAACGACCCAAAGCCGATATAATATGTACGGGAATATCTTCAAGCTCATTATTATCCATTACTCGTTTTAAAAATTCTTTGCCATCCATTCGCGGTAAACTTAAGTCAAGCAAGATACCCATAACTTTATGTTTATCTAGCAATATCAACCCACTTTCTGCATCAGGTGCAACCAGACATTGATAACCTTGCTTTTGTGCTTCTTTATACAAAATACGAGAAAATTTAGGGTCATCTTCAACCACTAACAACAAGGGCAGTTCTGTCTTTAACCGTTCTCGATCATCGGTAAATGGAGGAGGGGAGATGACCCAAGATTGTTTTTTTTCTTCGGCGATTTCAGGGTTGTTCTTAACGCCCTCAACAAGCTTGAGAGGTTTTGGCTCTTGGATAACAACGTCTTCAATAGGTTGCTCGTTCAAAGGTAGCATTAAAGTAAATGTTGAACCGATGCCTTTTTTAGATTTAAGCTGAACGTGCCCACCTAATAATTTTGAATAGGCCATTGAAATAGATAAGCCTAAACCCGTGCCACCAAAATTACGGTTAATTGAACCATCTTCTTGCTGAAAGGCTTCAAAAATAGCCGCTTGCTTTGTTTCTTCTATGCCAATGCCAGTATCAATCACTGCAATCGCTATTTGTTGATCATGTTCATTATTTTTAATAACTGAGAAATCTAATGTGACTGAACCTTCCGACGTAAACTTAAGGGCATTGCCAATTAAGTTAGTGAGTATTTGTTGGAGCTTCACTCCATCAGTTATTAAGCTTAATAATGAAATATCTAACCCAGTCACATTAAATAAAATACCCTTTACCTTTGCCATATGGGTAAACCGAGCCTCCATGCTTTTTGCTAATTCAGCAATAAAAAAGGTTTCCTTAACCACATCCATTCGGCCTGCTTCAATTTTAGAGAGGTCTAAAATATCATTGATTAAATTTAACAAGTGAGTGCCGCTATCGTAAATGACGCTTGCCGACTCTACTTGGTCTTCATTTAAATTCTCTTCATCATTGTCTGCTAACATTTTAGCTAAAATTAATAAGCTATTAAGCGGCGTTCGTAGCTCGTGTGACATATTGGCTAAAAATTCTGATTTATAACGGCTCGCTTCTTCTAACAGCGCGGCCTTGTCTGCCAGCTCTTTTTCTGACTTTTTTAAAACATTTGCTTGAAGCTCTAAATTTTGAGATTTTTCAGAAAGATCTTTATTGGCTTGCTCTAATAAATCTGATTTATCTTGAATGGCATCACCCCGTACCAAAAGCTCTTCATTGGTCACTCTTAGTTCTTCTTTTTGGTTTTCTAGCTCTTCATTAGTAACTCGAAGCTCTTCTTGTTGGCTCACCAGTTCTTCCGACTGTGCCTGTGACTTAGCGAGAGACTCTCTTATTAGCTCACCTTGCTGTACAGCATTCAATGATGCGCCAATATCAATCAAACATTGCTTAATAAAGGTGATTTCATAATCACTAAAGTCATGTAATGAAGCCAGCTCTATAACCGCCGTCACCTTACCTTGAAATTCAATAGGTGCAATCATCAACTGCTTTGGGGTTGCCTCTATCAGCGACGACTGAATAACAAAGTCATCGTTAGGCTCTGGTTTAATAAATTTAATGTCGTTATTGATATATGCTTGGCCTAATAAACCTTCACCCAACTCAATACCACTATGAGCTAAAAGCTGACGGTTAGATACCGCATAAGCGCCTTTTAGTCTTAAAAGATTATCCTGCTCTACAAACAGTGAACCGCCTACGGCTTGGGTTTGTTCAGCCAAATATTTGATAGCGTTTTGGCATAACTCTTTAATATTATTAACTCCCAGCATATTACTATTTAAGACAGCAACGTCTGATTTTAATTGATCTTGAATTTCTAAGTTCACCACTGGCGCGACAAAACGATGTGTACTTTTTCGGGCCAGGTAAAAGGCCACAAAAGCCATTAAAAACAATAATCCAAACATGATAAAGGGCACTATAGTGCCCAATTTTTTTATGCTATCGGCATCACTTTGTAGGCGTTTTCTTTCTTCATTAAGTAAGGCTATTAGTGTCTTTTCAACCTGCTCTTTTTTTGGATTCAGCTCTTGCTCAACCCAAGTGGTAGCAATATTCCAATTATTACCTTCTCTAATGGTTAATATCTGTGACGTTTGCGATTGATAGGCTTTAAAATTTTCGTTAATAATAATTAACTGTTCTAATTGATCAACCTCGATCATTTTATTAATTTGCAACAGCGCTTTAAAATTTATCTCTGCTTTTGCCATTGAACGATTAAATTCAAACCTTGAAGAATGTACGTCATTCCTCACATAGTCGGTTAAATGCGATAATGACTCAAAAAGGTTTGCTCGAAACTCAATTAACACATTAACGTCATGTTTTTGAAGGCTAGATATAAGACCTAATAGCTCTATTTCTATCAGTGCTGTTGTGGCATTTACTGTCCTTTTAATTAATTTTTTTGTTTGGCTATCCAATAAATATTGCGATGGGAAATTACCTTGAGTTTGAGCAACGTCTTCAATTTTCCATTGCCACATTTCTACGTTGCGTAGCTTTTGTTCTAATTTTTTAAGGTTCTCATGGTTATCGTCATTTAATGCTTTAAGTTTATCTAACGCGAGATATATGTCTTGTTGCCAAGCTTTTTTACGGTTTATTTTAAATTGTAATTCGCCGCCACCTATCCATGCGTTTAAATCTGCTCTTGATGTTTCTAAAGATGTGTTTATTTTTTCTAATAATGCCACTTTGGGTGAGCTGACATTAATAACTTCTAATGCCTGATTACTGATCCAAATATTGGTCACTAAACCAACCACCAATAAACTTAGGCCAACGATTGTTAAAGAAAAATAAGAGGCATATAAACCGCGCTTTAATTCTTCCGCTTTATTCTCCCTATTATTAACGACCGACATGAGTTACTGCTCTAACCAAGTCGGGTTATCAATCACCTGAATTAATAACGTATTTAATTGCTGCTCTAGTATTCCGACGCGTTGAAAAACATCTGAAGGTGTTTTAATACCCGGATAATACGCTTTCGCGACTTGTTCGGTGGTTTGCAACTTAGCATGAAAATAAGCAAGTTCAGCCTTTAATAAGGTCGCTAAACCATACACATCGCTGGGTGATTTAGATTTTTTTAGATGCGTGACTTGAAAATTAAACATTAATAAATTTGATGATGAAGCGATGCTTTTGACGAGACTAAAACTATTATATAACCTTGCATAAACATCACCTGGTGTTTTACGTCGCTCATAAACAGGCGCATCAGGAATACGTTTCACACCATCAAACTGAGCTAGTAATTGTGCGGTTAAATTGATACTCGCCGTAATTTGTTGATATGCATCGGCAGGTGATAGCTTAGTAAAGAGCAAATGGCTTAATAATTTATTGGTGTCTAATAATGATTGAATAACATCATTGGGGGTTGTTTCAATAGCTTGTTGGCGCTCTATACCGCCTTGTTTAATGTTTAATTTTTTCTTAATGTCTTCAATTCGTTGGTAGGCCGCATTCACAACCTGCCACACATGAAATGGCTTTACCGTAGCAGCATTCACTGGCGTTAACGCATCTAAAGAGGTTTTATTAAGCTCAAATCCAAAACGATTGGCCTTTACAAACAGAGCTTGGGCGACAAAGTAAACTTCTCTAGGCGCTGTTTCTAATACATCAATATCCGCTTCTGACACATTGGGTTTACCCAGCTCTAGTCTGATTAAATTAAGGTCTTCTTTAATTAACTCGACTCTGGCTAATACATCGGCGGGTAAAATTTCATTAATCGTAATACCTCGCCCACTGATGGGTTGTAATAAATCGGCAATACCGATTTGAAGCGGTGTCATTAAGATAAATGCAGATAACAATTGGATGAATTTAAATTTTAGAAGGCTTGGCATCATTGGCTCTATGAATAATAGGGAGACACAATTACATTTTCGAACAATAGCGTCTTAATTAAAGCTTAGTTCATTTTAAAAATTTTATGCTTTAAGCATCATTTAAGCCCATTTAGTTTGAAGCTGTCTCTGTTCAGATGCCGTCGTTTTGCTAAAAAAGAGGCCTTTTTATTAACCGCTGTGTCTTTGCTGCCGTAAACTGGCTTTATTGCCTTTAATTAAGTGAGCACTAGGCATAGTTAGTTCGAGTACTTGGTGCAATTGTTTTTTAATCCCCGTGCGCTGAAAATCTAATTCTAAAACGTCTAAAATGTCTTTATCATCCGCTAAATATTGATGAATTAATTTAAATAAACGTGGTAATGCAATTTTATGGGTTTGCGCTGTGGTTTTATATACCCAACGACTAAAAGCCATAAAATGCTCAAATGGCTTGTCTTTTAATAATACTGCTAAGGTGTTTTTAAACCGCCCTGAATTGCCGACTAAATTCCAATAACGTGCAAAACGATTTAGGTCTTGAATATCAACAAAGCTTAAATTGCTGTTTTGCAAAATAGTGTAGGGCGCTTGAGCACTAAACTTAAGTTGAAACTCTTCGCTATGACGAATGATGGGCGTACCTCGTAAACGCTTTAAAATGCCAATTTGAATTTCTTGTACGCCTAAACTAATTAACAAGTTAAAGCTGTCACCAAAACTTTGCATACTTTCTCCTGGTAGACCTGCAATGAGGTCTGTGTGTAAATGGACATCGGTTTTAGTACATAACCACACGAGGTTATCGACTGTTTTTTGATGGTCTTGTTTTCGGCTTATGCGTTGCTGTACCTCTGGGTTAAAGGTTTGAATGCCAATTTCAAATTGCACATTGCCTTTTGGAAATTTTAATATTAATGCCTTTAAAGCGTCGGGTAATCGATCGGGAATCAGCTCAAAATGCAAAAATAATTCATCATCCTTTTTATCTAAAAAGAAGTTTAATATTTGTGAGCTAAATTTTATGTTGAGATTAAACGTGCGATCAACAAACTTAAACGAGCGAGCACCACGTTGATATAACCCGTCCATTGCCTTTAAAAATTGTTCGATATCAAACGCTTTGGCTGTTTTATCCAGCGATGATAGGCAAAACTCGCACTTAAAAGGGCAGCCACGTGATGCTTCTACATATAGCACGCGTTGTTTAATATCTTCATCATTATAAAAATCGTAGGGTAATTTTAAAGACTCAGGTGCTGGCACTGCTGCATTAATCACCTTATCAACTGGAAAGCCATGAATAATGCTGTCGCAGGTTTGCTTAAAACTGACATCAGCTTGCCCCGTAATAATATGGTCTGCTAGTTCATAGAGCTTTGTTTCTTCATATTCATAACTGATTTCTGGCCCGCCTAAAATAATAGTAATGTCAGGGTGGATTATTTTGATTAGGGAAACCAATTCCGTAGTTTGCTCAACATTCCAAATATAAACACCAAAGCCAATAATTTTAGGCTTTGTTGCTAATAGCTTTTCGGCTATATCTGCCACTCGATCACTGATATTAAATTCCATAATTTCAGTTGCTGACTGCAACTTATCCATATGAGCATATAAATAACGCAAGCCTAAGGCGCTGTGGATGTATTTTGCATTGAGTGTCGATAGGATGATTTTCATAGCGCGTATTCTAACACTTGATTCTCGGTTATAATAAAGGCTGTTACACAAATTCTTAAATTTATGAAAGGTTATGTCCCACCAGACCCACTGACTAAAGTGTCTACCATTCAAGCTGCTGTTGTTTATGCACCCGAACGTCATAGTAAATCGAAACGTAAAAACAAACGCTTTTCTGCCAATTGTGTGGTTATTAAATCATCCGAAGAATTCGCCGTTGCTGAGGCTAAACCCAATGATTCATATTATGCCGCTAAGGTTTTAGGGCCGTCTAAATCGACAGAAGGGCACTTTATTTATTATTTAGAAAAGTGGCTTGAAACATGAACGACACCTTAATAAATGACCTTTTAACCCATTGGTTCTCTGATGAAGTATCCCCTTTATGGTTTAAGTCTACGGATGAATTTGATGCCGAATTAACACAACGTTATGAGCTTATTTGGCAACAAGCGCGTGATGGGCTGTTAGACCACTGGAAAACCAGTGCCGAAGGGGTCGTTGCTCTGGTTATTATTTTAGATCAATTACCACTTAATATGTTTCGCGGGCAGGGTAAGCGTTATTCTACTGAAGCTAAATCTCGTGACATTGCCCACTATGCAATTGACCATGATTTAATCAAAGCTATGCCTGATAAGCATAAGGCTTTTTTGTTTTTACCGTTTATGCACAGTGAAAATTTAAATGATCAACAATTAGCTATTGAGCTATTTGAAGCTGCTGGGCTTGATGATAATGCTAAGTTTGCTCGCCATCATTATGATGTTGTTAAACGTTTTGGACGCTTTCCACATCGCAATGGCGAATTAGGTAGAGAGAGTACTCCCGATGAAATCGCTTATTTAAAAACATCAAATTGGTAACGCCCATGTCTGCACAAACATTATCTGAACAATTACAGCACTTTATTTGGCATAGCAAAGAACCTGATTCTTCTATAAAGCGTCATTTTATATTTTTTTTGAAAGTAACGTCTTTAGTCGTGCGCGATTTAATGGGTGGTATGTTGTCTTTACGTGCCATGAGTTTGGTCTATACGACACTACTTTCTTTAGTGCCTTTAATTGCCGTGAGCTTTTCTGTTTTAAAGGGTTTTGGTGTTCATAATCAAATAGAGCCCATGCTCAGCAACATGCTGTTACCACTTGGTGACAAAGGCCCCCAGCTTACTGCTCAGATCATATCCTTTGTTGATAATATGAAAATTGGCGTACTTGGGGGAATTGGCATGATAATGTTAATTTATACCGTCATTTCTCTGATTTCAAAAATTGAATCTGCCTTTAATTATACATGGCGTATTTCCTCCGCTCGATCGCCCGCACAACGCTTTAGTAATTATTTAAGCATTGTTATGGTGGGGCCGGTAATGATGTTTGCAGCCATTGGTATTACCGCATCATTAGGTAGTAATTCAGTCGTTGAGGCACTTAATCAATATGCTCTGTTTGGGCAAATACTTCAATTTGCGGGTTATCTTCTCCCTTTTGTCTTTATTATTGCTGCTTTTACCTTTGTTTATCTTTTAGTGCCTAACGTTAAGGTCACATTTAAGTCTGCGCTTTATGGTGCTTTCTTTTCAGGTGTCGTATGGGAGTTACTAGGCAGAGCCTTTGCGACTTTTGCTAGTGGCTCTACCAGTTATACGGCAATTTATTCTGGTTTTGCCATCTTAATTCTATTTATGATTTGGCTCTATTTGGGTTGGTTAGTGTTACTCACTGGTGCCAACATTGCCTATTATCATCAACATCCCGAACGTTTAACATGGGACAAACAAAAGCTCACATTAAGTGGCCATTTACAAGAACAGTGTATGCTACATATGATGCTATTAATTGCTAAAAGCCACGCTCAAAAAAGCGATCAATTAATCACCTTGCCTTACCTCAGCACAAACTTAAGCATTCCATCTGAAACCTTGTTACCTTTAATAAAGTCCTTAGAGCAATCACGTTTTATAAAAACGACTAACGATGAACCTGCACAATATTTGCCTGCTATAAGCATTGAACTCATTAACGTGACAGACATTATCAATTGCGCGCGCCAAGGTAAGGATAACCGTGAGTCTTCTGTACCAACAAATGTGCTTATTGATGATTTAATGAAACAACATGAACAGGCATTAGACAATACTTTTTTAAACACTAATTTTTCAACTTTAATTCATAAAATATGAAAATTATTTCTTTTAACGTTAATAGCGTTCGATTACGCCTACATCAACTTGCCGCTTTAATTGAGCGACATGACCCTGAGTTTATTGGCTTGCAAGAAACCAAAGTGCAAGACCATGATTTCCCCATTGAAGCGATTAATGACCTTGGTTATCACGTTATTTTTATGGGGCAAAAAACGCACTATGGCGTTGCTCTCTTATCACGCACTGAGGTTATTGATCCAAAATATGGTTTTGATGGTGATACCGATGAATCACAAAAACGTTTTATTGGCGGTCTATTTGAGGTTAATGGCAAAAGAATTCATTGTTATAACGGTTATTTCCCTCAAGGTGAAAGCATTCATCATGCAACAAAATACCCCGCTAAAGAAAAATTTTATGCCGATTTAACTATTTTTTTGCAATCTATTGATGACCATGAAGCGGTTATTATGATGGGTGATTTTAATATTGCTCCCGTTAATAATGATATTGGCATTGGTGCCGACAGTGAAAAACGTTGGTTAAAACAGGGTAAAACCAGTTTTTTGCCCGAAGAACGCAAATGGTTTGAACGACTGATTGCTTTGGGCTATTGCGATAGTTTTAGACATCTCTATCCTGAGGTTAATAATCAGTTCAGTTGGTTTGACTATCGCAGTAAAGGTTTTGAGCGCGAACCTAGGCGTGGATTACGCATAGACCAAGTTTTAGTGTCAAAGGCTCTACAATCATCTATGATAGACGCTGGCATCGACGAAGATATTCGCGGCATGACAAAACCATCTGACCATGCACCTATTTGGCTTAAATTAGACCCCTAAGAGTGAGTTATGGATATAAATTTATTACCCATTGAATATAAACATACCCAATGCACTGACTGCTCTGTAAGGCGCTTAGCGCTTTTTAAAGGTGTTTCTGAAGAAGATTTGTCTTGGACACAGAAATTTAGATCTGATCAATTTAAAATAAAAGCTAAAAAAACACTGTATAAAGAATCTGAACATTCAGAGTATATGTTTACTCTGTATCATGGTTGGGTATTACAATATGCCACCTTATCTAATGGTAAAAGACAAGTCACTAAAATTGCTTTACCCGGCGACTTTTTAGGGTTTCAAGCTGATTTTGGTGGCACTATGCGCCACACAGCAATGGCACTGACAGATACTGTTTTATGCGCTTTTCCCAGTAAAGACATGAAAGCTATGTTTAAAGAAAACGTTGGTTTAGCCTTACGTATGGCAGATATGCATACTAGAGATAGCTCTATCTGCCAAAACCATTTAGTTGGTATTGGCCAAAAATCGGCAGAAGAACGCCTTGTTTATTTATGTGTTGAGCTTTTCTATCGTATTAAACTTATCTATGGTGATAATATTAAAGATGAAATTGAATTTCCTCTAACCCAAGAAGACCTTGGTGATGCTTTAGGTTTAACTCAAATTCATGTCAATCGCACCTTAAAGTCCTTACGTGAACAAGGTTTAATGGACATTAAAAATAAACGCTTAACCATACATGATATTGAAAAACTAAAAGAAATTGGTTCTTTTGACGAAAGTATCTTACATACCCAATCATTCTTTTTTGGTTAGTTAAGTCGTTTGTTTAGACGACAAAAATATCTTTTTATAAAGGCCCTTTACAAAACTGATTAAATTGTTTTCTGTTTTTTTTGTTAATAGGTGGATCCATTTTAATTTTTAACTACTTTATATCTTATGCTTAGAACTTTATCCTCTTTTATTGGCTTTATGTTGGCCATTATTCTCTCTATTTTTATTTTTGCGCCTGACCGTATTCCTGTGGGTTGGGGTTATAAACCAGTACCCGTAGAAGTTAATGTCGGCACTAATCTTGGTGGGGAGCTCATCAGTGCCTTAACCGGCAAAAGCGATAAAAATATTCATATTAAAAACATTCATACTGCGCCACTTTTTAATGTGCACGTTATTTTATATGACTCTAATATGACGCTTAAAAAACAATTTATTAAAGATCGCTTACCTATCAATTCTGTTTTAACACTGGGCTGGGCAGAACAATGGGACATTCAAAATGGTGACCAAATTGATATCTCTGCTGCTGCCTATCAATCAATTCTGTGGGCATTATGAGCGCTGAAAAAAAAATTATCTGTTATGTTTATCGCAGCTTAAAAAAAGACAATACTTATCTATATGTCACCACTAAAGATGACTTTGAAAAAATACCTTTATCTTTGATGACTGTATTTGGGGAAGGTGAATTTAGCTTAGAGTTCGAGCACACGCCAACGCGTCAGCTATCTCAAGAAGACCCTAAACAAGTTTACGATAATCTGCTGAATTTAGGTTTTCATTTGCAACTGCCAAATGAAGACTATTTGTATGAACTATAAGAGACCTTTGCACGAAACAAAAAAAAGGTCTCTAAAAATTATTTAACTAACTGAATGGAAGTAAAAAATGGCAACTTATAAATGTGATCTTTGTGGTATGAGCGTTAATGCATCTTGTGGTGAATGTGATGCACCTTTAGTTGATGCTTCATTAAAATTAGACGATGGATCAGACGTACAAGTCTCTGAATGTCCTAATGGCCATGGTAAAATTAAATCACCGCTGTGTTGCGGTCAAGATATGGCCTGTACTGCTGGTAAATAGCCTTAGTTGCTCTGCTTGATCAATATTTTATTTGATCAAGCCAGTTTACCCGCAATATAGGTTTTAACGGCTTTGTGTGAAAAGTTCCAATTGATAAAAGCATTGTTCTTACCTGCTGACAAAATATTTTTAGCTTCTAACTGAAACAATTCATTTGGGCTAACAATACAAATATCGGCTAATTCACCTTTTTCTATTTTTCCAGCGGGTAAGTTAAATATTTTTGCTGGATTATTGGTAATTGTTTTTACTAACTGTTCTTTGGTTAATACACCCTCATCCACCAGTTTAAAAGCAAGTGGCAAAAAACTATCCAAGCCACTCATTCCTGCTTCTGAAGATGGAAATGGTTTAAGTTTAGCATCTAGTTCATGTGGCTGATGATCACTACAAATACAATCTATCGTGCCATCGGTTAATCCATGCCTTAAAGCCTCTAAATCTCTTTGGCTGCGTAAAGGGGGTATGACATGTTTATTAGTATCAAATTGCGCAATATCTTGATCTGTTAAAAACAATTGATGAATAGTACAGTCGGCAGAAATTGGTAATCCGTGTTTTTTTGCTTGACGAATCATTTCAACTGATCGAGCACATGATATTTGACCAAAATGGGTTTTAGCACCTGTTTGTGCTACTAGCTCTATATCTTTCGCCAACGCCGCTGTTTCTGCAGCTTCTGCAATCGAAGGTAAGCCATAGCGGGTTGCAAAAGCACCTTCGTGAGCACAGCCATCTCCCATTAATGAATGATCAATCGGCTGTATAATGACTGTTAAGTCTAACCCGGATGCGTATTCCATTGCGCGTCGTTGTATGAGATTATTTTGCATTGGATACACTGAATTAGTGACCGCAATACAGCCTTTTTCTTTTAAACTAGCCATATTAGCTAGTATTTCACCATTTAAATTTTTCGTTAACGCACCAATAATATAGATATGAGATTTATTTCCTGCCGTCTCATTATTGTGATGCATTTGAGTCACAATGGCTGCATGATCAACAACAGGTGATGAATCAGGTGGAATACAAATAGTACTGATGCCGTTTAATGCTGCCGCTCTTGTTTCTGATGCTAATGTCGCTTTATGCGTATAACCAGGTTCTCTAATACGCACTTTAATATCTACGATTCCTGGGATGACCCAACAGCCATTAGCATCAATTTCTTTGTCTATTGCTAAGTTTTTTGGTTTTTCGCCAATGGCTGCTATCAAGTTCCCTTCAATATAAATATCTTGCTGGCAAGATATCCCCGACACTGGGTTGATATGTAATCCATTTTTAATAAGAGTATTCATTCACTGCTACCGACTATCATCGACATCACTGCCATTCTGACTGCAATTCCAAAAGTCACTTGCTGTAAAATGACTGACTGTTTTCCATCCATCACACTTGATGCGATTTCTACGCCTCTATTGGCGGGGCCTGGGTGCATAACAATTGCCTCTGGATGAGCTAGTGCTAAGCGTTCACTACTTAAACCAAATTGCCTAAAATACTCCGACTCGCTGGGTAATAATGCGCCTTGCATACGTTCTTTTTGTAAGCGCAACATAATAACCACATCGACATCTTTTAATCCCTCGTTGATATTGTTATAAACCTTAACACCCATTGACTCTGTATCCATTGGTAATAAGGTTTTAGGGGCTATCACCCTAACTTCACCGGTACTGAATGTATTTAAAGCATGTATTTGTGAACGGGCTACGCGTGAATGTTTAATATCGCCAACAATTGCCACGCGTAATTTTGTAAAGTCTTGTTTATGGTGACGTATGGTGAACATATCAAGCATAGCCTGAGTAGGGTGGGCATGTTGTCCATCACCTGCATTTAATACACTAACACCTGGTGCAACATGGTTAGCGAAAAAATGTGCGCTGCCACTGTCTGAATGTCTGATCACAAACATATCAATTTGCATGGCTTGTAGGTTATGTAAGGTATCTAGTAAAGATTCGCCTTTAGCTGTGGCTGATGTTTTAACGTCTAAATTTAAGATATCTGCTGATAATCGCTGTGCCGCTAGTTCAAAAGTTGAGCGTGTTCTTGTGCTATTTTCAAAAAATAAATTGGCGACTGTTTTACCGCGTAATAAAGGGACTTTTTTAACATTACGGTCACCTATAGAGGTAAAAGATTCTGCTGTATCTAATATTTGAGTAAGAATAGAGAGGGGTAAGCCTTCTATGCTTAAAAAGTGTTTTAATTGACCGCTATCGCTTAATTGTATATTTGCTTTATAGCTCATTATTAATCACATGGTAGGTGATAGGGTCTGGCCCAATGAGCTTTACATGCTCATTGTTTTTTAACGTCATTGTTAATGCACAATAATCTGTTTGAATGGGAAGCTCACGTCCACTTCGATCAATTAAAACAGCTAATATAATTTTTTTGGGTCGCCCATAATCAAATATTTCATTCATTGCGGCGCGTATGGTTCTACCTGTTTGTAATACATCATCGACTAACACAACTGTTTTTTCATCAATATTTTCTGTAATTTCTGATGGATTTACGGTCGGGTGTAAGCCCATTTTAGAAAAATCGTCTCTATAAAAGCTGATATTAAGCCTGCCAAGTTTAGTGCTTGGTTTTAGCTGTTTATGTAATTCATTTGCAACCCAATAACCACCTGTATCTATGCCGATAATGACGGGATCATCATCTTTAGAAAAGAGTGTTGTTAAACTTTTAAATAAGGTTTCAATTAAAGGGTTGGCGCTTTTTTCAGTCAATGCTTGTTGTACTCTTTTAATATGATGCGATTTATAGCATATTGCAGCCTTCCGTAGAAATAAAAACGATTAAATAGTTCTTTTATCATCATTTAATGTGTCACTAATTTAGTTTTCTCATAAAATACGATGTATTAACCCAAAAATTTTAAAATTACGAATTAAGAAGAATTAAAAAATCTACTGGCCAATCTAATAGCACAATACGAATCAAAACTTATTAATCCATGGGTAGTAGACTACAAAGCAACTATGTTAAAACGGCATTATCGATTTAGGTCAAAATGAGTTGGCGTCAGTTATGCTATGACAACCTAAAAATAAACTTTAGTCGCTGCCACTTTTTTCAATGGCTTTTGATGCATCATCTGAGTATTCAAAAGAGTCAAAATAAATCTTTTTACTACGAGCTCCATTTTTTATAAATGCTTTTTTTGATGCCGTAATCATTTGTGGTGGGCCCGCCATATAAACCACGTGATTCCTTAAAGAGCTATATTTTTTTATAATCGCTTCATGTACAAACCCTGTTTCACCTTGCCACTGATCTTCAAGAGTCGGCTCTGATAATACGGGAATGTAATCTATCAATCCTTGTTCTTGCCACTGCTTAACAAGCTCTTCCATATAAAGGTCTTTTTTACTGCGGACACCCCAATATAAACTAATTTTAAGTGTATTTTTATTTTGTATTAAGGCTTCTATAATACCTTTTAAGGGTGCAAATCCAGTACCACCAGCAACCATAATAATGTCTTTATAATCGTCGTGATAAAAAAATGTTCCGTGTGGCCCTTCTATTTTTAAAATATCACCTATTTTTAATTTATTAAAGACAAAGTCTGTAAATACCCCGCCATTTGCATGACGTATATGAACTTCTAGTAATTTTTCTTGAGTGGGGGTATTGGCAATTGAAAAAGCTCTTTTCTTGCCATCTTTCATCACAAAATACATCCATTGACCTGCTAAAAAATCAAAGGGCTCATCGGTGGATGGCAATTGTAAAATAAGCTGCATGACATCATCAGCTAATAGGTTTTTTTGCTGAATTTTAACGGGTAGGGTGCGTAAGGGGCGTTGTGTTTCTGGTTTTTCAACATGGGCTTCAATGTCTAAATCACTTTTCGCAAATGCCTTGCATAATAGAGCCTTACCTAATGCTATGTCTTCTTCTTTTAAGCCTTTTGGTATGCCATCTGGATAATAGACTTCACCTTGATTAACAACAGCTTCACACGAACCACAAAGGCCACCTTTACAGCCATATGATAGTAGGATATTTGCTTGATGGGCAGCATCTAAAATTGCTTGTTCAGGTTCACATTGAAATGAAACTTCAGCATTAGATATTTTAATTTTGTATGACATAACAGATTAAACTTTAATGAACCTTGCAGGCTAACAGTTATTACAATATTTAACCCTTATTATCATTAGGGGGTCGTTAAATTGTAAATAAAAAATGAATTACAGACCTAGCTCTTTCCACAATTCATCAATTTTAATTTTTACATCCTTATCCATTTCAATGACTGTTCCCCATTCGCGTGTCGTCTCGCCATCTATCTTATTCGTTGCATCTATGCCCATTTTAGAGCCTAAACCTGATACCGGTGATGCAAAATCTAAATAATCAATGGGTGTATTTTCAATCATTGTCACATCTCTTGCTGGGTCGACTCTTGTTGTTATTGCCCAAATCACATCTTCCCAACGACGTACATTCACATCATCATCAACAACAATTACAAACTTTGTGTACATAAATTGACGTAAATAAGACCAAACGCCCATCATCACTCGTTTAGCATGCCCTGCGTATTGCTTCTTCATACTCACGACTGCCATACGATATGAGCAACCTTCTGGAGGCAAATAAAAATCCACAATTTCTGGAAACTGTTTTTGTAAAATAGGAATAAACACTTCGTTTAAAGCTAAGCCTAAAATGGCAGGTTCATCAGGTGGACGACCCGTATAAGTCGTATGATAAATAGGGTCTTTTCGTGTTGTTATCTTTTCGATGGTAAAAACAGGAAACTCATCCGTCTCATTATAATAACCCGTATGGTCACCATAAGGGCCTTCTACCGCTGTTTCGTTAGGGTAAATAAAACCTTCTAATATAATTTCTGCTCTTGCTGGGACTTGTAAATCCGATAACAAACATTTTGTTAGCTCTGTTTTTGCACCACGCAATAAACCTGCAAAGGCATATTCAGATAAAGTATCGGGTACGGGTGTTACTGCTGCTAAAATAGTTGCAGGATCACAACCAATAGTCACTGCAATAGGGAAGGGCTTATCAGGATATTCTGCCACCCATTCTTTATAATCTAATGCACCACCGCGATGCGACAGCCAACGCATAATCACTTTGTTTTTAGCAATCACTTGTTGGCGATATATGCCGATGTTTTGACGCTTTTTTAAAGGCCCTATGGTGGTCACTAAACCCCAAGTAATTAAAGGTGCTGCATCACCAGGCCAACACGTTTGAATAGGGAACATGGAAAGATCAACATCATCCTTTTCGATCACTACTTTTTGACAAGGTGCTCTTTTAACCACTTTTGGCGACATATCGAGTACTTTTCGATAGATTGGCAGTGTTTTTAATGCTTCTTTAAAACCTGCGGGCGGTTCTGGTTCTTTTAAAAATGCCAGTAACTTTCCTATTTCTCGTAAAGCACTGACTTCGTCTGCACCCATTGCGAGTGCAACACGTTCTTCTGTACCAAATAAATTGGTTAATACAGGAATTTTTGTATTTGGGACATTTTCAAATAATAAAGCGGGGCCTTTAGCCCTTAACACTCGATCAGATATTTCAGTCATTTCTAAATTAGGACTAATCGATTGTGTGACCCTCTTTAGTAATTTTTTTTCTTCTAGGCCAGCTATGAATTCTCGTAAATCTTTATATTGCATGAATATGGTTTATATAATTTTAATTACCATACTCTAACACCACCAAAGTGTTTAATAACATCAGATTCAGTTTTTAATTCGCCAACTCTAAATCCAATTAAAATTAATAAAATTAAAGAGGCTAGTAAAAACATAAAATATTCATTTATAATCTGTTTAAATGTCTCTAAGTCAATAACGTGTGAATCTTCCAATTCTTCTACGTTGTTCTCTTTATTCAGTAATGTTTGTCTACTTAAATAAAGCTCATTACTGACTTTGAGTTTTTTATTTTCTTTTTCTAAACGTTGTATGACCTCTTTTAAGTCTATGCTAGCGCTATTTTCTTGTTTATTTCGTTCCATTTCTTGTTGTAAATTTTTATAAGCACTATTCACTTCTTTATACAAAACACTTGCTGGTTTTGACTTAACAATAAAACCTTTTTTTACCCAACCTTGTTGATCTTTTGTGGTAATAACTTTCGCATAGGGTCCAGCAATTTCAATGACATTAAGCCTATCACCAGACACTAATGATTTAATAACCTGACTACCTGAATCTGCTTGTTGATATAACGATAGATATAATTTTCCGGTAACATATTGAATATCTTCACTTTCTTGAGAAAATGATTGAAACGAAATTAATAATAAAAACAATACGGTTAAATTTTTCATATTTTATTCTATTGAATTATGCCTTAACAATGCTTCTATTGTTGGCTTTCTACCACGAAAACATTCAAAGGATTCTATAGCAGGCCTAGAACCACCTTTTTCTAAAATGCAGCGCTTATACCTTTGACCAACTTCTTTACTAAATAAGCCTTCTTCTTCAAAAGCGGCAAAGACATCGGCTGATAAAACTTCTGCCCATTTGTAACTATAGTAGCCAGCCGCATAACCGCCAGCAAAAATATGTGAAAAACCATGTTGAAAGCGATTATTTTTAGGTGGGACCACCACTGCTATCTGTTTTCTTAAATTATCAAGAATGTTTTGTATATCTCTAGCTGTTTTTATATTTTTTTGATGAATGGCTAAGTCAAACAAAGAAAACTCAACTTGTCTCAATAACTGCATGCCACTTTGAAAATTTTTGGCTTTAAGCATCTTGTTGATTAATTCTGCGGGTATTTTTTCACCGGTTTCATAATGTTCTGCCATTAAAGCTAAGCCTTCTTCACTCCAACACCAGTTTTCCATAAATTGGCTCGGTAATTCTACGGCATCCCATTCCACACCATTAATACCCGATACCGAAGGTTCATCTATTTTTGTGAACATATGGTGTATACCGTGCCCAAACTCGTGAAATAAGGTAATGACCTCATCATGCGTAAACAATGCTTCCTTGCCGTCTACAGGGGGCGTTAAATTGCATGTTAAGTATGCAATAGGCAGTTGTTGTTGCTGAGCATTAAAAAATCTATTTTTACTTTCATCCATCCATGCGCCGCCTCTCTTTTTATCACGGGCATATAAATCTAAATAAAAGTGGGCAATAATGTCATTGTTATCATTTTTGACATCAAAAAACGTCACATCTTTGTGCCACACTTGGATGTTATCGTTGTTTTTCGAAATACTGACATTAAATAATTTTTGGGTGATTTTAAATAAACCTTCAATGACTTTATTTTCTGGTAAATATGGTTTTATCTCTTTATCTGATATCGAATATTTTTGTTGTTTTAACTGCTCACTAAGCCATGCAATATCCCATGCATTGACTTCTAACATGCCTAATCCTTTTGCAAATTCATTAAGCTCTTTAACATCTTGTTTTGCAGATATTTGAGCCTTGTTCGCTAGATCAATTAAAAACTCTTCAGCTTGTTCTGCTGAATCAGCCATTTTTGTTTGTAAGGATAATTCTGCATAATTTTTAAAGCCTAATAATTTGGCTTTCTCTTGCCTTAAGTGCAAAATATCAACCATCAATTGAGAGTTATCCCAATCCTTATTGCCAAATTCTGACGCTCTGCTAGTAAACGCCGTATAAAATTCTTTACGCAATTGTTGATTATTAGCATAAGTGACTATCGCAATATAGTGTGGCATGTCTAAGGTTAAACGATAACCAATTTTCTTCTTTTGCTTAGCTGACTGTTGAAACATAGAAATGGCATAACCAGGAATGCCATCCAGCAACTTTTTATCCTTTACGACCTTTTCAAACGCTTGAGTACTATCTAAGATGTTGTTTTCAAAGGATATTTTGAATTGTGATAGTTTTTGCTGTATGTCTTTATAAAACTTTTGATCTTCTTTATTTAAAGCAATCCCACTCAATTTAAATTGCGTTAGGGCATCTGTAATACTTTTTTTCTTGGCTTCATTATAGCTTTTAAATTCAGCTGAATTTTTTATAGCTTCATAAGCACTAAATAACGCTGGGTTTTGACTTAAATCTGTAGAGTACTCAGTTAAAAGTGTAATACATTCTTCATAAACTATTCTTAACTCATCGGTACTAAGTACTGAATTAAGATGTCTTATGGGTGACCATAAATTATTTAATGAATTTTCTAATTGTTCAATCGGGTCAATAAAATTATTCCATGTTTTATTTTCTATTGCCAATAAATCTAATAATGCTTTTTTATTAGTTTCAATAATATTTTCTACCGCTTCTTTTATATCAGCTGTATCAATATTATTAAATTCAGTAAATTCAGTTTGTTTTAATAATGGGTTTTGCAATTTTTTTCTCTGCTTTTATTTTTAATATCTAAATATCTAAATTACCGACTTTTCCAGCATTTGCTTCTATAAATTCACGCCTTGGTTCTACTTGATCGCCCATTAAAGTCGTAAATATTTCATCCGCTTTTACCGCATCTTCAATTCTAACTTGAAGCAACCGGCGTACATCAGGATCCATTGTCGTTTCCCATAACTGTTCAGGATTCATTTCTCCTAAACCTTTATAACGTTGTATATTTTGACCACGTTTCGCTTCTTTCATTAACCAATCATAAGCTTCATCAAAACGAGTGACTTTATACTTTTTCTCACCACGAGTAACCACAGCCGTGGTTGATACCGCCTCTGATACTTGTTCTATATATTTACAAATAAATTCGTAATCGCCACTTTGAAAAAAGTCTTCATCTAAATAAGTAATATTCGAAATACCAAAAACCTTTTTATTAATATTAAAACGATAATTATCTTCGTCATCTTTTTCTACACTAACAATAAATTCTATAGAATTTAAGGTGCCTTTATTAATCGTTACTTCTAACTGTTTAGCCCAATCAGTCATAACATCTAAATTATTTCTTAATTCTTCTTTAAGAGCGGGCAGCTCTTTAATTTCGGCGAGAACTTCTGGCAATATAGAAAAACTTAAACGTTCATTTATTTGCATTAAGGTCATATATTGTTTTGCCATTGATTCTAAAGCAATGCTAGACAAAGCAGGAGCATCATCACTCACTTGAAACTGCGCGCCTGTAATCGCTAATTGCAATAAATATTGGTTTAACTCTTTATCGTCCTTAACATAACGTTCTTGTTTACCTTTTTTAATTTTATATAAAGGTGGTTGTGCAATATATATATATCCAGCTTCTACTAACTCTTTCATTTGACGATAAAAAAAGGTTAGTAGTAAGGTACGGATATGTGATCCATCGACGTCCGCATCCGTCATAATAATAATATGGTGATAACGTAATTTTTCTATATTAAATTCTTCTCGACCAATACCACAACCCAAAGCTGTTATGAGTGTTCCAACTTCGGCTGACGAAATCATTTTATCAAAACGCGCTTTCTCTACATTTAAAATTTTACCTTTTAAAGGTAAAATAGCTTGAGTTTTTCTGTTGCGCCCTTGTTTAGCTGAGCCGCCAGCAGAATCACCTTCCACTAAATAAATTTCTGATAATGCTGGGTCTTTTTCTTGGCAATCAGCTAGCTTTCCAGGTAATCCTGCAATATCTAATGAGTCTTTACGCCGTGTCATTTCACGAGCTTTTCTTGCCGCTTCTCTAGCTCTTGAAGCATCAATTATTTTAGAAGTTATTAATTTAGCATCGCCCGGATTTTCCATTAAAAAATCACTGAGTAATTCAGAAAATACTGAATCTACAATACCCCTGACTTCTGATGAAACTAATTTATCCTTAGTTTGAGAAGAAAATTTTGGATCTTGTAATTTTACTGATAATACAGCTGTTAAACCTTCTCTGGAATCGTCTCCAGTTGTGGTTGTTTTATCTTTTTTCCCAGCTTGTTTTTCCATATATTGATTTAAGGTTCTGGTTAAGCCAGATCTAAAGCCAGATAAATGCGCACCACCATCACGTTGAGGGATATTATTGGTAAAACAAAAAATATTTTCTTGATAAGAATCATTCCACTGTAATGCTACTTCGACGAGAATATTATTTTTTTCTATCGTTTTATGTAATACCTTTTGATGAATAGGCGTTTTATTTTTATTTAAATGCTCTACAAATGCTGTAATTCCACCAATATATTCAAACGTATCTTCTTTATTAGAACGTTTATCTTTAAGTGTTATTTTTATTCCAGAGTTTAAAAAGGATAATTCACGTAACCGTGATGCTAAAATATCATAATGAAATTCTCTATCAGTAAATGTTTTACTACTAGGTAAAAATCTAACCATAGTACCTGTAGTTTCACTATCTTTAATATCTACTAAAGGTGCTACAGGTTCACCGTGTTCATATTTTTGAACCCAAACACGACCTTCTCTGTTTATGGTTAATTCAACCGTTTCTGACAATGCATTAACAACCGAGATACCAACACCATGCAAACCACCGGATACTTTATAACCTGAATCCTCACCACCAAATTTACCTCCTGCATGCAATACAGTTAGTATAACTTCTGCTGCAGATCTACCTTCTTCTTCAAGTATACCTACAGGTATTCCCCGACCATTATCTTTTACTGATACTGAACCATCGGTATGAATAATGACATTTATTTCATTACAGTGCCCAGCTAAGGCTTCATCAATTGAGTTATCAACAGTTTCAAACACCATATGATGCAATCCAGAACCATCATCAGTATCACCTATATACATCCCTGGTCTTTTACGAACTGCTTCTAATCCTTTTAATACCTTTATACTCGACGAATCGTAATCTGACATTTTTAACCTATTTATTTGGGGTATTTATTTCACCATGTTTCACGTGAAACATGGTTTTATTTATTGTAAGTTCTTCTAAAAAACTATTATGTTCAATATTAGAAATAAAGATTTGATAATTTTTATTTAACAATGAAACTATAACATCTTTAATGGTATTTTTATCTAATTCAGCCATTAAATCATCAATAATAAAAATAGGTCTTGAAGATGAATTTTCATTTACATAATCCATTAAAACTATATATAAACTAATAACTAAATTTTTTAATTGTCCTCTAGAAAAAACTTCTTTTATATCTTTATTATTAATTGAAAATATTATATCGCTCTTATGAGCTCCAACAGAAGTAAAGCCTCTTTTTAAATCATATGTTAGTCTTTCAGATAAAGCCTCTTCAAAACTAATATTGTTTTTCCAACCTTGAACATAGACTATTTCTATTTGATTTAAGATTTCATTATTTCCATATGTTTCATAAAATCTTACTTTTAACTTATCAATAAGTTCTTTTCTATAAATATTTATTTCATTATTAAATTTAATTAAATATTTATCCCAATAATTAATTTCTTTAATGTTTTTTGATCTTAATAATTGGTTTCTTTGTTTAAGAATATTTTTATATTGAACCCAAATATCAGAAAATGATTGTTTCACGTGAAACAATGCCCAATTCATATATTCTCTTCTTTTTTGTTTACTGCCATTGATTAAGTCAAAAGAATTAGAATCTACGGATAATATGGATTGAAGTTTTGCAAGATCAGATCTTTTTGTAATGATTTTATTATTAACTTTAGTTAAAAGTTGCGAGCTTCCTTTTTGAATTCCAACGCTATGATTAGAGTATTTGCCGAATAAAGTAAATTTAGAATGGCTATGTTGTATACAATTTTTTAAATATTTGGTCCTAAACGATTTTGAAGTTGTTAAGGTATAAATAGACTCTAATAAACTTGATTTGCCAGAACCATTATCACCAATAATAATATTTAATTGAGGATTAAAAGTGAGCGTTGTATTTTTTAAATTTCTAAATTCATGGCATTGTAGTTCTTCAATTGCCATATAATTTTATAATCTCATTGGCATAACAACATATTTAAAATCATCATTATTTTCATTCGTTAGTACACAACTACTATTAGCATCTTTTAAATGAATTTTCACACCCTCTGTATCTATAGCATTTAATACATCTATTAGATAAATAACATTAAAACCAATGTTTATTTTAGTTTGGTCAAAATCTACTAATATTTCTTCCTCAGCTTCTTCTTGATGAGGGTTATTAGCTTTAATGTTTAATGTGTTATTTTCTAACGTTAAACGAATACCTCTATATTTTTCATTACACAAAATAGATATGCGTTGTAGCGTCTCTTTCAAAGTATCTTTATTTATTGTTAATTCTTGATTTAAATCCAATGGTATTACACGATTATAATCTGGAAATTTACCATCAATTAATTTACTAGTAAAAATAATATCTTTTAATTCAAGACGAATATGATTTTTGCTAACTGAAATTGTTATTTCTTCATTATCTATAGTTAATAAACGTGAAAGCTCCATTACTGCTTTTCTTGGAATAATTATCTGAAAAGTTGATTCGACAGGGTAGTCACCATTAATTGATCCAAGTGCTAATCTATGACCATCTGTTGCAACAATTTTTAATTGATTACTTTCAATTTCTAACATAACGCCATTTAAATAATATCTAACGTCTTGTTGAGCCATTGCAAATGATGTTTTTTCTAATAATTTTTTAAATTGATTTTGTTTAACATTAAATTTAAATAAAAAATCCAGTTCATCTAATAATGGAAAATCAGTAGCTGGCAATGTACTTAAGGCGAAACGACTTTTTGATGATTTTAAAATAGCTCTGCTTTCATTTATTTCTAGATTGATGAGTGCATCATTTGGTAAAGCTTTACAAATATCCAGTAATTTACGAGCGGGTATGGTTGTGAAAATATCAGATACTTGATTAAGCTCAATCGTACTAATGAGTTCTAGCTCACGATCAGTACCAATAATTTGAAGTTGACTGCCTAAAGATTTAAATAATAAATTACCTAAAATTGGCATTGTTTGTTTTTTTTCTATTGCGCCTATTACTTGTTGTAAAGGCACTAGAAGGTCTTCTTTATTAATAGATATATTCATATATATACTTTATTACTATTATTAGTAAATTTTATTTTGTGAGTAAATCAATAAACTTATTACTTTTCAATAAGTTAGGCGATTTTTTAAATGTATACACTAGTGATTTATTGTTCATTATATTGTGGATAACTCGTGTATAAACTGAATACTATTTTAATCATTTTACTTATCCACAATATAATAACAATTAATACATTATTTATTCATTTTATCAAATTTAAGTAGATAAAATTCTTTCCAATTTTTCATAATCATCTTTTATAGTGGGTTCTTCTAAAATTAATTTTTTTATTTGTCTGCAAGCATGTAAAACAGTTGTGTGGTCTCTGCCGCCAAAAGCATCACCAATTTCAGGGAGACTATGACGCGTAAATTCTTTACATAAAGCCATCGCTAATTGACGAGGTCTTGTGATGGACCGGGTACGTCGAGCAGAAAGTAAATCTGATGTCCTTAATTTATAGTAATCACAAATTGTTTTTTGTATGTATTGAATAGTGATAATTTTTGTTTGTACCGATAATAAATCATTTAGCGCTAATTTAGTGAATTCCATTGTTATGGTAGAATCAGTAAAATCAGCTTGGGCTAATAAACGTTTGATAGCACCTTCCAAATCTCTAATATTTGATTTAAAGTTTTGCGCTATAAAAAAAGCAACATCACTGGGTATTTCTCTTTGTACCGTATTATTTTTTTGATATTGAGAAACTTTACTGTATAAAATTGCAACGCGTGTTTCTAAATCAGGTGGCTTTATATCGACGGCTAAACCCCAGCCTAAACGAGAGATTATTCTATCTTCTAAGCCCTCAATTTCTTTCGGATAGCGATCACAGGTGATAATCATTTGTGCATTTGATTCATACAGTGAGTTAAAGGTGTGAAAAAACTCTTCTTGGGATCTATTTTTGTCAGCTAAAAATTGAATATCATCAATGAGTAATGCATCAACCCCTCGGTAATGACTTTTAAATTCATCAATTTTATTATGTTGTAAAGCTTTAACCATATCTTGAATAAAACGTTCACAATTGACATAAACAACGACGGCATCGGGGTTATCTTTTTTTATTTGATTGCCAACAGCGTGCATTAAATGCGTTTTTCCTAAACCAACCCCACCATATAAATACAGTGGATTATATTCGTTATCCACTAAACTACTTACTCTAATGGATGCAGCTCGAGCCATACTGTTAGATTTACCTTCAACAAAACTTTTAAAAGTATGATTAGCATTTAGGCCAGATTGATAAATAAATGATTTCTTTTTTTGTGGTACGTTTGATTGAGTATCTTCAACTTTGTGAGTGGTGCCAATATTAAGAGTGACTTGTATTGCTTTGCTATCATCTAAAAATTGAATAATTTCAATAATTCGAGAAAAACTATTGTTTTTTACCCAGTCTAAAATAAAGCGATTAGGGGCTAATAATTTAAAATTATTACCATTAAATTCTAATTGTAGGGGTAAGATCCAAGTATTGAACTGTTGGCTACTTAATTCATCTTCAAGATAAGAAAGACATTGGGTCCAGATAGGATGAGACAAAGCTATTACTCAGTATTAAATAAAAGAATAGGATACAGTAAAAGCTTAAGGATGCTCTGATTAAGTCCATAATTTTTATCTAAGCCAAATCATTGTCATCTAGATACCACAAGATTTGATAACTAACGCTGGTGGTAATTTGGCAGCGACCTGTAGGAAAGCCACATGGATGTAACTTAGTAGAGCAATGCAGGAGTAATTGCCGACAGCTTGATAACGCTTAAAATTTTATTGATATGTTAAGAGATTTCTTAATTAATATAACTTATAGTGAATAAATAGCACTTAGTTAAAATAAAGATTGACGAAGTATGGGTATAATTATATATTATCGCGCCTTGTTTTTAAGTCGACACTTTTGGAAGTAACATGAAACGCACATATCAACCTAGTAAAATTAAAAGAGCCCGTACACATGGTTTTAGAGCCCGTACTCAGACCACTGGTGGTCGCAAGGTATTAAAATCACGTAGAGCAAAAGGTAGAGCTCGCCTAACTCCATAGGCATATCAGGCTAATACAATGGCCGAACAATTTTGTTTTCGGCGACACAGTAGATTAACTACTGGTGGTGAATTTCAACAAGTTTTTAAGTCTAATTTAAAAATTGGAAATTCATTGATGACGCTATTGATCAGTAAGCAAACATCTAAGCGACCACGTTTAGGCTTTGCTATTGCTAAAAAGCAAATTAAAAAAGCTGTTGATCGCAACAGATTGAAAAGAATTTTTAGAGAAAGTTTTCGTCAATCTCAATCTCAATTACCTAATAAAAGTTATCTGATTATGGTGAAACATAAAATAATGTTTCAGACCAATCAGCAAATTTTTGAGTTAATGCAAAAAAATTGGCAAACTGTGAAGACACAATGTTAAAAATTATGCGTCAACTCTTAATATTACCCATCAAATTTTATCAAATAGTTATTAGCCCATATATGGCGAATAACTGTCGGTACTATCCAACATGCTCACATTATTCTATAGAAGCTATAGAATCATTTGGATTCTTTAAAGGAAGTTGGTTAGCTATAAAGAGAATCTTCTCTTGTCACCCTTGGCATGAAGGTGGATATGATCCCGTGCCAACTCATAAAGTAAAGAAATAGCCTTATGGATAATCAAAAATTATTTTTATATGCAGCCTTAGCATTTGTAGGCATGTTAATTTGGCAACAATGGCAGATAGATTTTGGTCCACAACCTATTGTTATTGAAAATAGCACACAGCAAAATACAGGAATGCCACTAGCATCAGATTCTATGATGCAAAATGATATGCCAGAAATGGCGATATCAACGTCGACAGACCAAACAGCTAGCTTATCTCAAATATCAGAACCTGCGGCAACGATCGCTAAAATAATTAAAGTTGAAACAGATTTAGTAGAAATTGAGATTGATACACGTGGTGGTGTTATTACATCATTAAAACTAAAAAAACATCCCGTATCTCTTGATAATGTAGATGAATACTTAGCATTAGCGTTTAAAAATGAAGATGAAGTTTTTCTTATTCAAAGTGGTTTAAGGTCAAAAAATTCTGCCGCTCCGACCCATCATGATATCTATCGAGCCAATTCGTTAAGCTACACCTTAGCTGAAAATGAAGATCAACTCATTGTGCCGTTAACGTGGCAAAAAAATGGTATTAGCGTTACAAAAACCTATACATTTAGTCGTGATAGCTATGCCATAAATGTAACTCATAAAGTTAATAATCAATCAAATGAGAGTTGGTCTGGAAGTCAATATCGCCAAATTACACGCTCACGCCCACTTGATGAATCAATGTTGTTATACACCTATACCGGTGCCGTTATTTATAACGAAGAAATAAAATATGAAAAGGTAAGTTTTGATGACATGGAAGATGAAAATCTTCGTTTAAAATCAGATGCTGGCTGGATTGCAATGATTCAGCATTACTTTTTAGCGGCTTGGGTGCCTGAGCCAGAAAATAACCTTATTTATAGTTTAAAGAATTTAAAGACATATCCTGCAACCTATACAATTGGTATGCGCTCTGATAACAGAGTTGTTAACAGTCAATCAGAATTTACCTTCAGTAGTGATTTATTTGTCGGGCCTAAATTAGTTCATAAGTTAGAAGAGTTGTCTAAAGGCTTAGGCCTCACGGTTGATTATGGTTACTTAACCGTCATTTCTAAACCTTTGTATTGGTTGTTAGAAAACATTCATAGTTATGTTGGTAACTGGGGCGTAGCCATTATTTTATTAACTGTTTTAATAAAAGGCGTATTTTATAAATTGTCAGAAACCAGTTATCGCTCTATGGCAAGAATGAGAAAGGTTGCCCCACGTTTAAAAGCGTTAAAAGAACGTTTTGGTGATGACCGTCAAGCGATGAATAAGGCCATGATGGAATTATATAAAAAGGAAAAGATCAACCCAATGAGTGGTTGCTTACCTATTTTAATTCAAATACCGGTCTTTATTGGATTATATTGGGCATTATTAGAAAGCGTAGAATTACGTCAAGCACCTTTTATTTTATGGATTAATGACTTATCTGTAATGGATCCTTATTTTGTATTGCCAGTGATTATGGGTCTCAGTATGTTAGTTCAACAGCGCTTGAATCCAGCACCACCTGATCCTATTCAGGCGAAAGTGATGATGGCATTGCCTCTCGTATTTACTGTTTTCTTTGCCTTTTTCCCCGCAGGTTTAGTTTTGTATTGGGTAGTTAATAATCTTTTATCGATTACACAGCAGTATTTTATTACGAAACGTATAGACGCTGAAAAATAAGCCAAGGTAAATTTTGCTGTGTCACCTAAAGACACCATAGCGGCGATTGCCACGCCACATGGCGTGGGTGGTATAGGTGTCATACGCATTTCTGGTGCTCGTGCAATATCAATTGCCGAGCAAATAATTACAAAAACAATTACGCCGAAAAAAATCCTCTTTTGTTCTTTTTACGACCAAAATAAAGAAGCCATAGATCATGGGATCGTTTTATATTTTAAAGCCCCCCATTCATTTACAGGTGAAGATGTTATCGAATTTCAAGGTCATGGTGGGCCTGTTATTCAAGATATGTTATTGCAAGAAATTAATGTACTAGGTGCGCGTTCTGCAAAGCCAGGTGAATTTTCTGAACGTGCTTTTTTAAATAATAAAATTGATTTAACACAAGCAGAAGCAATTGCAGACCTTATTGAAAGCGGTAGTCAAGCTGCAGCAAGGGCAGCGATGAGGTCACTACAAGGTGACTTTTCAAAACAAATCCACACGATAACCGATCAAATTATTAATTTACGTTGTTATATAGAAGCCTCATTAGACTTTTCAGAAGAAGAGATAGACTTTTTAGCAGAAGGAAAAATAGAAGAAAAGCTTAAAATTATTGATAATGATTTATGTAAAATAATTAAGGAAGCTGACAATGGTCGTCGTTTAAATGAAGGCTTAACACTCGCCATTGCGGGATTACCCAATGCTGGAAAATCAAGTTTATTAAACTGTTTAACGGGTTATGAAACGGCTATTGTGACACCTATTGAAGGCACGACTAGAGATATTATTAGTGAGCAAATTAGTTTAAACGGGATACCAATTAAAGTATTAGATACAGCAGGCTTAAGAGAAACAACCGATATTATTGAGCAAGCGGGTATAAAAAAGGCATGGCATGCCATAAAAAATGCAGACGTTGTTTTAGTATTAATTGATGCACAAAAAGGGTTTACCCAAGAAGATAAAACAATAATAGATCAATTAAAAGATCAAAAATATGCCCTTGTTTATAATAAAATAGATTTAATAAAATGTGAATTAAATAAGGAAGCTAATAAAAATAGGGTTGCTGAGTTACAAATATCGACTATAAATAAACAAGGGTTAGATGAATTAATTCATTGGGTTACAGGAACAAGCCAGAATTTAAATGAAAATAATACGATCTTGGCCAGACGTAGGCACTTAGATGCATTATTACAGGCACAAAAATATATACATATAGCGATAACACTATTTTCTGAAACTCAGTCTGGTGAATTAATGGCTGAAGATTTAAGAGAAGCTCAAAAATCGTTAAATGAAATAACAGGGGAATTTAATACAGAAGATTTATTAGGAAAGATTTTTTCTAGTTTTTGTATTGGTAAGTAATAATAAAATGATAGCTGTATCTGATGATCGCAAAGTACACAGTACTGACATAGTTAATGGGCTTGCGCGTAAAGATATTTTTGATAGTAAAGGCACGCTACTAGTCAAAGAAGGTAGCCGAATTAGTGAGGCGCACTATGAACGCATGCGTGCCGAAGGTCTAGTTCAAGAAGATAAGTCAAAAAGTAAACAACAAAATAATTTTGATATTAATTTTGTCAGCTCTAAATCGTTACATGGGCGTATCGATAAACTTATTGTTAAGTATGCTCAGTTACAGTCAAAAATGATAGCTGATGCTAATATGACCTTAAAAAAAGAGTTAGATGATATCATTATTAACTTTAGTGAATTATGTGATGAGGATATAAACCAAGTATTGGGTGAACTATTTTTGTCAGAAATAAAGAAATATCATTTTATAAAACCTTTATATATCGCGGCATCAATCACAGAATTAATAAAGCGTTTTAATGATTATTTACCTGATAAAGCCATTACTTCAGAGATTAAAATTTCGTTATTACAAGCGGCTTTAATTTATAATTTAGGCTTGATTCAAAGCAATAAAAATATCTATGATGATAATTTAAAACTGACGGTAGAAGAGAAAAAAGAATTAAGAAAGAACTATCCCATTCAAAGTATTGCTGCTGCATTAAAAATGGGTGTTGCAGATAAAGTAACCTTAGATGCTATAAAAAACCACAATACGGCATCATTAGAAAATACCTCATTTGAAGCTTTAATATTAAGAACCCCTTTTATTTATGCAGGAATTTCGATGCCCGAAAATAAGGCATTATCCAATAATAATTTATTTAATCCTTGTAGAGTATTCACCAAACTTTTTTCAGAAAAAAAATTAGACCCCATTTTAGGTGGTTTATTTTTAAAGATAAATGGAATCGCCCCAATTGGCTCTATATTAAATTTTGAAAGCAGAGAAAAAGGAGTTGTCATAAAGGGGCCGAATAAAGATAACGTGACATCTTCATTAATACGCCTAATTACCAATAAATCAGCAGTGCAAATGCGCAGGCCTGGAGAGCGTTTTTATCTGCACCAAACAAAAATGGTACAAAAAGGACTCAGTGATCATCATCAATTTGCATGGGTAAAATTTGCACCTTTTGTGACTTGGGAACGTTAATATATTTTAATCTGCTAAATACCGAGTTATAAATTCATTGGAACTCTGCGATATTTCTGCTATCAATTAACATAGACTCCTAATTAAAGGCGCACTATGGATACATTGATATTTTTTCTTTTGTTTTTGATTTTTTTATGGGCACAAACTCGTTTTGAATTATCGGCGCAGTTAAACCTTTTAATCATATTTTTTGGCTTATTTTTTATACTTAATAACGGTTCAATATTTAGTTATTTTGCTTGGGCTATTTGGGCTTCATTAGCTGTTTTATATTCGTTTAATTCATTAAGACAAAAATACATTTCAAATAATTTATTTAAACGCATTAAAAAAGTTATGCCACCAATCTCAGAAACAGAAAGGGCGGCTATAGAAGCTGGAACTGTTTGGTGGGAAGCCGATTTATTTAAGGGAAATCCCGACTTTAATAAACTGTTAAATTATAAAAAACCAACATTAACAAAGGATGAGCAAGCCTTTTTAGACGGGCCGGTGAATGAACTTTGTCACATGATAGATGATTGGCAAATCACTCATGAGTTACAAGACCTACCAGACAATGTTTGGACGTTTTTAAAACAAAAAAACTTTTTTGGCATGATTATTCCAAAACAATATGGTGGATTAGAGTTTTCAGCTCATGCTCATTCCAATGTGGTGATGAAAATTTCGGCAAGAAGTTTATCAACAGCGGTCACTGTGATGGTGCCAAATTCATTAGGCCCAGCTGAACTATTATTACACTATGGGACACAAGAGCAAAAAGATCATTACTTGCCTAGATTAGCTGATGGAAGAGATATCCCTTGTTTCGCATTAACGGGGCCTAGTGCAGGTTCTGACGCAGGATCAATACCTGATTATGGTATTGTTTGTGAGCGTCAATACAAAGGTAAAAAAACACTTGGATTTATAATCAATTGGGAAAAGAGATACATCACATTAGGGCCAGTCGCTACCGTGCTAGGTTTAGCGTTTAAAGCTTTTGATCCCGACGGTCTTTTAGGCGATAAACAAGAGTTGGGCATTACTTGTGCTTTAATACCGACTAAAACAAAAGGCATAACGATAGGTAATAGACATATGCCCTTAAACGCGGCATTTCAAAATGGGCCAAATCAAGGTAAAAATGTGTTTGTACCAATGGAATGGTTAATTGGTGGTGAAGAAAAAATAGGCCTGGGCTGGAGAATGTTGGTCGAGTCTTTATCGGTGGGACGAGGTATTTCATTGCCTGCGCTGAGTGCTGGTGCTGGCAAACATGCTTTAAGAACAACAGGTGCTTATGCTCGAATACGCAAACAATTTAAAACATCTATAGGTAAGTTTGAAGGCGTAGAAGAAGTGATTGCTAATTTAGCAGGCAAAACCTATTTAATGAATGCAGGTCGCTTATTAACGCTATCGGCATTGGATAGCGGAGAAAAACCCTCAGTAATTACAGCCATTTTAAAATATCACAATACAGAAATGATGCGCGATGTGATTAACAACGCTATGGATATTCATGGTGGTCGTGGCATTTGTATGGGGCCATCCAACTATATGGCAAGAGCTTATCAAACAGTGCCGGTAGGCATTACCGTTGAAGGCGCAAATATTTTAACCCGCACTATGATTATATTTGGTCAAGGCGCTATGCGTTGTCATCCTTGGTTAATTAAAGAAATTGAAGCGGTGAATCATGGTTCTGAAAAGAAAGGGCAGCAACTTTTTGATAAGGCCTTTTTAGGCCATATTGGTTATTTATTTAAAAATATAAGCAGAGCCTTTATTTATGGACTAAGCGGTAGTCATTTAGGCATGTCACCAGTCGGTGGCAGAGTGGCTATATATTATAAACGTCTGAGTCAAATGAGTGCAGCGTTTGCGGTTATCTCTGATTTAGCTTTAATGATATTAGGGGGGGCATTTAAGCGTAAAGAGAAACTGTCAGGGCGTTTTGCCGATGCATTGAGCCATATGTTTTATGTCTCTGCGGTGTTAAAAAAATATAACGATGACGGACAGCCAAAATATGACTTAGCTATTGTTGAATGGAGTTGTAAATACAGTTTGTATCAAACTCAAATCGCACTGGATGAAATTTTAAGAAACTTCCCATCAAAAATATTTGGTTTAATAATCAGAGTGATTATATTTCCACTGGGATTAAGTTTACGCTTACCCAATGATCGACAAGGCCAAAGAGTTGCTGCAAGTATGATAAAAACATCTCCTGCAAGAGATGCTCTAACAGAAGGTCTATTTAACTCTGAAGATGAAAATGACATAACAGGGCGATTAGAAGATGCACTTAAGAAAGTAGAATTAGCGGAACCCATTGAAAAGAGGTTAAAAGCTCAGAAAAAAATCAAACCCGATTTAATGAGTAATGATGAATGGATGCTGCAATTGTTGGATGAGCACACAATTGATGAAAAAGAAAAAGATATATTGATACAAGCAGAGCTAGCCATTAGAAAAGCCATTATGGTTGATGAGTTTGAGCAAACTATCAAAAAACCTATAAGAAAAAGAAAGCAAAAAGAGAAATAGACATGGAACAAGATCAAATTTGGTTAAAAAGCTACCCAGACAATGTAAGCCAAGACATTGACGTGAATGAATATCAATCTGTGTATGAAATATTTCATAAAAGTGTCATAAAAAATCAGCAAAAACCCTGCTTTACTAATTTAGGGACAACGCTGAATTATAAACAAATTGGTGAAAAGGTAGACCAATTAGCAGCCTATTTACAACAAGTAGCAGGGTTAAAAAAAGGTGATCGTATTGCAATTATGATGCCCAATGTATTGCAAAACCCGATTGCAATATTTGCGGCATTAAAAGCAGGCTTAACCGTTGTTAACACCAACCCGCTGTATACAGTAAGAGAGTTAAAGCACCAGTTAAATGACTCAGGTGCAAAAGCGATCATTATTGTAGAAAATTTTTGCTGTACTTTAGAAAAAGTTATTAAGGATACTCAGATAGAAACCGTTATAACCACTCAATTAGGTGATCAACTATCTTTTCCAAAATCATTTATTGTTAATGCGGTAGTGAAATATGTAAAAAAAATGGTACCTGCATATTCGATACAAAAAACCGTTACTTTTAAACAGGCATTAGCCATAGGCAGTAAACAAACATTCACTGATGTGCCGACAGGGCACGATGACATTGCGTTTTTACAGTATACAGGTGGAACAACAGGTGTTGCCAAAGGAGCCATGCTCACACATCGCAACATGGTAGCTAATATGCAACAGGCATCTGAATGGATAAAAGAGCTGATTGTCGAAGGTAAAGAATGCATTATTACCGCGTTGCCGTTGTATCATATATTTTCATTAACCGCTAATTGCTTAACCTTTTTAAAATTTGGTGCAGAGAATTACTTGATAACAAACCCACGAGATATGCCGGGTTTTGTTAAAGAATTAAAAAATACAAACTTTAGTGTTATAACCGGCGTCAACACCTTATTTAATGGCTTAATGAATACGCCTGGGTTTGAAGAGATTAATTTTGATAACCTTAAGATAACTTTGGGTGGCGGCATGGCGGTGCAAAGAGCAGTCGCTGAGCGTTGGCAAGCCAAAACAAAATCTCCACTGTTAGAAGCTTATGGTTTAACCGAAACGTCACCTGCTGTTTGTATTAACCCACTCAATTCAAAGAAATATAATGGCAGTATTGGCTTACCTATTTCATCAACACAAGTGTGCATTCAAAATGATCAAGATGAAATATTGCCACAAGGAGAAAAGGGAGAGCTTTGTGTCAAAGGCCCTCAAGTGATGAGAGGCTATTGGCAACAAGAAGAGGAAACGGCATTATGTTTAAAAGATGGCTGGTTACATACAGGTGATATAGCCACAATGGATGCTGATGGTTTTTTCTACATCGTAGATCGCTTAAAAGATATGATTTTAGTCTCAGGTTTTAATGTATTTCCGAATGAAGTTGAAGGCGTTATCGCAAGCCATGAAGATGTGCTTGAGGTAGGGGTGGTGGGATTGCCCGATGACAAATCTGGCGAAATTGTTAAAGCGGTTATCGTAAAGAAAAATGATCGATTAACAGAAGCAGACATTAAAGCATTGTGTAAAGATCAATTAACGGGCTATAAAGTACCGAAGATTATTGAGTTTAGACAAGAATTGCCAAAAACGAATGTGGGCAAAATATTACGTCGAGAATTACGTGACTAATAAGCTTATTAGTCAAAGCGACAGTATTAAATATTGGAGTTTTGAGCAATGGCAATTGTTATACCAACGAGACCCTTATGAGTTGGAGCGCTTACACAATCAATTGTTGAGTCAATGAGTAGAAGATGCACCGAAAAACCAACAACAACGATTAAAGGGTTTATTGTTTATCATGCAAAGTGAAAAAAGGCGTTCGAATAGTATCGAGGCCGAACAAGCCCGTTATTTAGCGTTAATGATGGATTCTTTAGTGGATCTAAATAAACAATTAGCATCATTATTTCACACAGAAAAGCCGAAAAAAATTGAAAATAATGCCACTGCAAAAATTTTACAGTTTAAAAATACAAATAAATAACAATAATGATGAAACATGGTTGACAGTAGAGCGCCAAATAAAGATAATGCGCGCCTTATTTTTTATTGAATACCTAGGATAAACATGGCTAACTCAGCATCTGCAAAAAAACGCGCTAAAACAGCGGAAAGTCGTCGTCAACGTAACGCCAGTCAGCGTTCTATGATGCGTACATACGTAAAACAACTTTTAGCAGAAATTGCTAGCGGAAATAAAGAGAAAGCTCAAGAAGCCTATAAAAAAGTTTCTCCTATTTTAGACAAGGCAGCAACTAAAGGTCTAATTAGTGCTAATAAGGCAGCTCGTCAAAAGAGCCGTTTAAATAAGCAAGTTGTCGCAATTGCTTAAGGCTTTATTGTCTATCATTTAAAAAACCAGCTAAGGCTGGTTTTTTTATGTCTGGAATAAAGTGTTTTTAAGAAAAGCAACCTAGCTCGAATATTGCATTATCAGGCAATATTCGGGCTAGCTTTCAAAGAGGATACGCCATTCACCATCATCATCCTTGGTCCAATACAATTCTTTTTCAGTGATTGAATTATAATTATTGCTCTTATAGTCTTGAGTAAATTTTAAAAGCATTAGGTTCTTTTCGCCAGGATATTGGAAAACACTTAAATTAGAATATTCCATATGGATATATTCTTTTTTACGGCTGACCCATTTTTTATGACCCGATATTTGTTTAAAGTTACGTCCGTCGACTAGATAATCTTTAGAGTAGTGAGTCATTAAATTGTCATGACTTAAACTTTCCCAATCTTTTTGCCATAAAGAAAACATTTGTAGTGCTTTTAATTGCTCAGCTTGCCATTGTGCCGTACTCACCCAAGAAATATTTTTAACTAACAACACAGGTGTGTGGGTCACAGTCGAAATATAACGGTCTATACGAAGCATATCGGCATTACTCAGAACAAAGCAGCCATCACTCGCTTGAGGCGCTCTATTGTAGGTATAGGACGGTGTGCCATGTAACCATATACCACTACCAGTGCGTTTTAGTTTTCGATCCCATATATTGGGGTAATTAATAGGGAAAGCGCCAGTACCATATAAATCAGGTAGTTTTTTCCCGTCAATATAATTAATGAAGTGATACACCCCCAAAGGTGTTTTTTGGTCACCCTCTACATTTTTACCAAAGCCTTTTAAACCAATAGTAAGAAAAAAATCTGTTTCATAAACGGGTATGCCTTGTTCATTTCGAAACACATACACTCTAGCTTCAGTCATATCAGCAATAATGACGTAAGGCTGGTTATTGGCTAACAATAAAACGTCACTGGGGATCATATCTTTAAATGAATACGACTGATTATGATTAAATCGTTTTTTTAACTCAGCGCTTAAGTTAGAAATTTGTAAGCTATTATTTGATAAGCCTGCACCAATAGTTTTTAAGGGTTGAATATGTGCTAATAACATATCGGCATACATTAAGTGAGCGACTTTACTGTTAGGGTATTTTTCAGTTAAGGCCTTACTTTTAGTTAAAGCAGCATCCACTCGTGCATTTTGAATGTCGAGAGCAGTGCTTAAAACTTCAAGCTCATAGCTATTTTTATGGGTAGACTCAGCGTAACTAAATGGCGCGCTAAAGAGACATATAATGAAGAATAGATGCTTCATTATAATACAGATAAAGTGACTTCAGAGGTGATCAGCCATTGACCATCAATCAAGGTTAAATGCATACGTTTTCTAACTTTATCTTGATATGTTTTAGAGCGGTAATGCTGATCAAAATTCACATAAGCTTTGGCCTTGGCCAGTTTAATATCAAAATTACTCACCGTAATAAAGAGATCACCAGGGCGTTGTATACGTTTTTTGCGTTGGGTCATCCATTTGTCACGAGTAAGGTTTTTAGGCGCATAGGTTTTAGAATAGCTATCCACATAAGATTGATATTGTTTCGCTTGCCAAGCAGAGGCCCATTTGATGATGGCTTGTTGAGCAGAAGGTTTTTTAGCAATTTGTTGAATGGGAGTGATGCTAGGTGGTGGCGATACCTCAACAACAATAGGTGTTTGTAAAACGGGTTTTAAAGGATTTAAAGTTTCTTGATAATTCAGCGAGACAAGAAGTTGAGTGCGAAGGCGAGGCATTGAATGTTTTTTTCGGCTATCTTCATCTAATACCTGTTGATAGGCTTGGCTAGCCAGAAGACGATAGATTTGACTTAAATTAGCGTAGGCTGTGGCAATACTTTTGTCAGAATTAATCGCTAAGGTTAATGTTTCTGCCGCTTTAAGATAGTTTTTTTCGTTTACATAGATACTGGCTAAATTATTATATATCTCAGGTAAAGTGGCATTATGTTGTATGGCGTTTAAATAGAGCTTTTTGGCCTGCTCTGGTTGCTTATTATGTTGATAAGCTAGGGCGGTATAAAATAAAACAGAGGCTGATTTGGGGTTTTGTTGTTTTAGGGATTCACCTAATTTTATGGCTTTTGCATAGTCTTTATTAGCGATTAGAGATTCTAAATCGGGTAAGGAGGCAAATGCCGAATGAAACACACTAAAAAGTAAAACGAAAAGCCAAGCATTCATATGATTTTATATTTATCTTTGATGAAACGTAAAAAACTGCGTTATTTTATTCTAGGAATGGCCCCTAGTAAAATATTCATTTTAGACCATAATTTAGAAGTTAATGTAGAATTTATTTTTAACTAGCATTACGACATTATAAAGAGACATAGGAGCATAATGAAATGAATAAAATATCAATTATTGGTGCAGGTCGTGTTGGCGAATCAACAGCACAATTTATTGCAGAAAAAAACCTGTGCCGTCATTTAATGTTAATTGATATTAGAGAAGGGGTGCCGCAAGGCGTTGCTTTAGATATTCAAGAGACAGCGCCCTTATTGGGGTTTGATACGCAAGTCAATGGCTGCCATAGTCCAGAAGGCATCACAGATTCAGATTTAATTGTGGTGACCGCAGGCATCCCTCGCCAACCGGGTATGTCGCGATCCGATATTTTAGGCACTAACGTAAAAATAATGGACCAGATTGCACAAGACATAAAAAAATATTCGCCAAATGCGATTATTATTATCGTGTCTAATCCCGTTGATTCGATGACGTTTCGCATGTTTAAGCAATGCGGTTTTTCTCGAAATCAGGTGTTTGGACAAGCAGGGGTGTTAGATTCAACCAGAATGGCCAGTTTTATTGCGATGGAAACAGGCTTATCAGTTTTAGATATAAATGCGATGGTATTAGGCGGACATGGTGACACGATGGTACCGATGATGCGTTTTACCACCATTGCTGGAATCCCTTTAGAGTATTATGTGGATGAACAAACGATACAAGAGATTATCGAACGTACTCGTTTTGGCGGTGCAGAAATTTTAAGTTTACGTCAAACCAGCAGTGCCTATGATGCCCCGGCAGCCGCGATTACAACCATGGTAGAAGCCATTGTTTATAACCGAAAGCGAGTGTTGCCCTGTGTTGCTATATTAGAGGGTGAATATGGTGCAACCGATGTGGCTATGGGTGTCCCTTGTGTATTAGGTGCTAAAGGCTTAGAGCGTGTCATTGAATTGCCTTTAAACGATGAAGAAAAAAGAATGTTTGATGCCTCATTAAAAAGTATCAAAACAGATTTAGAGCAATTAGCCGATTATTAATTCTCATCGTGTCACCAATGTTATACCTAATAGACACCACCAATTTAATGTATCAATTTTGGTATAAAACATCTAAAGAAGAGCTTAACGAACAAGGAGAGATTGTTAATGTGGTTAATGCATTAAAGTTATTTACTCAAAATTTACTGCAAAACGAACAGGCAAATTGTATTGTTTTTGTTTTTGATCAGCGATTAAAAACATCAAAACGTAAACAATTATATCCAAGCTATAAACAACATCGTGGTGGCACACCCGAAGCGTTAGAAAAACAATTTCATTGGTGCCAACAATGGATACAGCAACAAGGCTTAGCGCAAGCAAGTAGTGATGAAGTGGAAGCTGATGATGTGATTGCGAGCATAATGAAGCAAAACCGTCACAAGTTTGATGCCATGACTATTATCAGTAATGATAAGGACCTTTATCAGTTGATAGAAGACAATGATTTTTGTTGGGACATGCAAAAAGATGTGCGTTTATCAAAAAAAGACATTATTAAAAAAACAGGTGTTGAGCCAAAACAAATTGCAGATCAGTTAGCCTTAGCTGGCGATAAATCAGATAATATTAAGGGTATTCCTGGCATTGGGTTACATACCGCATCGAAGCTCTTAAAAAAATTTGGCTCAATTGAACAGATAATTGAACAGCGAGAAAACATTAAGGATATGAAATTTAGAAATGCTTTTTTTGTGCATCAGCAAGTGAATCAGTTTTATCAACGTTTAGACATTAACAAACAATTAACACGCCTTTATGACGATGTTAAGGGTTTTGAGCAATTACCCTTATGCCAACGTTAATCTTATTAAATAAGCCATTTCAAGTGCTTAGTCAATTTACCACTGACGGTGAAAAAAAAACCTTAATGGATTATGTGCCCATTAAAAACGTCTATCCTGCAGGGCGTTTAGATTATGACAGTGAAGGTTTATTGTTGTTAACCGATGATGGCAAGCTACAACAAAAAATAAGCGACCCAAGCTTTAATAAAAACAAAACGTATTGGGTACAGGTAGAAAATATCCCCGATGAAAAATCATTGGATAAATTACGTAAAGGCATTCGTTTAAAAGATGGTTTTACGAAACCAGCCAAAGTGAAGATGATAGAGCCGCCGAGCATTTTATGGCCACGTGAACCCGCTATTAGAGAGCGTAAAAATATCCCCGATCAATGGCTAGAAATAACCATTCAAGAAGGCAAAAATCGACAAGTACGCCGCATGACAGCGGCTATCAATCACCCTGCTTTAAGGCTCATTCGCTATAAAATTGATGAATGGGCGGTAGATGATTTACAGCCCGGTGAATTTAAAAAAATAACGGTATAGGGATATGATGATTTGGCCACATTTAGAACAAGTCATCAGTGATGAAACACAATCATTATTTCATATTACTGAGCGTCAAGTTCTGTCAGGCGGGGATATTAATAATGCCTATAAAGTGAGTGATGGTATAGCTTCTTATTTTGTTAAAACCAATCGAAAGTCACAATTGTTTATGTTTGAAGCTGAAAAAACCAGTTTAAACACTTTACGCCAAGCTAACTCAATTCTAGTCCCTGACGTCATTGCACACGGTATTTACGGTTCAGATAGTTATTTGGTTTTAAATTATATCGACATTCAAGGCCAGCCAAATAGCGCCATGTTTGGGCAGCAGTTAGCGCAATTGCATACCAATATTGAGCAACGTTTTGGTTTTGATATTGATAATTCTATTGGCTTAACACCTCAAGTAAACGCATGGTCAAACAGTTGGGTCGATTTTTGGCAAACACAGCGTTTAGGTTATCAATTAGAATTGGCAAATAAAAATGGGCTGAGTCATGAACTGCAAGATTTAGGATTAAAATTGGTCGATAAAACACCTTATTTTTTTCGCAGTTATCAACCTAAAGCCTCATTATTACATGGTGATTTATGGAATGGTAATTGGTCGGCAACTCCGCATGGGGATCCTGTTATTTATGACCCTGCAAGCTATTATGGCGATCATGAAACAGACCTAGCCATGACGGAATTATTTGGCCATCCAGGCATCCATTTTTACGAAGCCTATAAAGAAATATTGCCAATAGATGATGGTTATGAGATGCGGAAATTATTTTATAATGTGTACCATATCTTAAACCATGCCAATCTTTTTGGTGGTAGTTATATTCAGAAGGCAATTAATAGCATTGAACAATTATTAGTTGAATAAGGTTTTTAAGATAAAGCAGGGTGATTTTTAGAGGGCTTATCTAAATAATAGCCTTGAGCTAAGGTGACACCTAAGCCTTCTAATTTGTTGAATATGGCTTCATTTTCAACAAATTCAGCCACGGTTTCTTGTTTCATGCCCTTAGCCACATGTACCATGCTCTCTACAAATAGTTGATTTTCGTATGATGTATCTAAGTCTTGAATAAATATACCATCAATTTTTAACACGTCGACTTTAATGTGTTTTAAATAAGCAAAAGATGAAAACCCAGAGCCAAAATCATCTAAACAAGCCGAACAGCCAATTTTATGTAAAGCATCTATAAAAATTTTGGCATCCTGTAAATCCGATACGGCTTCTGTTTCAGTGAGCTCAACCAATAATCTTTGTGGGTCAATTTTATGTTGTTTAATTAACTTACCTATAAAATCAGGTAAATCCTTTTGGTCAAAAGAGCGCCCTGATATATTAATAGCAAGAGAAGGAACATCAAGACTGCTCGCTAATAGCGTGATGGCTTGGGTTATGACCCATTTATCAATATCTAAAATTTTACCTGATTTTTCAGCATAAGGAATAAACACAGCAGGAGAAATGAGTTGCCCTTTATTTTCTTCATCTTTTAAGCGTATCAAGCATTCAAGATGAGCAATGCTTCGGTCTTTAACATGATAAATACCCTGAAAATGTAACTCAAACAAATTGTTGTCAAAGGCTCGGTCAATGCGTTCATTCCAGCTTAAGCTGTTAAGTGAAGCGACCATATCATCACTGCTTGAATCATAGATAGAAAAGGCATTCTTACCTTTATTCTTAGCCACATACATCGCAATATCAGCATGGGTTTGTAAATCTGTTGGACTAAGAGATAAATCGGGGTAACTGGAAACACCTAAACTAGAGGTGATACGCAATGTTTTTTTATTAATGATAAAAGGGGTTCTTGCAATGGTATGGATGATACGCTCGGCAAAAATAAGCGTTTCATCGTGATCATTCATTTTAGCTAAGATCGCAAATTCATCACCTCCAATACGGCAGAGTATGTCGTCAGAACGAACAATTGAGGTAATTTCTTTTGCGATTTTAATCAGTACTAGGTCACCTTGGTCGTGGCCATAATTATCGTTAATCGCTTTAAATTCGTCTAAGTCAAAATAAAATAAAACCAACATTTGATTATGACGTTGGGTTGTTTTGGCCATATTTTCAAGTTCAAGTTGAAATTTATAACGGTTAAAAAGTCCAGTAAGTGCATCATGTTCTGCTAAGTAAGCGAGCTCTTGACGTGACTTGTGTTTTTCAGTGATATCTTCAAACAGCCACAAACGTCCAAAGTGAGTTTCTTCATCGGTGAATAATTTTCTTGAGGATTGATGAATAATTTGCTTGTTATCAAGATAAATATTTTTCTGGTTATCAGCGCGTAAATTTACAATTTCGGGTTTAGAGGTGTGCAGGACTTTATTAGGAGCAAGGCCTTGAAGTGACTCTAAAGTTACATTATTTATGATGCTTGTTTGGGGTAATTGCCACATTTTCATAAAGGCAACATTATAATATTCAATAAAGCCTTCTTTATTTTCAAACACAATCGCTATTTCCATAGAATCAAGCAATGTATTTAAGCGTTCTTGTTTTTTATGTAATTCAGTCGTTTGTTGAAAGATAGAGAGTGCCATTTTATTAAAGGCATCTGCGGTGGCACTGACTTCATCCTTACCCGGTATATTGGTACGAACGGACAAATCACCCGTAGACATTTTTTGTGCAGCTTCAGTTAATATATAAAGTTTACGAGTCAGCGCAAAACCAAGAGCAGTGAGTAATAAAATGCTCAGTAAAATTGCAATGCCAGCGATTAATAGGCCTTGATTACGAATATCTTCAGTCGTTTTTTTAATAAATTGTGTGTCTAGCTCTAAATCTAAATTACCTAGGGGATAACCGCTAATTTGCACGGACATACGCATTCTATAGGGAGCTTCAAGACCTTCATTGAGTAAATGGGCAGAATAATCTCGCCCCCATGAGCTTATTTTATTTGTTTTACTAGAGCCACTTTCTAAAAGTTGTTCATTAAATGAGTTATAAATGGCGACATAGTTAATACTGTGGTCAGCAACAATTTTATTTAACACTTCTTTTAAGGTCGCCGTATCTTCTGCCAACATAGGCGAAGACAGTGCAGTATTTAAAATGGGTAAAATTTCTGTTAATTGATTTTGTGATTGGGCAATTAAGCTCTCTTCGGCAATACGGGTACTGTTCCATACCAAAATACTTAGCATGGCAACCTCGATAAGGACAGAAAACAAAACAATTTTGAACCTTAACGAGTGCCAACCAAAAGAGAGCTTTTTCATTTAGAGTAATTAAATATGTTAATGGGGAAGAATAATTTATTTTAACCTTGGAGTTAGCAAAGGCAACATGGCTTTCATTTTTGTCATATCAGCTTCTGTAATAGGCACCATATCGACATAGCCAGACTCTTCAAAATAAGCTTTGCCATCACCATTAGCCGTAAATTGTAAAACAACTTCTTTTAGTTTTTTATAATCTTCATCACTCACATTTGGGCTGGCTAAAAACATCATGTGAGGCACTCGTGATGTCGAAAATATTAAGCGTAATTTCTTTTTAAGCTTAGGGTCCATACTTTCATAAACCGCAGCAGAAACGACAGCGGCATCAGCACGTTTTTCGATGACCTCTAAAAGAGCGGTGTTATGAGAAGGAGCGCTTTTTATAATGATATCTTTAGTGGGGTCAATACCATGATCTTGTAATGCTAACTCGCCTAAAATGGTAATAATGGCTAGATGATCGGGTGTTGCTAGTTTTTTACCTTTTAGTTGAGAAATACTGGTATAGGGTGAGTCGACATGAACCACCATGGCACCATCTAATTCACGGCTTAGTCTGGCAATGCGTCTAAAGCCATGCTCTTGCTCTGCTAAGGCAGCAAAGTGAGGCGCTGTAACATAAAGATCATAAGTATTATTATGAGCACGTTTTATATAGGTTGGAAAATTAGGCGCAGTGGCGACAGAAATGGGACAGTTTAATTGCTCGCCAACATAATTAATAAAAGGTGCATAACGTGTCATTAAAAAATCGGGGCTTAGATAGGGTAACAAGCCTATTTTAATGGGTTTAGCATCAGCAAACGCGTTAAAACTAAACAGGCTAGCAATTAGTAGAGTGATTAGTGAGAATTGTTTTTGGTTATAAAGCTGTTTCATTGCACATCCTTATCGAGAATTAAAAGGTATTTTTTATTATTATCTTATTCTTTATAGATCAGTTTATAATATTTTTAATTTAATGACAAAAAGCAACGGAAAATATAGATTATGGCCAGTATTGGAACCCCTTTAAGCCTCTCATCAAAACGTGTTTTATTATGCGGTGGTGGCGAGCTTGGAAAAGAAGTTGTGATTGAATTACAGCGTTATGGTGTGGAAGTGATTGTGGTAGACCGCTACCCCAATTCACCTGCTATGCAAGTGGCTCATCGAAGTCATGTCATTAACATGTTAGATGGTAAATTGCTTAGAGCCGTTATTGAGCAAGAAAAGCCAGATTTTATTGTGCCAGAAATAGAGGCGATTGCGACCCAAACTTTAGTAGAACTTGAGGAGGAAGGCTTTCATATCATACCCAGTGCTAAAGCCGTGAATTTAACCATGAACCGAGAAGGCATTCGCTGTTTGGTTGCTGAAAAGTTGGGCATAAAAACATCAGCATACCAATTTGCCAGTACTTTTGATGAATTTGAGTCTGCGATTACCAACATTGGCATCCCATGCTTTATAAAACCCATCATGAGTTCTTCTGGTAAAGGCCAAAGCTTTATCCAATCGGTCGATGAGATTGAAAAGGCATGGGCTTATTCGCAAGCAGGTGGGCGTAGTGGTGCGGGTAAGGTGATTGTTGAAGGTCATGTCAATTTTGATTACGAAATCACACTGTTAACGATTAAAACTCATACCGACACAGTGTTTTGTGAGCCGATTGGGCATGCCCAAGTGAATGGTGATTATCAACAATCTTGGCAGCCTCAAGCGATGAGTGACAGTGCCTTAGACAAGGCCAAGAAAATAGCAACAACAGTGACCGACGAACTTGGCGGTCATGGCTTGTTTGGTGTCGAGCTTTTTATAAAAGGTGATGATGTTATTTTTAGTGAATTATCACCCAGACCGCATGATACGGGAATGGTGACGATGATTTCACAAGACTTGTCCCAATTTGCTTTACATGCACGGGCAATATTAGGCTTGCCAATTCCAAATATAAACCAATGGGGTGCATCAGCGTCGAGTGTTATTTTAGCGGACGGTGAATCTAAAAATGTTAGTTTTCATCACCTAGATAAAGCCTTATCACTGCCGAATACACAATTACGTTTGTTCGGTAAACCTGAAGTCAGTGGGCATCGAAGAATGGGTGTTGCATTAGCGCGAGATGAAACAATCGAAAAAGCAGTGAAAAAAGCAAAAAAAGTGAGCCAAACAGTGAGTTATAAGTTATAAAAAAGGCAGGGTTCTTTAAAAGTTTAAACCAGACCCTATATTAGCAATTATTAATAGATAGAGCGTTTATAATTGCTTTGTCATTATGTTAAAGTGAATGGTGTGATTGATAGTTTAAACAGGAGAATAGAGATGATTTTTAACGTAGAAAACATTAAGTGCGGTGGTTGTGTCAATTCGATTCAGTCTAAATTAAAAGAAGTAGATGGCGTCTCAGATGTCGATGTCGATATTGAAAATGGCATTGTTGATATTACGACCAGCAGCGAAGATGATGCAATGCGTGAAACACTCGCAAAAAAATTGCATGGTATGGGTTATCCAGAAGAAGGTACTTCTGAAGGTTTTGATGCCGTTAAAGCAAAAGCAACATCATTTGTCAGTTGTGCTGTTGGTAAAATGAAATAAATATTGCGGACATTTTATTTATTTAACACATAAAATGTCACATTTAACACGTCAGCAATGGAGCCTTCAGCTCCATGACGTGTTAAAAACATCCAATCAACGAATCATCGTTGATTGTTCTGGAGATAAAGATTGGTGCCAGCAATTGGCTACTGAGCTTGCTTTATCTTCAAAACCCCTCGTATTGAGCCATCAAAACAATAGCTTTTCAGCATCATTAAACGTTGTTCCATTTAATAAAAGTATCCAGCTATTAGGGCAAGAATTTAACGTTGTTATTTTTGATGCGAACGATGGATTTGATGTTGATGCTTTTGCACGAGCCATAGGGCTTATTAAAGCACCCGGCATGCTGGTTTTAATGCACCCGATTAATGAGGAATGGTTAAATCAACATGACTCAAAAAACATCTGGCAAGACCAACAGCAAGGTAACCACTATTTTTTGTCTTACTTGCAACATCAGTTAGAGTTACCCTCCGTCATACGCTGCCAGCAAAACCAACCGTTAAAAATATTATCAACGTTAAAATTAAGTGAATATACTGCTATAGATGCTGAGACAGGGTTATCAGCACAGCAGCAATTAGCATGGGACGAACTACAATCAATTTTTAACAAAAATATCATGTCTATGGCGCTCTTAGCCGCAAGAGGACGTGGTAAAAGTACATTATTAGGGCGTTGGTTAAAGCAGTCAGCACTGATATCTAAGCATTTCATTATTACATCGGACTCTAAAAATGCCGCAGGACATTGTTTAAGGTTTGTGGCAGAACAAGACAATGTTGAATATGTTGCTATTGATAGTTTAATAGAAAATGAAAAGCATGCAGATTGCATTATTGTCGATGAAGCAGCGACTATTCCAGTGGCACTTTTATTTCAATTGAAACAGCGATATCAACGAGTCATTTACACCTCAACTTTAGAAGGTTATGAAGGCACAGGCCAAGGCTTCGAGTTACAGTTTTTAGCATCTTTTGAGCCACAATCCTTAAAAAGAATAGAGTTAAAGGCTCCGATGCGTTGGGGAGGCAATGATTTATTAGAAAAGTGGATGCAAGTCAGCTTATTACATAAGCAAACATCTTTTAGTGCCGATTTTAATGATGAAGAAATAAGCTATCAACAGGTCTCTCAAAAGCAGTTGAGTGAAGACAGCAATCTACTCGCTCAAATATTTCAATTGTTAAAAAGCGCGCATTATCGAACGCAATCATCCGATTTAAAAATGCTGTTAGATAATCCGAGCATCACCTTGTTTGTTGCCAAAGCCGAATGTCAAGTGATTGGTGTGATGGTGCTAATGGCAGAAGGCGGAATAAGCAAAGCATTATCTCGTGATATTTATTTTGGAAAGCGACGGCCACAAGGGCACTTATTAGCACAAGGTTTAACGGTACATGCAGGCTGCGAAGGGTTTGCAGAACTTATAGGGTATAGAGTGCAACGTATTGCAGTGGCCAAGCCGTTTAGAAATAAAGGCATTGGAAGTTATTTGCTACAGTTAGGCGTTGAATTTGCAAAACACAACAAAGTTGATTATTTAGGTGCCGTTTTTGCCTTAGATGAGCAACGTTTAAATTTTTGGCACAACAATGCCATGAATTTAATGATGGTGGGTGTGGGGCAAGGTACCTCAACAGGTAATCCATCGCTAACAATGCTGATGTCATTAAGTAAAGCGGCGAGTGAATATAAAGAAACATGCCAAAATAACTTAAAGTTAACGTTTGCAGAGCGCTTATTGACCCATTTTAAAACGATGCCAACCGTACAAATAGCCAGTTTAATACGCTTAATACCTAGTTTTGGTGACGCGGATATGAGCCGTTGTGACACTTATATTTATGGGCATAAAGGCTTTGAGTATGCACTGCCAGATTTGAAAAACTATGTCTTGTCTAAGCTACAACATAAGGCCTCTTACTTATCTGAGAAAAACCAATCCTTGCTAATCAAAGCCATTTTGCAATATCAACCTTGGCCAGAGCTTATCAAGGCATATCAATTCAGTGGCAAAAAAGAATTTAATCAAAAGCTTAAAGAAGCCCTGAAAGAGCTTTAAACATAGATTATTAAAATTAGACTATACTTAAATGTGAGGCTCTGAATGTTGGAGCCTTATAAATATGATTTTAAGTGAGGATAAGAACAATGCAGATGCCAATAGAAAGAGTTCAAAGTACAGTAGTACCACAAGATTCGGCTGAATCTATGGCTGTAAAAAAAGTAGAACAGTTATCAGCAATTGAGAAGCAAAAGGCAGAGTTGAATGTCTCTATTATGGAATCAGCGAAAGTCAGCATAGGTTCAAAAGACAACTCCTTAACACTTCTTTTTAATACAGCCATTGATAAAATTAACGAACAACTGGCGCCTGAGCTAGGCGAAGACGCTATTCAAAAGGGTTACGATTCAGGTTTAGATATAAGCCCAGAAGCAACGGCTGATCGCATTGTGAGTTTATCAACATTAAGTTATCAAGCTTATCGAGATAATCATCAAGGCGAAGATGATCAGACCGTTTTAAATAATTATATTGATTTAATTTCGTCTGGCGTAGACCAAGGTTTTGGTGAAGCGCGCACCATCTTGAGTGGCCTAGATGTTTTAGAAGGCGATATTGCCAGCAATATAGATAAAACCTATGAGTTAGTGCAAGAAAAATTAGCTACTTTTAAAGCACTGATGAGTGAGCAATTAGCATCTACAAAAAGTGATGAGTTAGAGCAAGACCGCTCTACATAGTTAAAGCCCACTTTGACAAGTGGGCTTTAAATTCGTGACAACATCAATTTATTGAGACAGGTTTTTACCTGTTTCTAAATCAATGAGTTGGCCAAGTACGGCAAATCGCCCGTCTTTGGTTAAATAAATTATCTTCCCTTTGGTTTTAACTTCGTACAATTGCCCATTCGCAACGTTATTGATAGACTCTATTTCAGGTGCGTTTAATCGTTCGATTAAACGCTTTAAAACGGGGTTTTTAGCCGCTTTATTAGGAGCAACTTGTTTTAAGGGCTCTACGTTAAAATTTTTACTCCATTTTGCATATAACTCATCAGACCATTGTGATTGAAAATAGGCAATGGCTTTATCCATATCTTGTGGTTTAAGTACCTTTTCAAACGCAGGCATTAAGCCGCCAATTTTAGTGCCACCATCACGAATTGATTGGCGTAAAATATCTAAACTATGATGCCAAGCATGAGCCGTGCCATCTAATGGTGGCGGTGGATATTGGCCATTGGCATCGGGTTGTTTCCAATTGAGCGTTGCCTCGGCTTTATTGCCATGACAAACAGAGCAGTTTTTTTGAAAGACAAGCTTTCCTTCAGTTTCTTGTTGTGCTGAATACCAACGTGGAATGCTATTGTCAGCATATAAGTTTGAACTGGCAAAAGTCAGTAGTATGACGCTGAGCGATAATTTAATGTGCATGGTTATTCCTTTTTATTCAGTGAATAGTTCTACGGTTTTATTATGAAAGGTAATTTCGGCTTTACCATTTTTAGTAATATAAGCATTGAGTGTGTTTTTATCGATATAGTTCAGTTCTAGGCCCATTTGATAATCACGATATGTTAACGCAGTTTGGGTATCTTGGGCATGGCGCGGTGGAAAGTAGAGAATATAACGTTGCCCTTTCATCACTTTAAATTTTTGATCAGACTTTAAAATAGTTAATATTGGTGCGTTAAATTTTTGGGTATGAAAAGTCCAAGATAGTTGCTTGTTAGTTTGGTTATCAAGGTTAGTGAAATGAACCGTTGCCGTATATTTTGTGTTCCACTCTAATCGTTGTTTAGGAAACAAAGCATGTTGATAAGGGCTAAAGAGTTTGTTGGGGTCGTTATCTTGGTTCATTACTTTAATGGCCCTTAACGTTTTTTTAGTATCCGATTGTTGTAGGCTGAAAGAGATGAGCTTTGGCGGCTTTTTAAAAAAAGCAGGATTAAACTGTATAGAAACAGGATAAGCAGAGACGCTGTGATGAGGTAATGGGTCAGGGCTTTCTTGATAAAAAACAGGTGGTATATCTTTTGCCTGTTTAGCCGGCCAAAGAATGATTTTAGGGTTACGAGACTGTGCTTTGTGTTTATTGGCTTCAACTAAATGTTTTTCGATGCGTTTATTTTCGTCAGCGCAAATTTTAAAGTTATATTCTCCAAAACCAGTGAAATCAGGTTGAGCACAAAGTTGAGTGATAGTCGAATCACCCATAACGTAAACATAAGAATTCATCGAGCCATGCTTATGCCCGATACCCACTTCATTATTGCTTAAGTCTAAAAACCCAAAGCGATGGTATATGGCGCTCATTAAGCTATCGATGGGTTTATAAAAGAGATTATCCCCCGATTTTGAGGTGACATTTTCGCTCACCATACGGTTAGGGTAATGTGATGCTATGGCTCGTTGCGTTACCCATTCGCCAGTAAAATAAGTAGAGTTTTTTTGTTCATGATGACCATGGCGATTATTATGGGTGAGATAATCAGCATGGTTTTGAGCCGTTTTGGCAAGTTGCTCATTCCACTTAAAAGGGATGAGGTTGGCTTCTTGGCGGATTTGATTTAAATATTTAAAATCCTGATTAATTGATATGTCAGCATCACTTATTGATACAACAAAGCAGGCTAAAACTAACGCGATATTTTTAATTTGTTTCGTGTTCTGAGAAGAAGCGAACAGGATAAGAATTAATTTTATCTTTGCGGCGTTGCTTGTCTTTAGTATGGATAATATCTTCTAGCAATGCCGTTGTAAATTGTGGCGCTAGTAAGTTAATAAAGGCAATTTGATGCTCAGGGATATGCCGTGAATGCCTAAAACCAACTTTATTCACACTATTTGGGAATAGGTGGCCACAATATGTCAGGCTAAATTTTTTGTGAGTCTCTTCATCGCAAGCCATTTCAGCAATAATGCCGACACCAAAGTCTAAAGAAACATAGGTTTTTAAAATATCAGAATCAGTCGCAGTGAAAACAACATTAGGCGATAAATGTGCAGCATCAAATGCTTCTGACATTTGAGATTGATTACAAATGCCCATTAAATAAGTCAGTACCGGAAAAGCAGCAATATCAGCTAGTGTTAAATCTTTTTTATTGGCTAAGCTATGTTGATGTGGAACGGTGACATAGCGGTTCCATTGATAACATGGAATGGTTTGTAATTCATCAAAGTCATCTAAGCTTTCAGTTGCGATGACAAAATCAACTTGGTTGCTGGCAGCCATTTTACACATTTCACGAGGGTTACCTTGGTGAATCAGTAAATCAATATGGGGGTACATTTGTTTAAATTGTTTAATCACTTGGGGTAAAACATACTTGGCTTGAGTATGCGTTGTGGCAATGGATAAGGTGCCTTTATTAAACTTACTATACTCTTCGGCAGCCTGTTTAATGCTTTTAACATTGGTTAGCAATTCATCGACATGTTCTAACACGGCATACCCAGCGGCTGTAATACCGGTGAGTTTTTTCCCCGAACGCTCAAAGATTTCGATGTCGAGCTCTTCTTCTAATAGTTTTATCTGATGACTAACACCGGGTTGCGAAGTGTAGAGTTCATTTGCCGCTGCAGAAACATTTAAATTATTGCGGACGACAGCACTTAAAAAGCGTAATTGTTGTAATTTCACGGGTTGTTTATGATTAAATAATTGTTATAGGATTATAAAGGCAGACTATTCTGCTTTTTTAGAAAAATCAATGTTCTTTATGGCTGGAGAGCAATTAATTTCATCTATTACAAAATGTGATGATGAAGATAGTATAAATAACACGATATCAGCAATATCTGAAGGTTTAATCGAGTGAGATTTATCTGTGCCGGGGCGAAAATCGAGTGAATTAAAAAAGGGGCTATCGACCATGCCAGGGTTTACTAAACTCACACCAATTTGATCAGCAGCACAATCTTCGCGTAATGCTTGTACGAAACCACGTAAACCAAATTTGCTGGCACAATATACAGCCCCTTTTTTACCAGCAGTTAGGGCCGATTCAGACCCCATAAAAATCATTTTTGAATGAGACGATTGTCTAAAGCTAGGTAAAAGGAGTCGGCTAATGAGAATGGCGCTGACTAAATTAACTTGAATAAGCTGTTGAATTTGAGCCGATGAAAATTGTTCTAATGAACCAAACCGACCAAAACCAGCACTGTGTAAAAAATGATGGGGTTGATGCTGCTTTATAATGTCTTTAACCGTTAACTCTAGTTGTTTTACTTTATTGAGGTCACAAGTAACAGACGTATAGTTTTTGTGCTGTAAGCTAGATTTTGTAAAATCTCTGGCTAAACCGATCACTTTATAGCCATTATTGAGACAGGCTTTTGCGCATTGTTCGCCAATGCCAGAACTTGAGCCAGTGATTAAAATGGTGTTATTAAGCTTGCTCATAAAGGCTTAGCCATAGGCAAAAACCTTATAATATCCTATTGTTGATTGATGGTGTATTTTATAGCGCTAAGTAAGTGTTAGTTAAAACTGGCAGGGGAATAATTGCTCTTTTTTTATGTATTTTAAAAGCTCTTGAGTGCAAAAATCCATCATCTCATCTTCGCGGCTCTGTTCATAACTTATCATATTGTTTTTGCTATCAAAAGATTGGTTAAATAACTTTTCTTGTGGGTATAAATTCAGCATGTTTTTAAAAGTTTGCTTGGGTAGGCGAAACACGCCTAAGGAGACTGAATGAATATTAGAGACGTCAAGGCTACTAAAAACCTGTTTCAATAATTGTTTAAAGCTTTGCTGATATTCGGGATGATAAACCAAAGGGTCAAGCCTTAAACCCAGTTGCCAACCATGGTCTTGTAGTTTTTTCATTGCGGCAATGCGTTTAGCGATAGTCGGCACGCCTTTTTCTAATTGTTTATGGCTAACATCATCGGTAAAGCTAAAGGCAGGGATGACCTTTGCATTGGGTGACTTTGTAAGCAAATGACGAATTTGAGTGCTCTTAGTGCGTAATTCTAAATAAGCATTTGGGATATCAGCAAAGGCATCAATGGCATAATCACTAAAATGGCTAATCGGTTCCATAGCTAGGCTATCGCAATCGTAACCTGAAAAAAACCAATAATCTTCTTTGGGTTGTGCAGCGGCTATTTGTTTGATGTCAGTGAAAAAATCTTCGTAATTTACAAACAGCAAATAATGCGCTGATTGGTACATGCCCTGTAAAAAACAATAGCGGCAATCGTATAGGCAATTAAGCATATGCGAAAAGTAAAAGTTTTTATCACTACCCACGCCATAGCCTTCGGGCGTGGGCAGCACAAAGCCTTTATGCTTTTTCGCAATGATTAAAGCAGGATTGTTTTTTTGTAATCGAAAATTTTGTGATTTTGGGTTAAAAACTTCGCTATAACGATCAATTTCGACGACGGTTGCGTTTTTTAAGCGCTTTAAAATAGAAAGTGTTCGAGGGTGCTCACGAACTTCATTTTCAACATAAACGATATCGACCATATTAATGCGCGCTCCTAAAGCTGTTAGCTGTCTTAGTGAGCGTGCGCAATGTGAACAGTATGATAAAAAACGAGAGTGACTTCATATCTCAACTGCCATCTGAGCAAGCGACATTTTCAAGTATTTTAAAACCTCTTTAGCTTCATTCAAGTCTTTAAAATTAAGCGTTTCAACCGCCATGCAATGGCTCTGCATGGCTTGACAGAACTTGGATAATTGCACTTGCTGGCTATAACTAAAATGAATGTTTTGCATTAATGTTTGCTGCCATTCAACAAGCAATGGCTCATCATAATGTTGAGCTATTGCCGAAGTATGTAATGTTATAAACGCTAAAATTGCATCCATATTTCGAGCAATAAGCTCAGAGATAAACTGCTTATCTTTATTGATAGCGTGATTTTTGTTATCAGAGACCACTTTTAAACACTGCACGCATTCTTGCTGCTTAAAGCGTGTGGCGGCTTGGTAAAAAGCAAAACCCTCCATGTCATATAAACCCCGTTTTTTATAGCCAGTTTCTTCGCCATTAAAGGTACTAAGCTGCTCTAAGGCTATTTTATGCCTTAGCCATTTAGTGGGATAAAGGGATTGCTGTTGTGCGGTTATTTTATGAATACAAAATAAATCGCCAATATCGGCGCTTGCATGACCTGCAACACCTATATTTAGCCAAAACTGAGGTGATGATGAATTAAGGTACGCACATAACCAGTTGACAGCGGCAGCCATGTTAATTTGCCCCAGTCCACTAACCATTACAACCATAGAGCCAGCCCGATAAACAGAAAAGGCATGAATATCACGCTGCTTTTTAAGTTTAAAAGTATCGATGAATGGTTTTGCTTCACAAGCTAAGGCACACACAATAATGCTATGGGTTGGCTGTTCTAAAAGTGCTTGGTTTATGGTTTTAGCTGCAATCATAGTGGTTTAAAATAGGGGTAAACTCTTCGATAATCGCTACATTATTATGCTTTTTAGCGCCTTTTAGAAGAATTTTAGTTTTTTTGCATAACATGGCGGCAGCATCATTTTGGTCTTGTTTACTTAATACGTTTTGTTTTAATAGCGAATTTAATGCTTTAATTCTAAAACGATCCATCCCCCAATATTTGGCTGAAAGCTGGTCATCATGCCCCCCGTATTTTTTAATTAAGGGCTCTTCACTAAAGCAAACAGGCGTATTGTGGCAAAGGCGTAACCATAAATCATAATCTTCACAAGCAGGTAAGCTTTCATCAAATAAGCCTACTTTTTTAAATAGTGCTTTATGTAAAATACTCGCTGACGGTGAAATAACGCATAGAGGTAAGCAGTGATTAAAGATCATACCCCCACGTTTTTTGTGTTTTTTCATGGCGTTAACGCGCACACCGTTTCTAATCCAAATTTCATCCGAATGAAATAATTGGCAGTCAGCGTGTTGATTAATGTGTTTTAAAAAGGCATCGACTTTATTAGGCAGCCATTCATCATCAGAATCTAAAAAGGCAATCCAATCGCCCTGAGCTATTTTAATACCTCGGTTTCGAGCGGCACTAACACCTTGATTGCTCTGGGTGATGACTTTGATTATTGCTGGGTTTTGTTGCTGTAAACTTAGAATTGTTTTAACGGTATCATCATCTGAGCCATCATCAATAATGATAATTTCATTAACAGGGATGGTTTGGTTTATAACCGAATCAACAGCTCTCAAGAGTTCAATCGGTCTGTTATAAACAGGGATAACAACGCTAATACTCACAGTAATAACTTAATCAGTAATCATGTATTGGTCTAGCTCATCATCCATGTGTAATTCAGTCAGTTCAGCAAAACTGCCAATCCATTTGCCATCAATAATAATTTGCGGAACGGTGCGAGCGCCATTGGTGATTTGAGCAAATTCGCGGTGCGCGCTTTGGTCTTGGTCTAAGCGAACTTCATCGTATGGGATATTCTTTTTTGTTAAAAAAGTTTTGGTTTTGTCGCAAATAGGGCAAGTGCCTGTGCTGTAAATGGTGATAGAGGCCATAAGGTTAAGCTCAAAACGCAGAATTTTACGCTTAAGAAGGATGGTTACAAGTGAATTAGGTGTTTGAGAGAATGTTTAATAAAGGGACGTTGATATAATAATTATTGCGCCCTAGTTTTTTCTGGGCTAAAAACCCAGCCCCAACTAATTGTTTTAAATATTTTGTGGCAGTGATTCGACTAACATTTAAGTCATCCATAATAAAATCAATTTTAGTATAAGGATGGCTGAAAAGGTTGTTAATCAACTCTTGGCGATAAATTTTAGGTAAGTTTTGTCGAATATCATGTTTATATTGCATCATTAAGTGCTTTATTTTTTGTATTAAAACAATCGTTTGTTGTGACGTTTGAGTAATGGCATCCAGCATAAAAAGAAGCCAAGGCTCCCAGTTTTGACTCTGACGCACATTTTGCAACTGTCGATAATATTCATCTTTGTTTTGAATAATAAAGCGACTTAAATAAAGTACGGGAATATCGAGTAAGTTTTGAGCGACAAGATAAAGAATATTGATAATGCGGCCAGTACGCCCATTGCCATCATAAAAAGGGTGAATGCTTTCAAATTGATGGTGAATAAGAGCCATTTTAACTAAAGGGTCTAAATTTTGAGTGTCTTGTTGGTTAATATAGTCAATTAAATTGAGCATTAACCGTTCAATTTCAGTTGCATCTTGTGGTGGGGTATAAATCGTTTTTCTGGTCAATTCATTTATTAAAGTAGTACCTGGTACTTTACGTAAACCTGCATTGTTTTTTTCTAACGTTTGTTGAATGGATAAAATATCGCTTAAACGAATAATTTTATGGACTCGTATACGCTGAAAGCTTTGTTTTAAAGCAATTGCATAGTCACGTACCTCTTTAGAAGCAGGGTTATTAGATTCGTGAATAAACAGTTCTGCTTGATACAGCTCATCATGAGTAGTGATAATGTTTTCGACAGCAGAACTATCTTTAGCTTCTTGTAAGGTGAGAGTGTTTATTAAAATAGCTTCATTAGG
>CAYZQE010000001.1:0-82250 GCA_964480635.1 uncultured Gammaproteobacteria bacterium | reverse complement strand
CCAAAAACCTGTCAAGACTTATTTTTATTGTTTTACGCTGAGTAGTTACATAAAAAGAAACATTAAAGTTTCCAAAAACAGTAAATTAATACTTATAAACTAGTCCAAGATATTGTTTTTGCAATAAAAAAAGCAATGATTTTTTGAAAAGTGTCGTATTCGCTAAATACAGGTTAATATAAACCGTCCTTATTCAATTTATAGAGTCTAGTTTATGTTTAAAGCCGTTTTTGTTTCGATTTTTTTGTTACTGCCTATTGTCTCATTGGCGCAACCAATTGTTATAAAAGATTACCCTGCGGATAAAATTTCCTCATCGGTTTATGTTGTGCATGGGCCAACGGCTGTGCCGAATGAGATAAATCAAGGCTTTATGAATAACCCTGGTATTGTCATGACCAGCCAAGGTGTTGTGGTGATTGATCCAGGTGGTACAGTTGAGTCCGGTGAAATGGTGTTGCGTGCGATAAAAAAACTAACCGACAAGCCTGTGGTGGCTGTTTTTAACACACATATTCATGCCGATCACTGGTTTGGTAATGCCGCTTTTACTAAAGCTTATCCTAATGTGCCTATTTATGGGCATCAGGTCACTATAGACGAGGCTAAAACAGTGGGTGAATCATGGGTAGGTACGATTAAGGCCTTAACTAAAAGTGATCGTCTTCAGTCAAGTGTTGTTGGTGCCAATCACTCCGTTAAACATGGTGATGTGATTAATGTTGGTAACACGTCATTTACAATTTACCATTATGGTATTGCACATAGTCACAGCGATATTATGATTGCCGTGAATGGTGGCGAAGCTATTTTTATGGGCGACAATTTATTTAATGGACGTCTTAACCAACATGCTGAAGGGCATATTAAAAAAACATGGAATAGCGTGGAAAAAGCAGTGGCTGCGGCTCATGCAAAAGTGATAGTGCCTGGTCATGGTAAAAGTGGCGGTAAGGCTATGTTGAAGCAAGCACTTGATGCACATAAATTATTATATCAATCGGTACAAATTCAATTCGAAGATGACAAAAGTGATTTTGAAATGCGAGCTGATGTCGAAGCGGTGTTAACCGATTATAAACACTGGGAAGAATTTGATAGTTTATTAGGTAAGGTAATCAACAAAGCCTTTTTAGAAATTGAGGAAGCTGATTTTTAATGAAACCTTATGCAGCCTCGTGCGATGATAATAAGGATGTTATTTTAAGCGTTATCTCACCTTATTTGAAAGCGTGTGACAACCTGCTTGAAATAGCATCTGGTACAGGGCAACATGCCGTGCATTTTGCCCAATCGCTTAATAACTTAAATTGGCAAACTTCTGATTTAAGCCATAATTTGACGGGTATATCGCAATGGCTTGATCTGGCTCAATTACCTAATTTACTGTCTCCGATAGAATTAGATGTATCCAGCGCGTGGCCAAAATCGAGTTATGATGCTGTATTTTCTGCTAATGCTTTACATATAATGAGTCAGCAACAAGTTGAAGATTGTTTTAATGGCTTAGGGCAAGTGCTTAACGAAAAAGCGGTGTGTTTGTTTTATGGCCCCTTTAATTATCATGGTGCTTACAGCAGTGAAAGTAATAAGCGCTTTGATGTGTGGTTAAAAAACAATAATCCATTAAGTTGCATTAAAGACTTTGAAACCATTTGTGAGCTTGCCATGAAGCAAGGATTAACCTTAGTAAAAGACCATGAAATGCCTGCTAATAATAGGATATTAGCTTTTACAAATATTTAAGGGGTCGGAGTCGAGTTAGATGGGCATTGAATTTAGTTCAGCGTTTATGTTTAGTTTGTTCGTGACATTATGAATGGCGATATTCGACTCCGACCCCATACTCCCAGCTGGTGATGGTGAATCAAGACTTCACCGCACCACTTTATTTATCTAGAGAGACCCGATGCAACCCGATATTAATATCGTACGTGACTATTTAAAAAGCCTTCAAAACTCTATTTGCCAATCGTTAGAAGACCTTGATGGTCAGCAAAAGTTTGTCAGTGATCTATGGTTACGAGATAACGATGGCGGTGGCGGTGGCGATACCCGTGTGTTAACAAATGGTGCGGTGTTTGAACAAGCTGGGGTTAATTTTTCAGAAGTTAAAGGCACTAATTTACCTGCATCTGCCACCGCACATCGACCTGAATTAGCAGGTCGTGAATTTCGTGCTATGGGCGTATCGCTGGTGATGCACCCTAATAACCCTCATATACCTACATCACATGCTAATGTACGTTTTTTTATCGCCGAAAAAGAAGGTGCTGACCCTATTTGGTGGTTTGGTGGTGGTTTTGATTTAACGCCTTATTATGGCAATGATGAGGATTGTAAACACTGGCATCAAACCGCTTTAGATGCTTGCCAGCCCTTTGGTGACGACGCATATCCTAAGTATAAAAAATGGTGCGATGAATATTTTTATTTAAAACATCGAAATGAGCCAAGAGGCATTGGAGGATTGTTTTTTGATGATATGAACGAGCCTGATTTTGCGACGGCTTTTTCTTTTATGCAAAGTGTCGGCGATCATTTTATTCCCGCCTATGTACCTATCGTTGAACGTAGAAAAGACGATGCCTATGGCGAAAAGGAAAAGAAGTTTCAACTTTATCGCCGTGGCCGTTATGTTGAGTTTAATCTAGTGTATGACCGAGGTACTTTGTTTGGCTTGCAGTCAGGTGGGCGTACTGAGTCTATTTTAATGTCATTACCACCTGAAGTTAATTGGCAGTACAATTATCAGCCAGAAAAAGGCACAAAAGAAGCGAAGCTCTATGAGCATTATTTAAAGCCGCAAGATTGGTTAAAATAAAGCGATGGATATTGTTGTCGAGCCACAACATAAATGTGACCTTTGCACGAATTCTAAGTGTTGCACCTATGTGACCCAACAAATAGACACGCCGCGTTCAAAATATGATTTTGAAATATTGCTTTGGCAAGTGTCGCATAAAAAAGTAAAAGCCTATAAAGACAGTGATGGTTGGTTTGTGCTGTTTGAAGCCGATTGCACACACTTAGAGCACGATGGGCGATGTGGGATTTACGAAGACCGGCCTACCATTTGTCGCACCCACGACAATGATTTTTGTGAATACGATGCCCCCGCAGAAGAGGGCTTTGATTTGTATTTCCCTAATTATCAATCTTTATTAAGCTATTGTGAAAAACGCTTTAAAAAATGGTCAACGGGTAATCCGCCACCCGCTTAAAACCTAATTTTTTGATAAAAACATGCAAAGGCTTCTACTGTATCACCAGTTCAGGCCCCATCACTAAGGTGGGTAACCAAGTTGAAATGGCTGGCACGTAAGTCACAATAATTAAAAACACAAATAAGATACCTAACCAAGGCGCAGCAGCTTTAACAACGTTAAGCACCGACATACCCGCAATGCCTGCGGTGACAAATAGATTTAACCCCACGGGCGGCGTAATCATGCCTATTTCCATATTCACCACCATGATAATGCCGAGATGAATGGGGTCAATGCCTAAGGCCATAGCAATGGGGAAGACCAAGGGAGCAACAATAATCAACAGACCAGAAGGCTCCATAAACTGCCCACCGATTAACAAAATGATGTTAACAATAATAAGGAATGTGATGGGGCCTAAACCGGCTGATAACATGGCCTCAGTAATGGCTTGAGGAATGCGCTCTTCGGTTAATACATGTTTTAAAATTAGCGCATTGGCGATAATAAACATCAACATGATGGTGAGCTTACCCGCTTCAAACAGGCTCTTTTTGGTGTCTTCATGCCAAAAAACTGAAAGCCCCCGCCATAACAGCATGATGCCGCCAGACCCTTTTTGTTTAAAAGGCCCCATATCTCGATACACAAAATTGGCAATGATAAAGGCATAAATGGCTGCTACAGCTGCGGCTTCTGTTGGGGTGAAGATACCGCCATAAATACCGCCCAAAATAATGACGATTAATAATAAACCCCAGCTTGCATCTTTAGCGGCTAAAAAAACCTCAAGCCAACCAGCCCAAGGTTGTGAAGGTAAGCCTTTATAACGAGCGTAGATATAAATGCCTACCATTAACATGCTACCGGCTAATAAACCGGGGATAACACCCGCTAAAAACATACGCCCGACCGAAACATCGGTTGCTGCGGCATACACCACCATGACGATAGAAGGGGGGATTAAAATGCCTAATGTACCTGCATTACAGATAACGCCAGCGGCAAATTCTTTGGTATAACCCACCCTAACCATGCCAGCAATAACGATGCCACCAATAGCAATAACCGTCGCTGGTGATGAGCCTGAAAGTGCCGCAAACATCATGCAAGCAAATACCGAGGCTATGGCAAGGCCACCACGAAAATGACCAACAACAGCAATAGAAAAACGAATAATACGCTGAGCTACACCGCCCGTTGACATGAAGACCGAGGCTAAGACAAAAAATGGAATTGCCAAAAGCGTGTAGTGACCTTCAAAAGCAGAAAAGAAAGTTTGCGCGACAGATGATAATGACGCATCTGACAAAACCATTAAAAAGATAAGGCTCGAAAGACCTAAGGCAATGGCGATAGGCACACCAATTAACATGAAGATAATAATCAAGGTAAAGAGGATAAGAATTTCCATTAGACGTTTCCTTTTAAACTTTTTGCAAGGTCTTCTTTGGCGATTTGCAAATCATCTTCAGCCTCATGGCTGGCAATTATTTTGTCGCATTTATTAGTGAGAATTTGCCAAGCCAGTTGTAAAAAACGAAATGTCATGAGTGAAAGACCAAGGGGTAAGGCCGCATAAGGGATAAAACGGGGAATTTTTTCGTAAGCCTCCCCTTCATTAAAAATGTCCGCCAAAAACATAAAAGCCTGCGGCATAGGAATGTCTTCTGTTTCTAGCCATGCGCGTTCAGAAATAAAGGGATACCAATAGTTCCATGAGCCAATCAGCAGCAGTATAGAAAAGGCTAAGCAAGACGCGACCGCTAAAAGCGCCATGGTTTTGCGCGTTTTAGCCGACACCATGTTAATCACCACATCAACCCCAATGTGAACGTGCTTTTTAACCGCGTATGAAGCCCCCATAATGACTAACCAAGCAAATAAAAACACAGTGAGCTCTAACGCCCATAAAATATTGCTGTTAAACACATAACGCGCAATCACATTAGCAAAGGTAATGAGCGTCATTAAACCCATGCAGATTGCTATGCTTGTTTCTTCAATATTATCTATAAATAGACCCAGTTTGGTGTTTTCTTGTGGTTTCATAGTTGGTGAATTTAATGCGTTGTTATTGTATTTAGATGATGGCCTTAAAATTTGATTATTAAGCCAAATGCTAAGGCAATCACCCTAGCCTGAAAGTCAGACTAAGATGAAAGGTATAACTATTTACTTATTAACGTCTACTTATTGGCGCTTAATGCCGCATTCATTAAGTCTTTACCAATGTTCTTTTCAAACTTTTTCCAAACAGGTTTCATCGCATCGACCCATTCTTGGCGTTGTGCAGCCGTTAAAGTACGAACCGTACCGCCTGCTTTAATAATGTTTGCTTTATTGGCGTTATTCACCTTAGTCGATTCACCATTGCGAGTTTCAGTCACTTCTTTGATGATAGTAGCTAGTTGATTACGAACATCATTAGGTAAGTTATTCCACCATTTATCTGAAGTGACTAATAGGTAATCTAAAATGCCGTGGTTAGTTTCAGTCACACCATCTTGAACTTCAAAAAACTTTTTGCCATAAATGTTAGACCAAGTGTTTTCTTGCCCATCAATAACCTTAGTTTGTAAAGCGCCATAGACTTCTTTAAAAGACATTTTTTGAGGGCTTGCGCCTAGCTGGACAAACTGTGCAACGAGCACATCAGATGCTTGAACTCTAAATTTAAGACCTTTAGCATCAGAAGGTTTGATGAGTGGGCGGTTAGCCGACATTTGCTTCATGCCATTGTGCCAAAACTCTAAGCCTTTTAAACCACGTTTAGTCATTGAGTTTTTAAGCTTATCGCCATCGACAGAATTTTGAAAACGGTCAACTGCATGAATATCGTCAAATACAAATGGCAAGTCAAAAATACGGAATTTTTTGGTGAATTTTTCAAGTTTTGACAATGAAGGTGCGGCTAATTGAACATCGCCACTTAACATCGCTTCAAGCACTTTTTTATCGTCATAAAGTGTTGAATTAGGGAATACTTGCATGCACGCTTTACCGTTCATTTCGGCATTGACACGTTTTTCTAGTAACGTGGCAGCAATGCCTTTTGGGTGCTTGTCCGTGTTGGTTACGTGGCTGAATTTGATAACGATTTCGCCTGGATCACAATTAGCTATGGCGGATGTACTCGCCATTGCAAGAGCGGATGAAATAGCCAAACCAAGAATAACTTTACGCATTATATTTACCTCCAAAGGTATTATTTTTTTAGAATCATATAAGTCATAGCATTTAGTGTGCCAAGTGGTTATTTAACAGGGGTCTTATTTAAGTAATTGAAATGGCGAGGTTATTTTAATTTTAGAGATGTCTTGTTTTTGTTAAATGGGTCATTAGCCACCCATTATTAAAAAAAATAGGGTCATTTAACATCTAAAATAATAAAAATTTAAGAGGTGGTTGCGTCCTTTAAGTTAGTGCATACAATGCAGAATGAATTTCATTAAATTCCCTTTAAATCGGTTGCCTATTGTCACTTACTTGATGCTGCTTCTCGTGCTTTCAGTTTTACTGACACAGTATATTATTGGTCAGTCAGCAGTCGCGGCCTTAACGAAAAACAGCGCTCAACAATTAGAGCAATTTATAGGGCATATCAATGCACAATTAAATCGTTTTCAAGATGTGCCTCAATTAATTGCAAAAAACCAACAATTGAAAGATTTTTTAGATGGTTCGAAAGGCTCAGAACAGGTGCTTAAATTGAATCAGTTTTTAGCTGAAGTTAACCATGTGATTGGAGCTTCGGATACTTATTTGATGGATATTAATGGGTTAACGCTAGCGGCCAGTAATTGGCAAAAAGAGAGAGCGTTTATTGGAAAAAACTTTAGTTTTAGGCCTTATTTTATTGATGCTTTAAAAGGTGGATTGGGACGATACTTTGCCTTAGGAACCACATCAGGTAAAAGAGGGTATTATTTTTCATACCCTGTTTTATCTGGGCAAAAAATAAAAGGTGTGATTGTTGTAAAAATGAATTTATCTAATATTGAACAACACTGGGCACAACGCGATGTTAAATTTATTGTCACTGACCGTTTCGGGGTGGTTTTAATAACGACTCAACCTGAATGGTTGTATATGAGTATTAAGACACTTAACGATGACACTAGAAAGCAGTTATTAAACAGTAAGCAGTATGGTCGTAAACAAATAGGCTTACTTAATTATAAAGTAGTGGATACTGTCCATGATTTATATCAAACAGTGCAATTAGGAGAGGGTAAAATAAATAAATATTTAATGATTCATCAAGACATGCCCCAGCCTCAGTGGTCAGTAAAAGTATTTGCACCGTTAAACAGTGTGGCTATAGATAAAAGAAATGCAGTGATTATTTTACTATTGGTACTTGTTGTTTTCTTTTTAGTCATTTATTTAGCTAGGCAAAAACAAAAACGTCGTGAAGAGAAAGCATTAGACCAATTAAAAGCTCAAGAAAACTTGAAGCATGAGGTCAATGTTAGAACAGTAGATTTAAGTCGTGAAATTGATGAGCATAAGCAAACTGAGCTGTTATTAAAAGAAACTCAAAAGGAGTTAATACAAACAGCAAAGCTAGCCGTGTTAGGTGAAATGTCTGCGAGTATTAGCCATGAACTGAATAACCCTTTAGCCGCCATTCGAAGTTATACGGATAATGCGCGGCAATTTTTGGCTTTAAGTCAAGAGCAACAGGTCGATGAAAACTTAAAGCGAATTTCAGCTTTAACCGAGCGTATGGGTAAAATTAGCTCTCAATTAAAGTTATTTGCACGACAGTCTTCAGGGGCTTTTGATCAAGTTAATGTAAAAAGTGTTATGCATTCAGCTATTGATATTTCAAGGCCACAATTTAAAGCGTTTAACATTCAAATTAATACTGATGATGTGGCACAAAATTTGTTGGTTAAGGCCAATAATATACAGCTTGAGCAAGTACTCATCAATCTTCTCAATAATGCCATGTTTGCTATTGGCGATAGCCCCAATGGATTGGTGACAGTGAGTAGTGAAGTGAGGGGGAAATTCATTGTTATTCATATTGATGATAATGGACATGGTATTGATGAAAATGATAAGGCTAAAATATTTGATCCTTTTTTTACGACCAAAAAATCAGGTATGGGTTTAGGCTTATCCATCTCAGCAAGAATTATTGATGGTTTTGGCGGTCACTTATCGGCTAAAAATTTAGAGCCTCATGGTGCCAAATTTAGCATTTCATTACTTCAATCAAAATATAGGAAAAATGGTGAATAACGAACAAGCTAATATTGTTTTTATCGATGACGAAGAAGATATCCGCATCGCAAACCAACAAACCCTTGAATTAGCTGGGTTTAAAGTAACAACCTATAGCTCGGCTAAAGTAGCCTTAGCGTCATTGAACGAGCATTTTGTGGGCGTGATTATATGCGATATTTGTTTGCCAGACTTAAATGGTAAAGATTTTTTAAAGCATGCAATAGAGGTTGATCAAGATCTCGTTGTGATCTTAATTACGGGTCATGGCGACATCTCATTAGCGGTCGAATGTATGCGTTTAGGCGCTTATGACTTTATTGAAAAACCGTTTGCAGCAGACCGTTTAGTGGAGAGTGTTCAGCGCGCATTAGATAAGCGCCAATTAATTCTAGACAATCGATCATTAAGAGAAGAATTGGCGTTGCAAAATCAGTTAGGGCCAAGGATTATCGGTAATACCCTAGCCATGAAATCATTACGTAAAATGGTATCGACCTTAGCAAAAACGGATGCAGATGTATTGATATTAGGTGAGACAGGCACAGGGAAAGAGTTAATAGCACGTTCGTTGCATGAACAAAGCTCTCGAAGTCATAAAAACTTTGTCGCTATTAATTGTGGTGCAATCCCTGAAGCATTGATTGAAAGTGAATTGTTTGGACATGAAAAAGGTGCGTTTACCAATGCAGAAACGCAACGTATCGGTAAGTTTGAATATGCTCAAGATGGCACTCTTTTTTTAGATGAAATAGAGTCAATGTCTCTCACCGCACAAGTTCGTTTGTTGCGCGTGTTACAAGAAAGAACACTGGAACGAGTTGGCTCTAATGAAACGATACATTTGGATATAAGAATTATTTCTGCCAGTAAAGTTGATTTAAGCGACGTGAGCAATCGTCAAACCTTTCGTCAAGACCTCTATTATCGCCTAAACGTCGTCACCATTGATATTCCACCTTTACGCGAACGTCGTGAAGATATCCCCGGTTTATTTCAACACTTTTTGTTAATAGCGGCTTCGCGTTATGGCAAAGAAGCGCCCGTTATTCCAGATAATGCAAACCAAATGTTAATGAGTTTTAACTGGCCAGGCAATGTACGAGAGCTTAGAAATGTAGCAGAAAGGCATGTGCTATTAGGCGATGATTGCGGTTTGAAAATAGACGGTAAAGGGCTAAAGCCATGCGCGCCCATGAGTCTTGCTGAACATACCGATGCTTTTGAAAAGGCTATGATTGAAGAAGCTTTGGTAAAGTCTGGCGGGGTATTAAAAACCACGATGGATATTCTAGATATTCCTCGCAAAACACTGTACGACAAAATGCAAAAGCACGGCGTAGATAAAAAAGTCTATAAATAGATTGTCCCAAATCCTCAGATATAGAACATAAAAATATCGCAACCTCTTAATGCACCTAGCAAAACCAAAAATCTTCTTATCACCAATAAGGTGACCTCGAAGTTTTTCGTTTCACTATGCACATCAAGCGATTACACTCTTTTCACATTTCTATCTGAGGATTCGGGACTGTGCATAAAATAGGTTAATCACTCTATAACTGATAGAGTGACAGTTGCTAAAAACTTTAAATGTTACATACACAATTAAGGGTGCGTCATGTCAGTTTCTTTAAATACAAATTCTGAAAGCTTTCTTTACGATCAGGTATCAAAATATATTGGAGATTTGATTGAGAAAGGTACTTTAAAACCAGGTGATAAAGCCCCTTCATTAAGAAAATTAAGTAAGCAACTGAAAGTCAGCATTACGACGGTTAATCAAGCGTATTTAAGTTTAGAAACGCAGGGCGTGTTAAAGGCGAAACCGCAGTCTGGTTTTTATGTCAGTGCCACGCTTGATACCTCGATCAAAATTCCTAAATGCAAACCTCATTCATCCGCACCGCGTAAGGTTAAGTTTGGGAAAATATTTGAAGAAGTATTCGAAATGGCTAATGACCCTAGTGTTATTCCCTTTGGAGCGGCTAAACCTTCTATCGATTTAATGCCGTTTAAAGGGTTAATTAGAGCAACTAATCGTGTTGCAGCACGGTTTCCAAAAGCAGCATTAGATTATTGTTTTCCACCCGGACATAAACGTCTACGTGAGCAAATTGCCATGCAATATCAAAATATTGGCATTTCAGTAAGCCCTGATGAAGTGATTACGACCAGTGGTGCGACAGAGGCCTTATCGTTAAGCCTTCAAGTGGTCGCAAAGCGGGGTGATATTATAGCCATTGAAACTCCCACTTATTTTGCGGTGCTGCGTATGATTGAACGTATGGGCATGATGGCATTAGAAATTGAAACAGACCCAGAAACAGGTATTGTTTTAGAGTCATTAGCCGATGCCTTAGAGACTATGGATATTAGGGCCGTGTTAACGGTGACTAATTTTAATAATCCAACAGGCTCGTTAATGCCAGATGCTAAGAAAAAAGAAATGGTCGAATTGTTGTCATCTTATGATGTGCCATTAATTGAGGATGATGTGTACGGTGATGTGTATTTTTCAGGGAGTCGACCAACCATTGCAAAAAACTATGATAAAAAAGGTTTAGTATTAAGTTGTTCATCATTTTCTAAAACCTTAGCGCCAGGTTATCGAGTGGGTTGGGTATTGCCGGGGCAATATTTTGATAAATTGCTGGAATGGAAGCAAGCTACCTTTTCTGCGACTGCATCCTTATTGCAGATGGCTATGGCAGAGTTTTTAGCATCGGGTGAGTACGAACGTCATTTGGTTCGTTTACGCAAAGCGTTTAGAGAGCAAGTTGAAAAAGGACGTTTTATGATTGCAAAGTCCTTTCCCGAAGGGACGCGTATTAGTAATCCACAAGGTGGTTTTGTGTTGTGGGTAGAAATGCCAAGAGGTATTAATTGTATTGATGTTTTTGATGAAGCAATGAAAATAAATATTGGCATTACGCCGGGAATTTTGTTTTCAGCAACTCGGAAGTATAAAAACTATATTCGAATTAATTGTGGCTTTCCTTGGACAGAAAAAAATGAGCAAGCAATTGAAGATTTAGCCGCTATTGTTAATGCTTTGAAGTAACAATATCCCCTAAGAGTTTTGACAAAGTATGCAAAAACCCGAAGGAGATATTGTTTAGAACTAAATGTATTAACGCTACCGGAGTCAATCGAACACTATAACTAACAACAGTTTAGTCGTATTAGTTATAAAAGGAGTGACGTTAAAATGGTGCGTGTTTGACTCCGGTATCTTTTAATCAATTTAATGCTGGATGATTTGACTCAAAAATAACTGAGTACGTTCATTTTGTGGATTATTAAAGAAATCATTGGGGTTGTTACATTCAATAATTTCACCCTGATCCATAAAAATAACACTATCAGCAACACGTTTAGCAAAACCCATTTCGTGGGTTACACAAATCATGGTCATGCCTTCTTCAGCTAAGCCTACCATTACATCCAGTACTTCAGATATCATTTCAGGATCAAGTGCTGATGTAGGCTCATCAAATAGCATAACCTTTGGGTTCATGCATAAGCTTCGCGCAATAGCCACACGTTGCTGTTGTCCACCCGACATTTGCCCAGGAAATTTGTGTGCTTGCTCAGGAATTTTAACACGCTCTAAATAGCGCATAGCTAATTCTTCTGCTTCTTTACGAGGCATTTTTCTAACCCAAATAGGGGCTAAGACAAGATTTTCTAAAATGGTTAAATGAGGGAACAAGTTAAAGTGTTGAAACACCATGCCCGCTTCTTTTCTGACTTGCTCAATCTTTTTTAAATCTTGATTAATCTCGATGCCATCAACGATAATCTGTCCTTTTTGATGCTCTTCAAGGTGGTTGATACAACGAATAAGAGTTGATTTGCCAGATCCAGAAGGGCCACAAACAACAATCCGCTCACCTTTTTTTACTTTAAGGTTAATGTCTTTTAGGACGTGAAAGTTGCCATACCATTTATGGACGCCGTTCATTTCTATAACGTTTTCATTGTTATCTGACATAGTGATTTCCTGTATTTATTATTCTTATAAAAATAAGCATGAGATTAGCGTTCAGTGTCTTCTTAATGACCCGTATGTAATTTTTCTTCTAAAGAAATGGAATAACGAGACATTCCAAAGCAAAAAATCCAAAAGACAAAGGCAGCAAACACATAACCTTCTGTATCAAAGCCTAGCCATGATGTATCCGAATTAGCTTGCTGAATAATAGCGAGTAAATCAAATAAACCGATAATTAATACCAATGTTGTATCTTTAAAGAGTGAGATAAAGGTATTGACTATGCCAGGAATCACTAATTTTAGTGCCTGCGGTAAAATAATGAGGAGCATGGTTTTCCAGTAGCTTAAGCCCAGTGCTTGAGCCGCTTCATATTGACCTTTTGGTATGGCCTGTAAACCACCTCGAATAACTTCGGCCATATAAGCAGTTTGAAATAAAATAAGGCCGATCATGGCGCGTAATAGCTTATCAAAGCTTGTTCCTTCGGCAAAAAATAAAGGTAACATAACCGATGACATGAACAGTACGGTAATTAATGGGACACCGCGCCAAAATTCAATATAAATAACAGACACTGATTTAACAATAGGCATTTCAGAGCGTCTACCTAGTGCAAACATAATGCCCAATGGCAATGCAGCGACAATACCAACAGCTGACAAAATGAGTGTCAGCATTAAGCCACCCCATTTATTAGTCTCTACGATTTCTAAGCCAAACGAACCACCATGAATTAAAATGTAAGCAATGATGGGGTAAATAATTAAGATAAACGCACCTAAATAAAACTTATATTTAAAAGACTTAATGAATAATGGGATCATTAAAGCGATAAATAAAAGGCCTGCCGAATCGGGGCGCCATAATAGTTCTTCAGGATAAAAGCCATACATAAACTGGTTCATGCGATTATCGACAAATGCCCAACAAGCGCCAGCACCTTCAACATCACAAACATCTCTTGTAGCGCCAGTCCAAACGGCATCAACAAATAGCCATTCAATTAAAGGGGGCATGTATAAATAAATTAAGTACGATATAAACAGCGTAAAGATGGTATCAACATAAGTAGCAAATAAGTTTTTGCGTAACCATGCAATGAATCCAGTGGTATTAGTTGGGGCTGGTAAATCCGGGTGTGAGCCAGGCTCGTAAGTTTCTGTAGTCGTTGTCATTATTGTATTCCTATCTCTCTACCAAAGCGACGCGGGCATTAAACCAATTCATAAACATTGAAATGCTTAAGCTAATGGTTAAATAAACGGCCATGGTCATTATTGTTATTTCCACGGCTTGACCGGTCTGATTTAGTGTAGTACCCATGAACACTGCGACGATATCGGGATAACCAATAGCGGTTGCAAGTGAAGAATTTTTTGCTAAGTTTAAGTACTGGCTGGTTAATGGTGGAATAATAACGCGCATAGCTTGGGGGATAATAATTAAACGCATGGTTTGTCCCTGCGTCATACCTAGGGATAAAGCCGCTTCTGTTTGACCATGATTAACAGCATTAATGCCACCGCGCACAGTTTCAGCAATGTAAGTACCTGTGTAAATAGTTAATGCGATTAATAAGGCTAATAGCTCAGGGATAATGGATATGCCACCTTCAATATTAAAACGACCTAATTCAGGATAGTCCCAACTGAGTGGAGCGCCTATGCTTAAAAAAACGATAAAAGGTATGACGAAAATAAGGCCTAAACTGGTTAAGAAAACTGGAAATTGCTGCCCCGTTTTTTCTTGGCGCTTAGAGGCCCATTTACTTAAAAATACTGTCGCAATAATGCCGATGATAAAGAGCCATAAAACTAAGGCAAAACCATCTTCGGGGACAGGCCCAGGCATATACAAGCCACGGTTGTTAAATTCGATGCCTGCGCCTAATGAAATACTATCTCTAACGGTTGGTAAAGCACCTAATACAGCAAAATACCAAAAGAAAATCTGTAGTAATAACGGTATGTTTCTAAAGATTTCTATATAGACAGTTGCAACTTTAGAAATTAGCCAGTTTTGAGATAATCGGGCGATACCCATAACAAAACCAATAATAGTCGCAAAAAAGATACCTAAACCAGCGATTAAAAGGGTATTTAATAAGCCGACTAAGAAGGTTCGGCCATAGGTAGATGTTTCGTTGAACTCTATCAGTGATTGTAAAATACCAAAACCAGCAACTTCAGACAGAAATGCAAAACCAGTAGAAATACCACGGGCTTCCATATTATTTAAAGTGTTACTGACGATGGAAATTAAAAAGTAGCCTAAACCCACGACTAAGAGTATTTGAAAGAATAGAGCTCTATATTTTGGGTCATTCCAAATGGGGGGTTTAGACGGTTTTAGTCCGCTTTCTAGATCAGACATTGTGTACTCCAATTTATAATTATTGTATGACTTAATGGTTAGAATAAAGCAAACTAAGTCGTTTCTATTATTGTTATTTATTCAGTATTTGTCTTATAGTAAAAAAAATACTGGATAAATAAAGAAAAAAAGGGGCATAAATTATGCCCCTTTCTTAAATTCGAATTAACGAATAGGTGGTGCGTACATTAAGCCGCCTTTGTTCCACAATGCGTTTAAGCCGCGTGAAATTTTAAGAGGTGAATCCATGCCTACGTTGCGCTCGAAAGATTCGCCGTAGTTGCCCACTTGCTTGATGATGTTGTAAGACCAGCTATCATGTAAACCAAGCTTTTCGCCTTGACCGCTTAACATACGAGCGATTGCAGGGTTTTTGCTAGACATCATGCTATCAACGTTAGCAGATGTTAAGCCAAGCTCTTCAGCGTTTAACATAGCGTTATGAGACCATTTAACAATGTTAAACCATTTGTCATCGCCTTGAGCAACAACAGGACCTAAAGGCTCTTTAGAAATAACTTCTGGAAGTACCATGGCAGAACCAGGGTTCTTTAATTTGATACGTAGAGAATAAAGCTGAGATTGATCAGATGTCAACATGTCACAACGACCGGCTTCAAAACCTTTGATAGTTGCATCAGATGAATCATAAGTAACTGCTTTATACTTCATGCCATGCTCGCCAAAATAATCAGCAAGGTTCAATTCAGATGTAGTACCCGCTTGAATACAAACAGCAGCGCCGTCTAATTCTAATGCAGATTTAACACCTAAAGATTTAGTCACCATGAAGCCTTGACCATCATAGTAGTTAACACCAGCAAAGTTTAAGCCAAGTGATGCATCACGCGTTAAAGTCCAAGTCGTGTTACGAGAAAGAATGTCAATTTCGCCAGACTGTAAAGCAGTGAAACGCTCTTTAGCTGTTAACGGTGTGAATTTAACGGCATTAGCATCGCCTAGTACAGCGGCAGCAACTGAACGGCAAACATCAACGTCCATACCTTGCCAGTTACCTTTGGCATCAGCGCTAGAAAAGCCGCCTAAACCAGTACTAACGCCACATTGGACGTAGCCTTTCTTTTTAACTTCACTTAACGTGTCAGCAGATGCAGTTGTTACAGAAATTGCTAGGGCAGCGCCTAAAGCAATAGTAGTTGTTAATTTATTCATTGATATTCCTCTGAAATATAATTTTTTAGATATAGCTTCTTTCACTATGACAGGCAATGTAACACTCTGGATTTAGATTGCAACAGTGCAAAATTAAATCTTTTAGCCTACTTAAAACCGCATTAGACTAAAGTCGTAGGCTCATTAAAGCTCCATTAAAGTTTGATTGAATTTGTCAATGAATGATTAATTCTTTTACGTATGTTTGATAAGCCATTCTTTTTAAAAGGATTCACTATATCTAGGCAATCATTATTTTATATGGGGTGAAGATGTTCTTTATGTTATTGCAACATTGTTTTTTATAGTATGCCCCTAAGCTTAGATTAAAAAAGTTGGTCGTTAGTTAGAAATATTATGACGGTTCTTTGTATCATAAAATAATGAAAACGGTACATTTTATTGAGCGTTGCATTAAGCACTGGGTTGATGACTAGACTTATCCAGAGAATGCTTTAGTTATTTTAAATTTTTGTTTTTTAATAAGGTTTTAGAGACCCTTCTATACTATGAACTATTCAAATTTTGGCGACCGATTTAATCGTTTTTCTGGCATTACTCAATTAATGGATGATCTCAATGAAGGTCTCTTACGAGAAGATGTCGTCATGTTAGGTGGCGGTAACCCCGCAGCGATAAAACAGGTACAAATAGAAGTTAATAGTATTTTGCAGCAGCAATTGAATTCTGGTGAATTGATGAATGCTATTGCTAACTATGATGGGCCACAAGGAAAAGATTCTTTCTTAGATGCTTTAGTTGATTATTTTCAAAGTAAATTTGGATGGACGTTATCACGAAAAAATATTGCCTTGACTCAAGGCAGCCAAAATTCATTTTTTTCACTGTTTAACATGTTCTCAGGCGAAAATTCGCAAGGGATTAATAAAAAGGTATTGCTGCCATTAACACCTGAATATCTTGGCTATAGTGATGTCGGTATTAGAGGTGATCAACTTATTGGTCATCCCGCCTTGATTGAAGAGAAAGCAAATGGTTTTTTTAAATATCATGTCGATTTTGATCACTTACCCTTAGATGAAACGATTGGTTTAATGACCGTGTCTCGACCGACAAACCCGAGTGGTAATGTGTTGAGTGACGATGAAATAAAAAGGTTAGATGCCTTAGCTAGGCAATATAAATTACCTTTGTTGATAGACAATGCTTACGGTACGCCGTTTCCTAGTATTGTGTTTAGCCAGATTCAGCCCTTTTGGAATAGCAATACGATTGTGTGTATGAGCTTATCTAAACTGGGCTTACCTGGAGTGCGAACCGGTATTGTGATTGCCCAAGAAGAAATTATAAAAACCTTGTCCAATATCACTGCAAATCATAGTTTGTCACCAGTTGGTATTGGCGCTTCAATAGTCACTCAAATGATAAAAACCGATGTGCTAGATGATTTATGTCAAAACACGATTAAACCTTTTTATCAGCAAAAGGTGGACTTAATTGTGTCTTTATTAAAATCAGCCATTTCGGATGAACGTTTTAGTATTCATCAGCCAGAAGGTGCAATTTTTGTGTGGTTACGTTTTAAGTCATTAGGGATAAGTACCACAGAGCTATATCAACGTCTTAAGGAAAAAGGTCTGCTTGTTGTGCCCGGTGAATATTTTTATCCCGGCAGAAATGACGATGATGAGCATCAGCACGAATGTATTCGAATGAATATTGTGCAAAGTGAAGCACAAATTAAAAAAGGTATTGCTATATTAAAAGCAGAAATTGAACGCTTATGGCAGTGATTGAGGCTATCGCTTACAACTAGAGAGAAAAGATATGTCAGAAATAAAAAATGTAACATTAACAAAAGAAGTTAACAGCTATTTTGACGGCAAAGTCACCAGCCGCAGTTTTGTTTTAGCCGATGGTTCAAAGCAATCTTTAGGTGTGATGATGCCGGGTGAGTATGAGTTCGGTACAGCCGAAAAAGAAATCATGGAAATTTTATCGGGTGAATTAGAGGTGATGTTGCCAAATGCGACAGATTGGCTTGCGGTTAAAGGTGGAGAATCATTTACTGTTGCGGCTAACTCTAAATTTCAACTAAAGATTTTTAGCATCACGGACTACTATTGTACGTATCTTTCTTAAAACGTCATTATTTTGTCGAAATTAGCGCTCTTTTATTGACAAACCCTAAAATCATTCTAATTAATAAGCCTAAGTGTTTGAAATTACTTTGTTTTATTTATTGGCATGCAATCTGCTTAACAAAACTTTATATAATAAAACTAAGCTCAAACGTGTCTGATTTATCATATTGAGCAAAAGAGGAAACAAAAATGGCTAAAGAACAAAAAACCGAAGAAGCTGAAGACGGCGAAGAAGGTAGTGGCGGTAAGAAAAAAATGATGATGATCATCGGTGGCGCCGTGTTATTAATTGGCATTGCCGTTGGTGCTACCCTGTTTTTAATGGGGGGTGATGAAGATGCTTCAGACGCCGCTACAGAAGAAGTGGTTGAAGTCGAACCTAAAGGAGACCCTGTTTATATTGAAATTAAACCGGCCTTTACGGTTAATTTAGACCCAAATGATCCCGTTGGTTTCTTACAGGTGGGTATACAAATTTTAACCTATTCCGACGAAGTAGGGGAAGAGCTAACAACGCATATGCCGTTGATTAAAAATAATCTATTCACCATGTTTGGGTTACAAAAATCAGCCGATTTACGCACGTCAGAAGGTAAGGCTAAATTACAACAACAAGTGCTTGAAACGGTACAAGATGTTATCGATAAGTATGGCAGTGGTGGAGAAGTTGAAAATATTTTCTTTACTGACTTTGTTATGCAGTAAGCAAGATAAATATTATAAAAACAAAATGAGTAGGAAATGAGCACTGATATTTTAAGCCAAGATGAAGTTGATGCCTTATTGCATGGTGTCGATGACGGTGCGGTTGATACCACGTCTGAAGATGAAGTTGAAGATGGTGAGGCCAGAAGTTTTGATTTTAATAATCAAGAACGGATCGTTAGAGGACGTTTACCGACCCTTGAAATGATCAATGAGCGTTTTGCTCGTTATTTTCGTGTCAGTGTTTTTGATATGTTGCGTAAAACAGCCGAACTCTCGGTGAATGGTATTCAGATGGTTAAGTTTTCAGAATATATTCACAGTTTGTTCGTGCCTACCAGCTTAAGCTTAATGAAGATGAAGCCTTTAAGCGGTACGGGTTTAGTGATGATGGATCCTAAGCTTGTGTTTATTATCGTCGATAATTTTTTTGGTGGTGATGGTTCGATTCACGCCAAAATAGAAGGTCGAGAATTTACTCATACTGAACTTCGAGTCATAGAAAAAGTCGTGCATATGATTTTTGACGACATGGTCAAAGCTTGGATGCCAGTAATGAGCGTTGATTTCTCTTACCACAGTCATGAAGTGAATCCCCATATGGCTAATATCGTTAGCCCTTCAGAAGTTATTGTGGTTTCAAGCTTTCATATCGAGCTGGATGGTGGCGGTGGTGACATCCACTTTGTTTTACCTTATTCAATGATAGAACCCATTAGAACAATGCTAGATGCTGGCGTACAGAGCGACCTTGGTGAGGCTGATGAGCGTTGGGCTATTTTATTACGTGAAGAATTAATGCACGCCAAAGTCGAAGTGTCGGCTTTGCTGGGTGAAAAAGAAATGAAGTTTTCAGACTTAGTTGATTTAAAAGAAGGCGACATCATCCCTTTTGATATGCCAGAAAGTGTTCTATTACTAGCAGAAGAAATGCCGGTATTAAGGGGCAAGTATGGTCAGCATAATGATAAGGCAGCAATATCTGTCACCGAAATAATTGAGCTGTTTGATATGGAGAATAAGGAAATTACAGCAGCCTTAAAAGGAAATAGAGCCTCATCCAGTGATATTGCTAAAAGCCGCAAGAAAAAATAAGAGGAAAAACGAATGAGTGATGAAGACGAAAATGTAGACCAAGATGCGATGGCCGATGAATGGGCCGCTGCAATGGAAGAACAGGAAGATGTAGATGGGCCGCCTTCTCGAGATGAACCTGAAGTAGCAGAAATGGATGAGTTATCAGACTCTGGCGGCGAGTTTACAACGGGTGATGCTAAGTTAGATGTGATTTTAGACATACCTGTTACCGTAGCCATGGAAATAGGTCGTACTAAAATTAGTATTCGCAATCTATTGCAACTCAATCAAGGCTCAGTCGTAGAACTTGATCGATTAGCAGGTGAGCCAATGGATGTATTGGTCAACAATACCTTAGTTGCCCATGGCGAAGTGGTGGTGGTTAATGAAAAATTTGGCATTCGCTTAACCGATGTTATTAGCCCAGCAGAACGTATTAAAAATTTAAAATAATGAAAATAAAAGCCGTTTTATTTTTTTGTTTTTACTTATCAGCCAGCGTTAATGCGGCAACTGATAAAACAGTGACTGGGCCACTAACCGGTGACTACATAACGAAACTTTTGTTATCGTTAGGCTTAGTCGTTGGTATTATTTTTTTACTAGCATGGATGGTAAAGCGTTTTAACGTTATCCCTCATCAAAGCCAAGGATTGATAAAAATAATATCCACCTTATCGGTTGGCTCACGAGACCGAATCGCATTAATTCAAGTGGGAGATGAGCAGCTATTAATTGCATTATCGCCTGGAAAAATATCTAAATTACACAGTTTAAAAACACCCGTTGATACGTCTAATTCGACGAACGTATCGTTTAAATCAAAGTTTAATAGCCTAATTGATAAACAAGCGCTTAAAAATAAAAAAGCAGACGGTGGTAAAATTAATGATTAAGCCATTATTTTTAAAAATAGTGACCATTTTGGGTTTGTCACTGATTGGCATAGATGCTTTTGCTCAAGTCGCTAATACCGGTATCCCTGCTATTACGGTTCAAGGCGGCGCAGCCGATGGACAAAGCTATAGCGTCACCATAGAAATTATTGCGTTAATGACGGTGTTGACCTTATTGCCTGCGATGTTACTAATGATGACCTCGTTCACTCGAATTGTCATTGTTTTGGGTATTTTACGCCAAGCCATAGGTACCGCCCAAACACCGTCGAATCAAATCATTTTAGGTTTGGCGTTGTTTTTAACCCTTTTTATTATGACCCCCGTTTTTCAAGAAATAAATGAAGTAGCGGTACAGCCTTATTTGGAACAAGAACTCAGTGTATTTCAAGCCATAGAAAAAGGCTCAGGGCCAATTAAAACATTTATGCTAGCGCAAACGCGTGAGACCGATATTCGAATGTTTGCCGATATCGCAGGCGTAGAGCATATTCAATCACCAGAAGACACACCTTTTACCTTATTAATGCCTGCTTTTGTCACCAGTGAGTTAAAAACGGCCTTTCAAATTGGTTTTTTGGTGTTCGTGCCTTTTGTTATTATAGATTTGGTGGTCGCCAGTGTCTTAATGTCGATGGGTATGATGATGCTGTCACCCATGATGATTTCATTACCGTTTAAATTAATGCTGTTTGTACTGGTGGATGGATGGGCATTAATAATGGGCATGCTCGCTACCAGTTTTTTAGTCGCAACATAAGGCTTAAAAATGAATGAAGACACCATTATTGATCTTTCGCAGCAGGCGCTCTACATTGTAGTGTTGTTAGCGGCACCAATGCTTATCTCTGCATTGGTAATTGGCTTAACAGTGGGTATGTTTCAAGCAGCCACTCAAATCAACGAAATGACCTTAAGCTTTATCCCTAAGTTATTTATTTTAGTCATCGCTTTAATGGTAGCAGGGCCATGGATGTTAGATTTACTGGTTAATTATACGCGCGAACTTTATCTTAACATTCCAGGGCTTATCGGCTAATGGAAATTTCTGCTGCAGAAGCGACTGCTTTTGTGGGGTCGTTACTTTGGCCATTTATGCGCATCAGCGCCATGTTAATGGCTATCCCAGTGTTGGGTACGAGACTCGTGCCAACCAGAGTTCGTGTTTTACTGTCAATGGCGATCACCATATTAGTATTCCCCTTAATTCCTGAAGTACCCGCAGTAGAGCCTTTATCGCTAAGTGGCTTATTAATTTCAGTGCAGCAAGTGCTTATTGGCATTGCCATGGGGTTTATTTTACAGCTGGTAATGGGCGCATTATTAATTGCAGGTGAGGCTATTTCAATGGGTATGGGTTTAGGTTTTGCCACCATGATAGACCCTCAAAATGGAGTGAGTGTGCCTGTTTTATCTCAGTTTTTTCTCATAATGGGCACCTTGTTGTTTTTGTCATTAGGGGGGCATTTGATGTTAATTCAGTTATTAGTGAATAGTTTTACGACTCTGCCTATTGCCGAAATAGGCATTTCACGAGATAGTTTTTGGGCCATTGTCAGTTGGGGTTCAACGATGTTTGTCGGGGCGATTTGGTTGGCTATTCCTGCCCTCATATCAATTTTAGTGTTAACCCTAGCCATGGGTGTTATGACACGAGCGGCACCGCAACTTAATATCTTTTCGGTGGGTTTCCCAGTGACCATTTTTATGGGCTTTGTAATCGTTATGTTAATTATGCCTACTTTTCCAGATCACTTTAGTCGCATGTTGTTTGATGCCATGCAAGTGAGCCAGGCAATAGCGCAGATAAGCCCCCCTGCTGCGATAGGGGTGGGCATAGGGGGAGGAGCTCCCTAATGGCTGAAAGCGAAAGCGGACAAGAAAAAGACCAAGAACCCACCGAAAAAAAGCTAAAAGATGCTCGTGACAAAGGGCAAGTTCCGCGTTCAAAAGAACTTAATGCGATGACTATTATGGTGTTTGGTGCTATTGGTTTTATTATGTTCGGTCAAAAAATGATCGAAGATCTAAGCGAAATGATGAAGCAGGGCTGGACGCTTACACGTGAAGAATTGATGGCGCCAGATATTATGGTCACTCGATTTGGCGAGGCGCTATTTTCGGCATTATGGGCCATTACGCCATTTTTAATGCTCATGGCTATAGTCGCTATTTTTACACCTGCTTTGCTAGGCGGGTGGATTATGAGTTCAGACCAAATTACACCAAAGTTTAGCCGTATTAACCCTGCGGCTGGCATAAAACGTATGTTTTCTGTCAAAGCTTTAATGGAGTTATTGAAAGCCATTGGCAAGGTGTTTGTTGTTGCGATGGCTGCTTACATCATCTACATTTTGTTTCATCAAGACTTGATTAATTTAGGGCGAGAGTCATTTGACGAAGCCATGGTGCATGGAGCTTGGTTGTTTGTTTATAGCTTTTTAATTTTATCGACGGGCTTAATTCTTATTGCCGCCATTGATGTGCCTTTTCAAGTGTTTCAACATATCAAAGAATTAAAAATGACTTTGCAAGAAGTGCGAGATGAAATGAAAAATACCGAAGGGAAACCTGAAATTAAATCTAAAATTAGACAATTACAGCAAGAAATGGCGCAAAAACGGATGATGGAAGATGTGCCGCAAGCCGACGTTATTATTACCAACCCAACTCATTTTGCCGTTGCTTTACAATATAACCCAGACAATATGGCGGTACCAAAAGTACTCGCCAAAGGTAAAGATTTAATTGCTTTGCGCATAAGAGAAATTGCCAAAGAAAACGATATTGAAATATTTGAAGCACCACCACTAGCAAGAGCTTTGTTTGCCAGTTGTGACATTCAACAAGAAATTCCAGCACATTTATTTTTTGCAGTCGCACAAATTTTAGCCTTTGTCTTTCAATTACGCACGGTCAAAGAACAAGGCTTACCAATGCCGAAACGTCCTGATCCTTACATACCTCCAGAAGAAGAGAAATAAACATGGGTAATGCATTAGAGCAATTAAAAAATATAAAGTTTGCCGGCTTGGGAGCGCCACTGTTATTAATTGTGATGCTATCAATGGTGGTGCTACCCATGCCACCATTGTTATTAGATTTGTTTTTCACCTTCAATATTGCTTTTAGTTTGGTGGTGTTGTTAGTGTCTGTGTATGCCTTAAGGCCACTCGACTTTACGGTTTTCCCAACCATTATATTAATTGCGACCCTGTTGCGTTTAGCGCTAAACATTGCCTCAACGCGAGTTGTTTTGCTAGAAGGCCATACCGGTGGAGCAGCCGCTGGCAAGGTCATCGAAGCGTTTGGTGGTTTTGTTATTGGTGGTAATTACGCAGTAGGTTTAGTGGTGTTTGCGATCTTAGTTATTATTAACTTTGTGGTGGTTACAAAAGGTGCAGGGCGTGTCTCAGAAGTTAGCGCGCGGTTTACCTTAGATGCCATGCCCGGCAAACAAATGGCTATAGATGCCGATTTAAATGCCGGTTTATGCACCCAAGACGAAGCCAGGTTGCGTCGTACAGAAGTTGCCCAAGAAGCTGATTTTTATGGCTCGATGGATGGCGCGAGTAAGTTTGTTCGTGGTGATGCGATTGCAGGCATCTTAATTTTATTCATCAATATTATCGGTGGCATCGCTATTGGTATGTTACAGCACGACCTAAGCATGTCGGTAGCGGTAGAAAACTATACCATCCTAACCATTGGTGATGGTTTAGTTGCGCAAATACCATCGCTTATTTTATCAGTGGCTACTGCGATTATCGTGACCCGCGTTTCAGCATCAGAAAAAATGTCATCACAAGTGTTTACGCAAATGTTTAAAGACCCAAGGTCAATCATTGTGGCGGCAAGCATTATTGCTTTTATGGGTATTATCCCAGGTATGCCAACGTTTTCATTCTTAACCATTGCGGCTATTGCAGGTGCTGTAGCTTGGTCGGTGGTGCAAAAAAATAAACAAGCCGTGCTTCAAGAAACAGAAGTGAAACAAGCCGAAGTCTTACCCGTTGAGCCTGGGCAAAAAGAGCTCAGTTGGGATGATGTTGAAACTGTGGACATGATTGGTTTAGAAGTAGGCTATGGCTTAATTTCATTGGTGGATAAAAAACAAGGCGGCGAGTTAATGACGCGCATTAAAGGAGTGCGTAAAAAGTTGTCACAAGAACTGGGGTTTTTAGTTCAGTCCGTGCATATTCGAGATAATTTAGATTTGCCTGCCAATACCTATCGTTTAAGTTTGTTAGGCGTACCGATGGGCGAAGCTGAAATACAACCTGGGCAAGACATGGCCATAAACCCAGGCACAGTCTATGGCGAGCTAAATGGCATTCCCACCAAAGATCCTGCCTTTGGTTTAGATGCGGTTTGGATTGATCCTGCTTTAAGAGATCAAGCCCAAGTGATGGGTTACACCGTGGTGGATGCCTCCACCGTTATTGCAACCCATTTAAGCCAAATGTTACAAGATAATGCGCATGAATTAATAGGCCATGAAGAAGTGCAAAAATTAATGGACGTGCTTAAGCGCACCGCGCCAAAATTAGTTGAAGAGCTCACGCCTAAGCCTTTAGCGCTGAATGTCATTGTTAAGGTGTTTCAAAATTTATTACAAGAGCAGGTGTCCATTAGAGATTTGCGCTCTATCGCCGAATCTTTGGCAGAGCAGGGCAATAAAAGTCAAGAACCTGCCATTTTAACGTCATTTGTACGCGTCAATTTAGGGCGTCAAATTGTTCAAAACATCTTTGGAATGGCTTCAGAGCTATCTATTATGACGCTTCACCCAACATTGGAACAGTTATTGCAAAAGAATATTCAAGGCACTGATGGTGTCGCCATGGCTTTAGAGCCTGGCATTGCTCAGTTATTGCATAGCTCATTGAATGAAGCGACGCAAAAGCAGCAAGCCAAAGGCGAACCAGCCGTGTTGTTAGTGTCTCAAGCATTACGCACCTTTTTGGCTCGCATGTTAAGGCATGGTATTCAAGGCTTGCATATTTTGAGTTATGAAGAGATACCAGAAGATAAGCAAATTAAGGTCATAGCCAGTGTTGGCAACCCTCAAGCTGGAGTTCAAGGGGGTAGCAAGACTTAAGGAGTCTCTGAACAAGCTCAATAATTTTGAACTTGCTAAAACTGCCGATATTTTCACCGAAAATCGCAGCAATAGAGTGACTATTACGGCTCATTTCGACGAAAATAGCGACAGTTTTTTCTGCGCTCAAATTTTATTAACTTAATCAGAGGCTCCTTAATAAAGAGATGAGATATGAAAATTAAAAGAACGTTTGCGCCCACTATGCGGGAGGCACTGAATATCGTCAAATTAGAACAAGGCGATGATGCAGTGATTTTAGGGAATAATAAAGTACCTGGCGGCGTCGAAATTATTTCAGCAATTGATTATGACCAAGCGCAAATAAATGCAGAATTAGCGGCACAAGCCGCTATTAAGCGCAAACAAACAAAATTACAAAACGATACGCCCGTATCTTTAGTGCCTGAAAACCGCATAAAAACCAATCCATCCATCTCTATTACTAACGCAGAGATATCAGATAGGCAAGAACCTGTGTTTGGTGAGATTAATGTTTCTGAGGGGCATAAGGTTAGTAAACCAGTGGCTTTATCTGCGACAAAAAAAGCGCTTCATCAATCCAAATCTTCGGTAAAAACATCATTCGATTGGCAATCTGATACGCCTGTCATAAAAGATGAGACATTAGCCTTTGATGGTAAGGCTCATGCCGAAAGCTTATTGAATTCAATTAAAGATTTGCAATCACATTTATCAGACTCTCCTCAAGGCAGCGTTAATAGTGTCGGCAAAACCGCGCTTAAAGCGGAAGATGATAGCCGTTTTCATAAACCTCAAATGGAAAGTGAAGCGGTTCATCAAGCCTCATCACTTAAAAACAATGCTCATGAAGCAGTGAGTCAGCAGTCATCGGGTAATTCAAGTGATTTTAAAGATCAGATGCAGCCAGTACTTGATGAAATGAAAGAAGAAATGAGAAACATGCGTCAATTGATGCAATGCCAGCTTACTTCTTTGGATTGGGATAAGTATAAACAGCGTCACCCCGTTCATTCTGTGTTGCTTAATTTGTTAACTGAATTAGGGCTGGGTTCTGATATTTGTGAACGGGTGATAAACCAAATGGATTTAAGCAGTGAAGACCCTCAATTAATGTGGCGTCATGCCATAGGTTTATTAGCAAAATTATTACCCATTAATCATAATGATCTTTTAGATAAAGGTGGAATATTTGCCTTAGTTGGCTCGACGGGTGTCGGCAAGACAACCACCATTGCAAAAATAGCAGCGCGTTTTGCACATGTGCATGGTAAGCGTTCAGTGGCCTTGATTTCGACAGATAATTTTAGAATTGGTGCACAAGAACAATTACAGCAATATGCAAAATTATTGCAAATCCCCTTATTAACTGCAAACAGCAGTGAAGAGCTATCAGACTGTTTAGCGATGTTAACGGATAAAAAACTCGTGCTGATTGATACAGCGGGCGTGAGCCAAAACGACATGCGTTTGTCAGAGCAATTTCATACTTTACATAAAGGTTCGCCTGATATTCAGCCTTTATTAGTGTTGTCGGCGAATACGCAATTGGCAGCACTTAATCAAACCATAAAAAACTTTGAAAAAGTTCGGTTAGCGGGGTCAATCGTGACTAAACTAGATGAGGCAGCAAGTTTAGGTGGGGTAATAACCACATCAATAAGGCATCAGTTACCCATTAATTTTTGCGGCCTTGGGCAGCAAGTACCAGAAGACTTAGAAGTGGCTAAAAGTCATCGTTTAATTAGTAAAGCTGTGGCGCTGATGCAGCAATATAAAGAAACACCGAATGCTGAAACAATGGCCATGAGATTCAATAAAATTGTTTCATTTGGAGCTTAGGGATTTACAAGCAATAAATAATTATGATAGTCACTAAAACTAAAAGATAAATTATGGATCAGGCTCAAGGTATTAGAAGTATGAATAAGCCAAAACCAGTTCGTGTTATTGCGGTAACCAGCGGTAAAGGTGGGGTGGGAAAAAGCAATGTTAGTTTAAACCTAGCAGTGAGTTTGTCTCAAGCGGGTGAAAATGTGTTGGTCATGGATGCCGATATGGGACTTGCTAATTTAGATATTTTATTAGGCTTGTCACCCAAACAAAATTTATTGCACGTTTTAGACGGTGAATGCAGCTTAGACGATATTATTCTTTCTGGACCTGCGGGCATCAGTATTATCCCCGCGTCTTCAGGCGTACGCAAAATGGCAGAGCTTACGCCGGCACAAAACATGGGTATTATTCAAGCGTTTTCAGAATTAACACGACCAGTTGATACCTTAATTGTCGATACAGCGGCGGGTTTAAACGATGCGGTTATTAGTTTTGTTCGTGCGGCTAAAGAAGTGATAGTTGTGGTCTGCGATGAGCCGGCTTCAATTACTGATGCCTATGCCATGATTAAAGTGTTGAACAAAGACTTTGGTATCCAGCGTATGCATGTTTTAGCCAATCAAGCACAAACTATGCAGCAGGGCAGAGAGCTGTATATGAAGCTTGCTAAAGTCTCTGATAAATATCTAGAAGTTGCATTAGATTATATGGGTGCTATACCTTATGACGAATACCTTAAAAAAGCGGTGCAAAAACAAAAGTGTGTAACAGACATCTACCCCCGAAGTCCCTCATCGATGGCATTTCGCCAGATAGCGAAGAAAGCACAGAAATGGGTGGTGCCAAAAACGATAGAAGGACATCTGGAGTTTTTTATCGAGAGGCTGATCAATTACAACAGCCAGAGCGGAGGGCAGAGCTAATGAATGGTCATGCGATGTATGCACAAGTGGAACAGCTTGCTAGCAACAATCTGGTGACAGAACATGTTGCTTTGGTTAAAAGAATCGCATTTCACCTAATAAATCGACTCCCTCCTAATATTCAAATCGATGATTTAATTCAAGCGGGAATGCTAGGCCTATTAGAAGCCTCTAGCAATTATGCAATGGGTCACGGTGCTAGCTTTGAAACCTTCGCCAGTATTCGCATTCGAGGGGCAATGATTGATGAAATACGTCGTTTAGATTGGACGCCACGTTCCGTTCATAGAAAGTCCAGAGAAGTCGCTCTGGCCATCAAAGAGATAGAAAATAAATCAGGTGAAGATGCAAAAGATGCCGAAGTTGCCGAATATTTGGGGATGGAACTGAGTGAGTATCACAAGATATTAGTTGATTCAACGACGTCGAAAATATTTAGTATTGATACCATGGATGACGACGATCATGCCGTTATAAAGGCAACGGATTCTAGCCCAACGCCTTTTGAATCTGTCAGCAAACAAAGCTTTCAAAGCTCATTAGCTGATGTCATTAAGGCCTTGCCTGATCGCGAACAAATGGTGATGTCATTGTACTATGATGAAGAGTTAAATTTACGTGAAATTGGAAGCGTGTTAGATATTAGTGAGTCTCGAGTTTGTCAAATTCATGGCCAAGCTTTATTGCGAATAAAATCAAGAATGAGCCACTGGAGTGAAGAATAATTTATAACGCTTTATAACGGAATAAATGGCTTATTAGCTTACTATGTCATAACTAATTAAGAATGATTTCAATATCTTTTTTGTATTTACCCTTCTCTTAATAACGCCATAAAAGATGCTGAGTAATTGATTATTTGGCGCCATAAAAAATTATGGCTATGATTCAAGATTCCTTCTGCAAAATAAAATTTATAGTCTATTCTTAGGGTTGAAAACCAAGTAATTGGTTTAATAAAAAAGGTTTATTAAAAAAATAATTTAACTCTTTGCAAAAACTGCCGTTAAGTTAATTTAGCGCAGTTGCTGTAAAACACAATGCAATGCTATGGAGGTTGCATGAATAAAAATATGAAGATACTAATTGTTGATGATTTTTCGACAATGCGCCGAATCATAAAGAATCTTCTACGTGATTTGGGGTTCAATAACACATCAGAAGCTGATGATGGGCAAACGGCATGGCCTTTATTACAATCAGGAAACTATGATTTTTTAGTCACTGATTGGAATATGCCTGGTATGGATGGCTTGACGTTGTTAAAAAAAGTAAGGGCTGACGATAAGCTTTCTACAATGCCAATTTTGTTGGTTACAGCAGAGGCTAAGCGTGAACAAATTATTGAAGCCGCACAAGCAGGCGTAAACGGATATGTTGTGAAGCCGTTCACTGCCATCACTCTTAAAGAAAAAATAGAAAAAATATTTGAGAGGATAGATGGATGAATACGGAATCCAGTGATGATTTTTTAAGTGATGATTATTTAGAGCGTATTCAAGGCTTGAATAAAGCCATTGATAAAAAAGATACTGATGAAGTCAATCGTTTGGTCGGTGAGTTAACGACGTTAAGAGAGTCGTCTTTATTTCAAGAACTAGGAAAATTAACGCGTGAAATACACGAATCGATAAATGCTTTTAGCGACGATGATCGAGTGGCAGAATTAGCCGAAAATGAAATACCCGATGCGACAGAGCGATTAAATTTTATTGTCGAAAAAACCAACGAAGCCGCCCACAAAACAATGAATGGCGCTGAAGAAACAATGACCGTTGTCGGAAATTTTTCTGATCATGCCAGTAAGATTAAAAATCGTTGGGAGCAATTTCGTAATAGAGAGCTATCAAAAGAAGAGTTTGTTGTTCTAAGTGACGACATTGATGAATTTTTGACTTCTATTCCTAATGAGACTGCAAAAATCAATCAATCCATGACTGAAATCATGTTGGCTCAAGATTATCAGGACTTAACGGGGCAAATGATTAAACAAGTCATTACCATGGTTAAGGAAGTCGAAGAAAAATTAGTCAGATTAGTCGCTATTTCTGGTGCAAAGCTAAAGGATTCTAAAGATCAGCCGAAAGATGGTACTAAGGCGCATGGTCCACAGTTACCATCAGCGAGTAAAGACGATGTAGCAACAAATCAAGATGATGTTGATGATTTATTAGCAAGTCTGGGTTTTTAAAAAAATAGGGTAAAAGGTTAGTAAAATGGCAATAGATCTAGAAGATGAAATTCTGCAAGACTTTTTAGTTGAAGCAGGTGAGATTTTAGAAGAGCTAAATGAGCAATTGGTTGATTTAGAGCAATCTCCTGATGATGCTGATTTGCTAAATACGATCTTTAGAGGATTTCATACAATAAAAGGTGGTGGCAGTTTTTTAGCCTTAACCAGCTTGGTTGAGGTATGCCATAAATCTGAAGATGTTTTCAATTTATTGCGTAATAATGAGATTACTTTAGACAGCGAAAAAATGGATGCGTTTTTACGCGTCTTGGATGAGGTGACTAAAATGTTTGGGGAAATTCGCTCTGGTGAAGACCCTACGCCAGCCGACCCTGCGCTATTACAAGAATTAATTGATATGCAGACCCCAGGTGATGCCCCTGCAGAGCCCGACGCTACTGCTGCGCAAGAGTCAGAAGCGACAGCACCGCCAGTTGTCGAACATGTTGGTGGTGGGGATGATATATCTGATGATGAATTTGAATCGCTTTTAGATGCTCTGCATGGATCAGCCGGCGCACCAGTAGTTAAAGAAACTCCAGCGCCCGCTCAAGGTAACGATATATCTGATGATGAATTTGAATCACTATTAGATGATATTCATGGCAAGGGTACAGCGCCAAAATCTTCGGTCGAGAGCACTGCAAAAAAACCAACTGCAACACCTCCGCCAGAAAATTCAGGTGATGCAATGTCATCTGACGAATTTGAAAGTTTACTTGATGATATGCATGGGGCTGGAAAAGGCCCAGCCCTAAAGGCTAAAGAGGCAGCCAAAGCTGCTCCAGTTGAAAAGAAACCTAATCCAGTAATCAAGAAACCAGCCATTAAAGCTAAAGTAGCACCGGCTAAAAAAGAACCTTCTGGTGCGTTAAAAGGTGAAACAACTGTTCGTGTCGATACTGCTCGGCTTGATGACATTATGAATTTAGTTGGAGAGCTCGTGCTGGCACGTAATCGCTTGACGACATTAAGAGCAACGATTGATGATGAGCGCGTTCATAAAGCAATATCAAACTTAGATGTTGTTACCGCTGATTTACAAACGGCGGTCATGAAAACACGAATGCAACCCGTTAAAAAAGTGTTTGGTCGTTTTCCTCGAGTGGTTCGTGACTTGGCAAGAACCTTAAAAAAAGAAATTAGTTTAGAATTGGTTGGTGAAGAAACCGATTTAGATAAAAATTTAGTCGAGGCATTAGCCGATCCATTAGTACATCTAGTTAGAAATTCAGTTGACCATGGCGTTGAAATTCCTTCGATACGCGAAAAAGCAGGAAAATCTCAAGAAGGAAAGGTTATTTTAGCGGCTAAACAAGAAGGTGATCATATCCTTTTATCAATCACCGATGATGGCGCTGGGATGGATCCTGAAGTGTTGCGTAATAAAGTGATTGAGAAAGGTTTAATGGATGCTGAAACGGCCTCACGCCTAGACGATAAAGGCTGTTTTGACCTTATCTTCTTGCCCGGCTTGTCCACAAAAGAAGCGATATCAGATGTCTCTGGTCGTGGCGTGGGTATGGATGTTGTTAAAACTAAGATTACTCAATTAAATGGCACCATTGATATTGAATCTGCTCTTGGTAAAGGCACTGTTTTAACGATAAAAGTCCCATTAACATTAGCTATTTTACCTACATTAATGGTTCAGCTAGGGGATCGTAAATTTGCATTACCTTTGTCTATCGTCAATGAAATTTTTGAATTAAGCTCTAAAAAAACGAGTATTATAGATGGTAAAGAAGTGGTGCTTAATCGAGGTAAAGCGCCACCTATTTTCTATTTAAGAAAATGGTTGTTAGGGAAGAATGAAACTCATCTTGAATATGAGGGAGACCCTCAGGTGATTATGGTTCAAGTGGGGAGTTCATCCGTCGGGTTTGTTGTAGATCAAGTTATTGGTCAAGAAGAAGTCGTTATCAAACCTTTAGGTGCGATGCTGCATGGATTACCAGGGCTTGCCGGTTCAACAATTACAGGTGATGGTAACATTGCTATCATTTTAGATGTCCCTGGCTTATTGAAAGTTTACACTTAAGGAGATCCTGATTAACTCCATAAACTTTTACGATCTATCAAGCCATTCTATCCTAGGCGCAACTTGAAGCTAATGACGAGTCCTTAGTGAAAGTTGGAACGACGGAGAGAGTGGCTTGATAACTCGCCCTTCGGGTCGTTGCCAAATTTCACTCAACGTCGTTCTAGCATCTTACGGTATCTAGATGACGTTGCAATGCTACGCCTAGCTGAGTAAAATTTGGCTTAGATAAAAATTATGGACTTAGTCAGAGGTTCCCTTAATAATGATTTGTTATTTGATTAAAAATTATGAAAACTTGGGCAATTATCAATCAAAAAGGTGGTGTTGGTAAAACAACGACTGCTGTTACATTAGCGGGGCATTTATGCCAAGGCGATGAACGAACCTTATTGGTTGATTTAGATCCTCATGGCTCGTTAACAAGTTATTTAGGATATGATCCAGATGATATGGAAACAGGGATTTATAATCTGTTTGCAAACCCAACTGAATCCCAAGTTGATATCGCAAAATTGTTACTACCAACGAATATTAAAAACACCTATTTATTTGCGGCATCGACTGCATTAGCGACCTTAGATCGCCAAATGGGCGTAGGGCAGGGTAAGGGTTTAGTTGTTGCTAAGGCAATAAAAGCGGTCTCATCACGTTTTGCTTATTGTGTGATTGATTGCCCGCCTATGTTAGGTATTTTAATGATTAATGCCTTAGCTGCTTGCGATCAGTTATTAATTCCAGCGCAAACAGACTTCTTATCGTTAAAAGGTTTAGAGCGTATGACTCATACTTTAGAGATGGTTGAAAAATCATTGCATACTAAAACGCCTTATATGATTATCCCAACCATGTACGATAAAAGAACCAGAGCATCTATTGATGCATTAAAGCAAATGAAAGAGCTATATCGTTTTAATGTATGGGGTTCTGTCATTCCAATAGATACAAAATTTAGAGACGCAAGCAAGGTTGGCAAGCCATTATCTATGTATGACCCTAAAGCGCGAGGTAGTATTGCGTACCGTCAATTGCTTGATTTTTTATTAGGCATACAGCAGCGAACAGAAGATGAAAAAAATAAAACCCAGCAAATTGCTTGATGCTAACACAGCGGTAGAAAGCTATCTTGATCATTTATTACAAGAGGCGACAGAACCGGTTGCCGAGCCAAATGTTAAATTTGTTGCCAATAATGAAAACCATAATATTCATGTTTTAGAGACGCCTTTAACGGCGTTAAAGCAGTTGACTAAAGATGATGTTGTTATTACGGCAGAAGTATCGGTTAATGACAATGAGACTGAATTAGAAAAGACATCAATAAAGCTACAAAAAAAGAAAGCTCAAGAACGAACACTAAAAGAAGAGTTAAACTTCCCAGTTCAGTGCCTAATGTTTAAAGTGAAAGGGCATTTACTCTCTATTCCCTTAATACGAATGGGTAGCGTTGTGCCTTTTGGCAATCGCTTAACTCAATTACCGTATAGCCCTAATTATTTTAAAGGCTTATTGAAACATAGGGATAGTAATGTGCGCGTGGCTGATACGGCGGCATTATTAATGGGTATAGTACAAGGCAAGGATAATGATGACTTTAACCCAAGTCATTTATTAGTTTTTAAAGATAATGACTGGGCTATTTCTTGTGATGAATTATTGGACGTAGTGACGTTAAATGAAGATGATATTAAATGGCATACAGGAGAGAAGGATCGCTTGTCTTTAGGGACGATAAAAAAAACGTTAGCACTGGTATTAAACCCCGAAGCCATTCGAAAAAAACTTATAAAAACAGATGATATTGAAAGAATGACTGACTAATAGTTATGATTTTTAAAAGAAATAGAAAATAATTAAGCATTTTTTTTAAAATGTGCTTAATTTATAGGTAGTTTTGCCGATATATTAAATATCGCTTATTAGATGAACTCTTTGCATAAAGCTAAAACGCTTGAAATTTAGTTTTACGCAAAGAGTTTTAATTACAACAATAAACTTTGGAGGCATTAAATGGCTCAACAAGACAACGATGATACAAAAGACGATTTTCAATGTGTGACTTTTACCTTAGAAGGTGAGATTTACGGCATTAATGTTATGCAAGTGCAAGAAGTACTGCGAGAAACAGAAGTAGCACCAGTTCCTGGTGCACCACATTATGTGATTGGCATTATTAATTTACGTGGTAATGTGGTCAGTGTTATCGATGCACGTACTCGTTTTGGTTTAATGTCTAAAGAGGATGATGATCTTTCACGTATCATCGTTATAGAGGCTAGTACACATACGATAGGCATATTGGTAGACAGCGTTGCTGAAGTTGTCGATATTAAACGCTCAGAAATTGAAACGGCTCCTAATGTTGGTAATGATGACACCTCTAAGTATATTGATGGTGTTGTTAGCAGAGGAGAGCAATTATTAATTTTGGTTGATTTAAATAAACTACTATCTGAATCCGAATGGGGCGATATGTCAGGGTTTTAATTATTTTAAGATAAGGCTTAGGGTGAACAGTATTAGTCTAGCCGACAATGATTTGACCTTAATCAGCTCATTGCTTTTCTTGAAATAAACACTTAATCAGTGTCTCCTTAACATAGCCCAATCATTGAGCTATGGGCGCTTCAGTTTGTCCATAAAGCTTTTATGTTTTCCTGAGAGCATATAAGCAAAGCTCAGTATTTCAGCAATGATCCTATAAAGTGGTTTTGGGATATGCTCGCCCAATTCTAGGTCATTTAATAAAGTAGCCAATTCATGATCTTCAAAAATGGGTACATCAGCCTCTTCGGCAAGCTTTAAAATTTCTTCCGCAGTATCATTTTGACCAGTCGCAGTGACGATAGGTGGGGCATCGCCATCGTAACTTAATGCAATGGCAAAATTTTGTTTGGTCGATGAATTTGAATTAGACATTGATATCAATAAATTGTTTGTCGCTAATTTGAATAGGTGGCACCTCATCAATTTTTTTTCCAAGAAATATATTGATGTGACTTAAGTTAAACCCAGCTTTAGTCATTTGCCGATGAAAAACATTCTTTTTTTCATCGATGAGTTGTTTGGTTTTATACAGTTCAGCCCAAAAGGTAACAGAGACATCTAAACTATCTTTAAGGATAATCTTTGTGCTAATTAATCCTAATAAACCCATTTCTAAGGATAAATGAATTTCCCAAGTATCCTCTTTATCATGGCTATCATTTTTATGTTGTTTGATTTTTAAAGCGATATCTTTCGTTTTTTTGTCTATTTCAAAAGGAATTTGGGTATTGATTAATAATGAAGAGTTTATTTCTTGGTTTAATTTGGATGAAGCCGTTTGAAAAAGCATTTTATGAATAGTCAATTCAATCGTTTGTTTAGCATCCTTTAAAGTTGTTTTTAATAGTTCACTCAATAATTCATCGTTACTATTTTGCTTGGCGCCCTTTTTCATATCGTCTGATGCATTTAAAACAAGGTCGATAGACTGGGTAATAAGAGATAATTTGTGAATAAATGTTTTATTGCTTGAGTCATGGAGGATTGATTTACTAATGATATTTAAGTCAGTTAGAAGCTTTAGAATAGTCTCTGACTTAAGTAGATTGGGTGTGATTTTATGTGTCGTTAAAAGACGTTGTAAATCAATTTTAATGGTCTCAATAGTATCTTGAGTATGCTTAATAATGACGTTGTTACTATTGCTTGGTTTTGAAACCTGTGGTGCAACTGATGGGCTTGGTTTTATAGCTTCTTTGAGGTTGCCAAGCTTCACATCGATATTTTCTTTTACAGTACTATGCGTTTGTTGAGCCTTAAGTATAGCCAAAGGTGCCTGTCTCTCGGTTGGTTTGGCGTGGACTGAAGCAGCAGATGTTGTCGATGCGTTGTTCTTGCTTATGATCTCGTTATTGATGGCCTGAAATAGCTTAAAGGCGGCTTGGGTTAAACGTTGATGAGTTTGTTGGTTGCTTGTTTGCTGAGGTAATAATTGACGTTGGACTTGGTGTAATAAATGCTCTTTAACGATAGGCCGAATTTCTGCCTTTTCGGGGGATGTCCACTTGATGATGGCGTGCTCACCTTTTTGAAAATTAGATGAAAGATGACTAAGGTTTGCTTTCGTTACCGAAAAATTTTGTCCTTTTAAATCTTGAAGATAAATATGTTTTTTATCGATACTGATAATCTTCGCAACGAAGTGCTCTTGAGTATGGGGTAACTGCTTTATATCATTTTTATGACTAATAGTGATCGGCGTTGCGTTTAAAGTTTGTAGATTCTGGGTTTTAACAACAGGGCGCTCAATTTTAGAAATATTTAAAGACAAAGTCTGTGACGCTTTATCGAGCTTAACATTTAATGTGAGTTCATCGCCAATTTGTAGATTAAGTTTGCTGCTAATTTGTAATGAACCTGCCTTGCTATTGATGACAAATGTTTCATTGCTAACTTTAGCGCTAATAATTGCTTTAAATAAATTGTGTTCAAACTTAATGAGTAAATCTTGTAGCTTATGAACAGTTTTAGAATTCAAGGTGGCAGTGTTTGTGGCCTTAATTTCCATGGTGGGCAAAATATTTCCGCTTAATCATCATAGTTAATATAAACCTTAGAGGAGACTAAAGTAAGGGCTAATTTTATGAGCCAATAAATTGACTAAAAAACATGTACATTCCTTTTTTTCTTAAATATTTTACAAATTCCGATAAAAGCACCTATTTTTAGTCAAAAACATGACTGTTTATTGAGTGTGATTATATTTATTTTTGTAACTCATTGATTCCCTATGATTTTTTTATTGGCATGACTTTCGCATGTTTAAAGATATTATTGAATTTAGGTATAGAGCTTATGAATACACCGACGATATTAAATGTGACAAGCAAATCACGAAATGCTCAAGTTATTGCTTTAGACTCGCGTAAAAGTGAACTTGTAACCAGTGATAAAAAGTTTATAAAAATACTACAATTGTCTGATTTGCTATCACGAACTTTAGAAATCACTGATGTGATCAGCTCTTTTTCGGGTGAAATCCAGAATTTAATTCCCCATAATGCCTATCGGTTTATTTCAGAGAGGGTTGATGCACCAGTGAGCATGGGGAATGTCGATCGGTTTAGCTTGCATTATCGCATTACATTACGCGAGCAGTTATTAGGTGAAATAACGATCTATCGAAATAGTCGATTTTCGACTAATGAAGTCTGTGAGTTTGAAGATTATCTGTGTGGTTTAGTATATCCAGTAAAAAACGCATTGATGTATCAGACAGCTCTAAAATCTGCTTATGTCGATCCACTGACACATTTAGGAAATCGTACGGCAATGGAAAAGTTCTTGCCAAGAGAAATTGGCTTAGTAAAAAGGCATGAACACTCTATGGCAATGATGGTTATGGATTTAGATGGATTTAAAGTTATCAATGATTTATGCGGCCATGATGCCGGAGATCGAGTGCTGCAAGATGTTGGGGTTGTTTTACAAGAAGCGGTGAGAAATACAGATTTACTCTATCGTTATGGGGGGGATGAATTCGTCAGTGCGTTACCTCAAACGGATATGCAAGGTGCGTTAGACGTGGCAGAGCGAGTGAGATTAGGCATTGATAATTTAACCTTACCTGATTGTGATCCAAGTATTGAAATCAGTGTGAGTATTGGTGTGACGATGGTCTTGGCTGGAGATGATTTTAAGAGGTCATTTAAACGCGCAGATAAAGCGCTCTATAAGGCGAAAAAAGCGGGAAAAAACAGAATTATTGTCGGTTAAAATACTTTTACAATGTGTCATAAATTGTCATATTTAAAATTCAATACAATTTAATCTTTAATATTTTAAAGAATTTTTTAAATATGCCGCTATACTTCATTGAAGAAGAAAAAGGCAGCTTAAGATAGGTCGCTAAACAATAATTTAATATAATATTTAGGAGTGAAGAATGGCTACAATTTTAGCTGTTGATGATTCAGCATCAATGAGACAAATGGTTTCATTTACATTAAAAAGTGCTGGTTATGATGTGACTGATGCCGAAGATGGGTTGGTCGCATTAAATATTGCGAAAACAAAGAGTTTTGATCTAGTGATAACGGATGTAAACATGCCAAATATGGATGGTATATCTCTTATCGCAGAGTTAAGAAAGCTACCTAGTTTTAAATTCACTCCTTTATTAATGCTTACAACCGAATCAGCTGCAGATAAGAAAATGGCAGGTAAAAATGCCGGAGCTACTGGTTGGATTGTAAAGCCTTTTAATCCGGACCAATTGCTGTCAGTGATAAAACGCGCTTTGGGTTAGTTTTAAATAAAATGGTGTAGTATTCACATGGAAACTCGTGTCATAGCCGTCTTAAATAATAAAGGCGGTGTAGGAAAAACAACAACTGCTTCTAATTTATCCTATTCATTCGCGCTTAAAGGCCATAAGGTGTTGGCCATTGATCTTGATCCTCAGTCCCATTTGTCTGTAAGTTTAGGTGAAACAGACCCCGAAAATGCTGGCATAGACGATGTGTTTTTAGATGGTGATGATATTGTTGATAGTATTGTTACGGTGCGAAAAAACCTAGACTTAATTCCTTCAGGATATAGATTAACCGAGGTTGAAAAGTTATCAGCAAAGGGTGCTTCTCAAGCCAAGTTATTGCAGCAAGCACTCGAAGGTATTCGTACTCAATATGATTTTATTATTTTTGATTGCCCACCAACCTCAGGCTTGCTTAACTTTAATGCCTTATTCGCTGCTGATGAAATAGTCATCCCTGTGTCTAGTGATTATCTGGCATTACATGGCTTATCTCAATTATTAAAAACAATAAAAAGCACAGAAAGCTACATGGGTAAAACGCTTAAAATTTGGGTGGCTATTACTCGTTTCACTGTAAGGCGTCGATTATCAAATGAAATTAAAGATAAATTAATGAGTTACTTTCCTAATCAAGTTTTGGCGACACCAGTGAGAGAATGCGCCCCCGTGGCAGAAAGTCCTAGTTTTGGGCAAACAATTTTTGAATATAAACCTCGCAGTAATGGTGCCTTAGATTATGCCAAATTAGCGGATGATTTGTTAAATCACCGTACGATGGTAACGGCATAATGAAATTATTAACAAAACAATTTGTGCTAAAACATCGTTTATTGGCAATCAGTGCAGTGACTGTATTTAGCATTATTATTATTCGTTTACTAAGTTCGTTTGAACTTTTAGATGGTTTGCTCCTAGTGGCATTTATAGGTGTTCTATTGGGTCTTAATACTGAAGAAGAGAAACTAAGTGATATTGAATCTTCAGATCAAGTTCATAGTGTCGTTATTAAAGAACTATTTGATTTATTGTTGGGTTTAAACAGCTTAGTTGAAGGTCAAACAAATGAGATTAAAGATTCACTCACTCAAATTAATACGGTTGTTCTTGATGCCACGGGTAAGTTAGGCGGGAGCTTTACAGATTTAAATCAGTTTAGCCAGCTTCAAGGCGCTCTAGTTCTAGGCATGGTTGAGCCAGATGAAGATAATGGTAGTTTTAATATGCGTGGTTTTGTTGATGAGACCAATCAGCTATTGCAGCACTTTATTCAAATGCTGTTATCCACCAGCCAAAGCAGTATGAAAATGGTTTACACCATTGATGATATTGCTAAAGAAATGGATCAGGCGTTTAAGCTGCTTGATGATGTGAGTAAAATTGCCCAACAAACTAATTTATTGGCATTAAATGCAGCGATTGAAGCGGCTAGAGCGGGTGAGGCGGGTCGAGGCTTTGCTGTTGTTGCTGATGAAGTACGTAATCTGTCTAAAAACTCAAATGACTTTAGTGAAAAGATACGCACTGTTATTGTTAAATCTAAAGCAGGTATTTCTGAGGCTAAAGCGTTAGTAACGGCTATGGCGTCTCGAGATATGACAGAGACAATATCTTCAAAAGATAGAGTAGATTCAATGTTAGATGATATTGGTCGATACGATGAACATGTAGCTGAGGAACTAAAGAAAATTTCAGCAGTAACAGATGATATTAATAAATCAGTCGGCGTGGCTATACTGTCATTACAATTTGAAGATGTCGTTTCTCAAGTTGTTCAATATAGCGGCGAACATGTGAATCGTTTGCATGATCTCGTACAAAACTTAAAGTCTCAAATGAATGTGTTACAAGAAAATACAAATGTAAATGATCTAGATACCTTATTAGTTTTAAATGAATTTAAATCTAGCATAGAAGTATTAAAGCAAGAATGGTCTACGCCTATTAACAAGGCAGTTGGACAGAGTTCGATGGAAGAAGGTGAAATAGAATTATTTTAAGGAATTAAAGTTTAAAAAGTTTAAAAAGTTTAAAAAGTTTAAAAATTATGGCAGTAACTGAAATAGCTGCTATACATTAAGCATTAAAAATTAAAAATTAAATTGTAATGGAGTCATTGATGGCAATAAATAGTACGATCGCAGATGGCGGTAAAAAAGTAACAATATCAGTATCAGGTAAGTTTGACTTTCAGTTATATGATGAATTTAGAACATCATATGATGAAACAGATGGGAATGGTGTGCATTATGTTGTCGATCTGTCGGCGACTGAATATTTAGATAGCTCCGCTTTAGGTATGCTTTTATTACTGAGAGAACATGCAGGTGGGGAAAGCTCTAAAGTTGATATTGTTAATACATCCGTAGATGTTAAAAAAATATTAGACGTTGCCAACTTTGGTAAATTATTTAAAATTTAACTGAGGGGAAATTTTATGGATCATAATTATGATGAAAAACGCGACTTCCAAAGGATGGCCATTGAATGTGTCATGACGTATTGCTGTGAGGCAGATAGTCGATCAGGTGAAGGTGGTGTTAAAAATTTAAGCGCGAAAGGTTTTTTATTAGAGTTAGAAGATGAGTTTGAGCCTAAGTCAGAATTATTGGTGAAGTTGACGCCTGTTAATTCGATTACGCCGCCTATGGAAGCAAGAGCATCTGTTATTCGCTCTATTCCTATTGAAGGATCAGTGCCTATTAAATTTGAAGTGGCTTGTGAGATTTTGAATATCCTTTAAAAATATTCAAAGCAATACAATCTGTCGCTTAATTATTGCGAATAAGTTCGAGCGACATAATTTTCAACTAACTGCATAAACTCATTAGCAATTGAGTCACCTTTTAAGGTGACTGTTTTTTTACCATCCTCATAAACAGGTGCGACAGGTAGCTCTCCATTTCCCGGTAGGCTAATGCCAATATTGGCATGTTTGCTTTCACCTGGGCCATTAACAACGCAGCCCATAATCGCCACGTTCATTTTTTCGACACCTGGATGGCTGTATTTCCAGCTAGACATATTGTCGTTGAGCTGTTGCTGAATATCTTTAGCAAGCACTTGAAAATACTCACTGCTCGTTCGACCACAACCGGGGCATGAAACAACACTCGGTGTGAACGATCGTAAATCGAGTGATTGTAATATCTCTTGAGCCACTTGCACTTCTTTTGTTCGGGCTTCACCAGGTTCAGGTGTTAACGAGATTCTAATCGTGTTACCTATGTTTTGCCTGAGTAAAATAGACAGTGCAGCAGTAGAAGATACGATGCCTTTACTGCCCATGCCCGCCTCAGTTAAACCTAAATGTAAGGCATAGTCACATTGGGCGTTTAATTTTTCATACACATCAATTAAGTCAGGCACTCGGCTCATTTTGCAACTAATAATAATCTGATCCTTACCTAAACCAATATGTTCAGCCATTTTTGCACTCTCAAGGGCTGATTGAATAACCGCAATTTTATTGATGTCGGTTAAAGGTTTCGGTATTTTTAAAGCAGAGTTAGTATCCAGAAGATTCGCTAAAAGGGATTGGTCTAAACTCCCCCAGTTGACCCCAATGCGGACAGGTTTATTAAATTGACAAGCAGTTTCAATCATTTCATGAAATTGAGAGTCTCTTTTTTTTCCTTTGCCAACATTGCCTGGGTTGATCCTGTATTTATCTAAAAACTCAGCGCACTCAGGATATTTTTTTAATAATTTATGTCCATTGAAATGAAAGTCACCAATGATAGGTGTGGTGTAATTTTGTTGTAACAGCTTTTCTTTAATAGGACGTATGGCAGCAGCAGATTCATTGTTGTTAACCGTCACCCGCACGCATTCAGAACCCGCATCAGCTAAAGCTTTAATTTGCTCTACTGTTTTATTAATGTCAGCAGTATCTGTATTGGTCATTGATTGGATCATGACGGGATGATTCCCACCAACAAAAATATTACCTATTTTTACACTGTGCTTTTGCATACTGATTTTAAAAATTAGATTAGAAAAATTAAATTATAACTTTTTCTACAGATAAAAGTTGATCTGTCGATAAAAAGACTAATTAAATTTGTGCAAAATCTCGCATTTGTTCTATAAATAATGAAAGTTTCAATGCATTACGCAAGTCATGCCTAAAAAAATAATGATAAAAGCAAATAAAAATAGAGGGTATAAAGCATGTCGATAGATATGGCTCAGTTTCATCAGGTGTTTTTTGAAGAAAGTTTCGAAGGCATCGAAATTATGGAAACCGGATTAATGGATTTAGAGCCAGGTGAAGCTGATTCTGAGGTTATTAATAGTGTTTTTAGAGCCGCTCATTCTATAAAGGGTGGTTCGGGTACTTTCGGCTTTATGGAAGTCGCTTCGTTTACCCATGTCATGGAAACGCTTCTTGATGAAATGCGAGATGGTAAGCGTGATGTTACTGTTGCAAATTCAGACCTTCTATTAAAGTCAACCGACTGTTTAAGAGAAATGCTAGAAGCCGCGCAAGAAGGCGATGACCCAGACGAAGCACGTGTTAAAGAGCATAAAGCAATGCTCGAAAAAGAACTGGGTAATGAAGCTGCTGGCGAAAATTTAGCGGCTAAAGAAGAAACAAACGCTCCTACTAAAGCCGTAACGGCAGGTGACTCGCCTGGCCAAGGTTGGTTGATAAAGTTTAAGCCAAACAGCGATATTTTTCATACGGGTAATGATCCATTACCATTAATAAGAGAGCTTTCATCACTAGGTGAAGTAGAGCTGACAACAGATTTAAATGCGATACCGCCCTTTGAAATGCTCGATGCTGAACAAAGTTATATCAGTTGGGAATTGAAAATAATAACGGATGCAGATAAAGATGTGCTCAGTGAGATTTTTGCTTGGGTTGAAGACCTTTGTGATTTAGAAATTATTGCATTACAAGATGGCAATGCACAAGCAGATGGGGTGAAGCCGGCAGAAAAGTCACAATTACCCATTCCTCAAAGAAGAGATGGTGATAGTGCAGACAGTGAAAAGGCCAAAGGTGGTGATCGCCGTAAGAATGACCGAAGAGGAAGTAAAAAACCAGCAGCTCAAGCTAATGCCTCTATAAGAGTAGATACCGATAAAATTGATGCTTTGATCAATATGGTGGGTGAGTTAGTGATTACTCAATCAATGCTAGGTTTAATTGGTGAAAACATTGAAGAAAGAGGATCAATTGATGTCGCTGAAATAGACCGTTTACGCGATGGTTTGATGCAGTTAGAGCGTAATTCACGTGAGCTGCAAGAAAGCGTGATGCAAGTTCGAATGATGCCGATTAGTTTTACCTTTTCACGTTTTCCACGTTTGGTTCGTGATTTATCAGGAAAAATGGGCAAGAAGATAGAATTGATTCTTTCGGGTGAGGCAACTGAAGTAGACAAGACAGTTATTGAAAAAATTGGTGACCCTCTCGTACATCTTGTGCGTAACAGTTTAGATCATGGTATTGAAATGCCAGAAGATCGTGTGGCAGCAGGTAAAGAAGAGTTAGGAACAATAAATTTAAATGCCTATCACCAAGGCGGTAATATTGTTATCGAAATTATCGATGATGGTAAAGGTATGGATAAGGATGTTTTATATAAAAAAGGAGTCGAAAAGGGGCTTATTATCGAAGGTGATATTTTAACTGATCGTCAAATATTTGAATTGATTTTCTTGCCGGGCTTCTCAACAGCTGCGGTTGTTAGTGATGTGTCTGGCCGTGGTGTTGGCATGGATGTGGTTCGTCGAAATATCTTAGAGCTTGGGGGCTCAATCGAGATTGATTCAGCGTTAGGAAAAGGCAGTACAATGCGAATTCGTTTGCCATTAACCCTAGCAATTGTCGATGGACAAACAGTCTCTGTTGGTAATGAAAATTACATTATCCCTATTATTTCAATTGTAGAGTCAATCCAAATACAACCTGATATGGTCAATATGGTTGGGGGGCAGGGAGAAACATTCAAGCTACGAGAAGAATACGTCCCCATTATAAAGCTGCATGACATTTTTGGTGTTGAACTAGAAAAACCTGTTGATCTAAAAGATGGGCTATTGGTAGTTGTTGAAGTTGAAAACAAACACGTAGGTTTGTTTGTTGATGAATTACTAGGGCAGCAGCAAGTGGTGATCAAATCATTAGAAAGTAATTACAAAAAAATAGAAGGTTTTTCAGGGGCCACTATTTTAGGTGATGGTTCTGTCGCGCTTATTATCGATATGCCCGGGATTTTAACTCTGAACAAAAAGCTTGAAAAGAAGAGCGATAAAACTGATGTGGCGGCATAACAATGAGTGAAGAAGCAACCCAGGATTTATCTCAAAATGAAGACTTTGAACAATATCTAACCTATACAGTTGGTGAGTCAATATATGGTGTTAAATTACTGAGTGTTCAAGAAATAAGAGGATGGGAGTCGGTAGCCCGAGTTCCTAATACACCAAAATATATCAAAGGCGTTCTTAATTTGCGTGGTACAGCAGTCCCCATCGTTGATATGAGAATGAAAAGCCATTGTGAGCATGTGACTTATGAAGCAACAACAGTCTTAATTATTTTGCGAGGCGAAGTTCAAGAAAAAGAGCGTATTGCAGGTATTGTTGTTGATGCTGTTTCAGATGTTCTGAATGCTGAAAAAAGTAAAATAAGAAAAACTCCAGAGTTTTCAGACCGTATTGATGTTGACTTTATAAAGGGTCTAGCTGATTCAGATGGACAAATGGTCATGCTGTTTGATGCCGTTGAATTTTTAAAATCACCTGATTTATATGATGAAGTTGTTGAGATAGAAGAAGAATAGAACTCAGTCATGAAAATATAATACAAAAAAGTAAAAACTTAAAGTAAGAAAGGTGGAAGAGTGAATTTAATTAATAATATGAAATTGGGTAAAAAACTAGGATTGATGTTAATCATTCCATTAGTTAGCTTAGTATTTTTTTCGGGTAAACAGTTTCTAAATGCACAAAACACAGCGTCAGAAGCTGCGGCGATGAGCAATTTAATTGAAATGGCTATTGCAACGAATAAGCTATTGGATGTATTGGTTATTGAAAAAAATATTACCGAAAAGTACCAAAGAGCCAGAGGTAAAAAGTTTGGCGAAGAAATAGAGAATGCTCGAGGCAACACTAATAAAGCCATTAGTAATCTAAAAGGTGCCTTAAATGACATAGATAATAATGCAGTAACGGATGTCTTTAGCGCACAAGTTGCTAGCTCTCAAGAAATGTTAGCAACTATTGACGATAAGCGCAGCGCTATTAACAATAAAAAATTAAAACGCAATAAAGCGGCAGCATTTTATAAGCAACTGAGCTCAAGTTTACTTGATGTGATTGGCTTATTACCCGCCATGAGCCCCAGTAAAGAAGCCGCGATTATTTCGGCATCTTATTCTAATTTTTTACACATAAAAAGTTTAGCCATTACAGAGCGTAAAGTGCTTGCCCAAGTGTTTAAAAACGATCAATTTGTAGGTGCTAATTTTTCAGATTTTAATAATGCGGTCAACGGGCAAAATGTTTATGAAAGCGTTTACCTTTCGTTGGCAAGCGCTCAACAAAAAGAACTTTATATCGCCACAATGGTTGGTGAATATGTTGATAAAACGGCCGCAATGAGGGCTAAGGCCTTTGAAGCATCAGATTACGGTGCTTTTGGCATAGAGCCAGATGAATGGGTTCAGCAGCAAACTGGAAAAATCAATTTATTAAATAAAGTTGCAGATAGCTTAACGACATCATTAATTAATAAATCAAAAGAAATGGGCGATACAGCAAGCTCGACATTGATTTCAGCGGCATTAGTGTCTATTTTTTCAATTCTGATTACATTGTTTTTAGGTTATATCGTCCAAAAAGGCATTAGAGAGTCGGTTGCTAGTGCATTAAATATGGTACAAAAAATAGCTAAGGGTGATTTAACAGGGGCTATCACCGTCAATAGTACGGATGAATTGGGTAATATGTTGGGCTCGTTAAAGACGATGCAAACAGGCCTTAAAGAGCGCATTGAAAGTGATGCGGTCATTAGTCGAGAGAATTCACGTATTAGACAGGCTCTCGATAATGTCAGCGCAAATGTCATGCTCGTGAATCAAAAAAATGACATTATTTATATGAACGATGCTGCTATTTCTATGTTTAGAAATGCAGAAGAAGGTATTGTTAAAGATTTACCCGCATTTTCAGTTGATAGCTTGGTTGGCTCAAATATGGATATTTTTAATAAAGAGTCAAGTTACCAAAGAGGCTTGGTTAAAATGTTAGAGTCGCGTCATGAAGCTGATTTTCTTGTTGGCGGTCATAATATGCGATTTATTGCGAACCCTGTTGTGAGTGATGACGGTGAGCGTATTGGTACCGTAGTGGAATGGGAAGATAGAACAATAGAAGTTAATGTCGAAAAAGAAATCGAACAAATAGTAGTCGCCGCTAAATCTGGTGATTTAGATCAACGCATTGCAACTCAAGGCAAATCAGGTTTCTTCCTTAATTTAAGTGAAGGTATTAATGACATGGTTGCCGAAATTTCTAATACATTAGATGACATTAAAAATGTCATGTCAGCACTGTCTCACGGTGACTTAACCAAACACATAGAAAATAATTATGGCGGAACATTTGGCGAGGTCAGCGATCATGTGAATGAAACCATTGTTCAATTTGCCCGAGTGATTGGAGAAATACGCAGTTCTACGTCAGATTTGACCAATGCATCAACAGAAATAGCCTCGGGTAATAATAGTCTTTCAGGTCGTACAGATCAGCAAGCCAGTGCTCTTGAAGAAACCGCTGCCAGCATGGAAGAATTGACCTCAATCGTAAAGCAAAATTCAGATAACGCACAACAAGCTAATATTTTAGCAGCATCGGCAAGAGAAGTTGCCAATAAAGGTGGTGATGTTGTAGAAGGCGCGATTAAGGCGATGACTGAAATCAATAGTTCAAGTAACAAAATTGCAGAAATTATTGGAGTGATTGATGAAATTGCCTTCCAAACTAATCTATTAGCCCTTAATGCGAGTGTTGAGGCTGCCCGCGCTGGTGAGCAAGGTAGAGGCTTTGCTGTTGTGGCAACCGAGGTTAGAAATTTAGCGCAACGTTCAGCAACTGCTGCAAAAGAGATTAAAGAACTCATTCAAGATAGTGTTAAAAAAGTAGAAATTGGTTCTTCTTTGGTGAATGAATCAGGTGAAACATTGGATGAAATTGTTCAAGGCATTAAAAAAGTAGGCGATATTGTCGGCGAAATTGCAGCAGCCAGTGAAGAGCAAACAGCGGGTATTGAACAAGCGAATACTGCGGTAGCCAGTATGGATGAGATGACGCAACAAAATGCAGCGTTAGCAGAAGAAACATCGGCAGCCAGTGTCAATATGACACAGGGAGCCAATGATATGTTAGAGCAAATGACGTACTTTAAATTAACTGAATCTGATGCGCAGACTAGTTTAAAAGCACCTTCTGCTCTGAAAAAAGAGGCACCCTCTAGTGAATCAAAGCCCACTTCGTCACCAGTAGCGATACCAGAGCCATCTGCTCCTGCGGCTGATGAATGGGAAGAATTTTAAGTCATAATAAGTAGGATGAGAGAGATTTAATTCATGCAATTTTTTAATAATTTATCAATCCGATATAAAATTTCTTTAGGCTTTATGGTGGTCGTTAGTATTTTTGTGCTAAAAGCCGTCAGTTCTAATAATAGTTTAAATTTGGTGTATGAAACCTTTCAAACAGTGTCTACTGAAAATCAAGTGGCTGTCGAAAAAGCAGGCCTTTTAAATGCCCAAATAGAAGCTGTTTTTGGAGCGATGGGTATTTATTTACTGACCGGTGATGCGGATAAAGAACAAAGTTTTGTGGTGGGTTTAAACCGTATCACGATCACCATGAAGTCACTAAAAAAAGAAAAGGCAATAGCGGCTGATCAACAATCTGTCGAATTAATCAATAAAATAGCCGTTGACGTTGAGGCCATTCAAAAAATTAAACCCAGGTTGTTGGCCTTATCGAAAGACAATAATCTCAATATTTTGGCAGTGGGCTTTGCCCAAGAAAAAATTAACCCTTTAAATAGGGAGCTGTTACAGTTATTAGGGCAAATGCTAAGCTCTGAAGACGAAGAAGAATACATTGAAGAGCGAAAAGAGGTGATAACTTTAATTCATAAATTAAGGTATAGCTGGGCCAGTGTGATGACTGAATTACGTTTATTTTTAGCCTTCAAAGCCCCCGCGGCTATTGATAATATTAAGTTATATAGCAGCAATGTTGATGCTATGGTCGAAAGGTTGTTGGTACTACAAAATGATGATGACTTATTAACTTTAGATCAATCAGACTCTTTAGAGCAATTTATAGCTTTAAAAACACAATTCATGAATAATTTTGGTCAGTTAATTGAGCTTCATAATAGTGATAAATGGCGTCAAGACGCTTACATTGTAAAAACGCAAGTCACACCCTTATTACTGAGCATAAAAGAAAAAATAGACGCATTAATTTATCGTCAAAAAGAAAACATATCGCTAGCCCAAGAACACGTTGACAATATTTACACTGCTCAATCAAAACAATTTTATATAGTGTTAGTTGTAGTGATAGTCATGGCGCTTTTGATCGCTTGGTTCTTAAGTCGTTTGATTACACATTCATTAAATTGGGCGGTTAGTTTGGCCAAAGAAATTGCTAAAGGAAATTTAAATAACAATATTATAGTTAAATCGACTGATGAATTTGGGCAACTCTTCAAGTCGTTGGGTCATATGCAAAAGGAATTGAAAGACAGTATTGATACTGAGCGTTTAATTTCACGTGAAAATGCACGAGTAAAAACAGCATTAGATAGCATTTCTGGGAATGTTCTGGTTATAGATAATAAAAATAAAGTGGTTTATGTTAATAACATGGCTCAAGAGTTGTATGACAAAGTTGATCAATTGTCACTAGAAAATGGCGCAGCAAGTAGTGTGTTAACACATGATGTTTTTCTGAGTGAGCATGAAGAATGTGATAAACAAAAAGTGTTATATCAGGGTAATACCTTATTGGTTACTTCAAATAAAATTTTTGCAGATGATGGAGAGTTACTTGGTAAGGTTTATGAAATTCAAGATAAAACCTTAGAGATTTCTATGGAGTCAGAGATTGCTAATGTTGTATCTCTTGCTATGGGGGGTGACTTAGCGACTAAAATTGATTTGTCTAATAAAACAGGTTTCTTTGCAACCTTAAGCTCAAATACTAATGAGCTATTAGTCATTGTCGAAAACGCCTTAAATTCATTAAACGAATCCATGCAAACACTCGCAAAAGGTGATTTAACAAAGGATGTTAATGAAGTCAATGTCGGCATTTTTGGCAAAGTTGAGCAAGCAGCCGCTAAGACCGTCATCAATTTACGTGAAATAACCAAAAAAATTATTACCAGCGCCAGTGTGATTGATGGAATTTCTAATGAGATCGCGGAAGGTAACGGAAATCTATCGATGCGCTCTGAGCAGCAAGCCGCAGCCTTAGAAGAAACCGCCGCGAGTATTGCTGAATTAACAGCAACTGTGTCTGAAAATACGTCTAATTCAATAATGGCAAATGGTTTAGCAAAAGAAGCCCAACATATAGCTCAAGAGGGTGGCAGTGTTATTCATGATGCCATTGATGCGATGGCACAGATTAATGAATCAAGCACAAAGATTGCCGACATAATCGGTGTGATTGATGAAATTGCTTTCCAAACAAATTTATTAGCACTGAATGCTAGTGTAGAAGCTGCAAGAGCGGGTGATCAAGGCAGGGGTTTTGCCGTCGTTGCAACAGAAGTTCGAAATTTAGCGCAACGTTCTGCAACCGCAGCAAAAGAAATTAAAGAGTTAATAAACGATAGTGTTATTAAGGTGGAAGCAGGGTCAAAACTTGTCAATGACTCAGGGCAATCGCTAGCTGACATTGAAACTGGCGTGAGAAAGGTGGTAGACATTATTTCTGAAATCGCGGCAGCCAGTGAAGAGCAATCAAAAGGCATTCAAGAAGTCAATATTGCCATCACATCAATGGATACGCTCACTCAACAAAATGCGACTTTAGCGGAAGAAGTGACGGCAGCAAGTATTAATTTGTCAGAACGGTCTTCAATTATGCAACAAGATGTCAGCTTCTTTAAAATTGATGACAGCGGAAATGTAGACAATAAAAGGGTACATTTTAATGAGCCAATGATTTTTGATGAAGAGCCAGAAAAGAAGCCGTCAGAAAAGAAGCAGCCCGAAATAGAAACAAAAAATTCAGTAGCCAAAAAAGGAATAGATTTACAATCATCTGATGATTGGGATGAATTCTAATAATTAACTCTAAGGAATTTAAAGAATGAAAGTTAATGAGCCAGTAACGAATAACGAAGTCAAAATGCGTGAAGGGTCTATTTTGGTTTCAAAAACAAATTTAAAAGGGGTTATTACCTATTGTAATAAAGAATTCATGGAAATTAGTGGGTTTAGTTATGACGAATTGATGGGTAAGAATCATAATTTAGTACGACACCCAGACATGCCATCAGAAGCATTTCAATCTTTATGGGATGATCTTAATAAGAAAATCCCATGGACAGCACCCATTAAAAATAGGGCTAAAAATGGTGATTATTATTGGGTTAATGCCAATGTGTCGCCTATTTATCAGGATGGCAGTATTGTTGAGTATATGTCAGTAAGAACACGACCTACAGACCAACAGATAAGCGATGCAGAAAAGCTTTATCAACAGGTTAATTCAGGCCAAGAAACTTTAACAAAAACAGGCTTTGGTGCGTTAATAGAAAAGTTTCAGTCGTTATCATCTGTTGGTCTTCAATATATTGGAGTCGGTTTTTTCTCTCTCGTCATGTTACTCATGAGTATCCTATTGATGAGGGGGGTCGAGGTGATATTTGTCGCTCAGCTAATGTTAGGTTTAGCGATTATCTTTTTGGTCTTAGGTATTTTTTTAGTAAAAAAAATCAGTAAACCAATGGACTATCTATACGATAAAATATCAGAGATAAGTCGAGGAGAATATTTTAACTGGACTGATATTTCTCGTAAAGATGATATGGGTAGTTTATTAAGACGGTTGTTTACATTGCAAGTGCGTTTAGGCTTTGATGTGATGGATGCGCGTGAAAAAGCAACAGCTGGCCAGCGTATTCAATCAGCGTTAGATAATGCGGGATCGAACGTTATGTTAGTTGATCAAAATTATAATATTATCTATTTAAATGAAACGATTAAGTCGATGTTTAAAGATGCGACTGACGATATTTCTCAGCAAGTAACAGGCTTTAATGCCGAAAAACTTTTGGGCACACCTTTAGACATCTTTTATAATGATGCGGTAAAACAACGTCGATTATTAGATGGATTAAAAAATAGTCATACAGAAGAAAAGTCATTAGGTCGTCGAGTATTAAGTATTAATTCGAGTCCCGTGATTCAAGATGGCCAGCGCGTTGGCACTATCTTGGAGTGGCGTGATTTAACAATTGAGCGTAATTTTGAAAAAGAGATTGAGCATCTAGTGGTTGCTGCTCAATCGGGTAATTTAAGTTCGCGACTGAATGCGACTAGCCAGGTTGGTTTTTTCAAAAATTTATCAGTTAACTTAAATGAAATGTTGGATGTGTTAGAAGCAACCTTTGCAGATGTTAATCAAGTTATGTCAGGCGTTGCTGGTGGTAATCTAGGGCAAACGATTGATCGAGCTTATGATGGTGTGTTCGGTGAAGTTAAAGATAATGTGAATAAGACGATTGTTAAATTAAGAGATATCGTGAATGGCATTAGGGATTCATCGAATCAGATTAATAATTCCTCGCAAGAAATTGCTTCGGGTAACAATAATTTATCAAACCGTACAGAGCAGCAAGCAACTGCACTAGAAGAAGTGGCGGCAAGCATGGAAGAAATAACTTCGACAGTAAAACAAAACGCGGGTAATGCCGCGCAAGCAAACCAATTAGCAGCAGAAGCAGGGGACACTGCAGATAAGGGTGGTCATGTGGTTGCTGATGCTATTAATGCGATGGAAGAGATTAACCAATCGAGTAGTAAAATAGCAGAAATTATTAGCGTCATTGACGAAATTGCTTTTCAAACTAATTTGTTGGCGCTTAATGCGAGTGTAGAAGCTGCTAGAGCCGGTGATCAAGGCCGTGGTTTTGCAGTTGTAGCAACTGAAGTGCGTAATTTAGCACAGCGTTCAGCAACCGCTGCAAAAGAAATTAAAGAGTTAATTCAAGATAGTGTTAATAAGGTGAAAGCAGGTTCTGACTTAGTGAATGAATCAGGTGAAACATTAGGTCACATTGTTTTAGGTGTAAAAAAAGTAAGCGATATTGTTGGTGAAATTGCAGCGGCTAGTGCCGAGCAATCAACAGGGGTTGATCAAGTTAGTAAAGCCCTAACCGGCCTTGATGATTTAACACAGCAAAATGCCGCTTTAGCAGAAGAAGCGTCAGCAGCCAGTACACATATGTCTGAGCAGTCGAATACCATGAATGGCCAAATGCAGTTCTTTAAAACAGATATTGTTAAAGCAGTTGCCACAAGTACCTTAGACTTTAAATTAGCTAAAACGAAGCACTTAGCATGGAAAGAACGACTAAGAAAATTTCTAGATGATAAAGAAGAGTTAACACAAGAGCAGGCCGTGTCACATAGACATTGCGATTTAGGTAAATGGTTGTATGCCGATGGCTTAAGAGTTTATGGCGAGCATCAAGAATTGCTGGATATGGAAAAAACGCATAAAGAAATGCACAGCTATATTTCAGCTATTATTGATGCAAAGGAAGGTGGCGATTGCGATAGCGCAGAAAACCTATATAACAAAGTAACTGTATGCTCAACGCAAGTGGTGGCAAACCTTACGTCGATTGAGCAAAAAATAAAAGGTTAGTAAATTATGTCAGAGCAAAATCAAACCGATAACCTAAATGAAAGGCTAGAGTTTTTAACCTTTACCTTAGGTCAAGAAGACTATGGAATAGATATTCTGAAGGTTAAGGAAATTAGAGGTTGGGAAAAAATACGGGAATTACATAATACGCCTGATTTTATTAAAGGTGTTTTAGATTTACGTGGCAGCATTGTACCTATTGTTGATTTAAGAATTAGATTTAATCTTAATGATATTGAATATCACCCTACAACGGTCATTATTGTATTAACAGTGGGTGAAGAGGATGGTCACATGATGGGTATAGTTGTAGACGCCGTGTCAGACGTGTTGTCGGTGACTCGAGATGAAATTAAAGTGTCTCCGAGTTTGGGGAGTAAGATTAATACTGATTATGTCATTGGCATGGTGACTAAAGAAGAACATATGGTCATGTTAGTGGATTCCGAACGTTTGTTGGATTCTGAAGAGTTTGAAACGATAGCTGAAATGGAATAATCATGGTTAAAAAGAAAAAAAAATCAGTTTTAGACTATGATCCTTTAGCATGGTTAAAAGAGCCTGACGCGTCAGAAGGTAAAAATGAGCCAACTGAAAAAACATCAAAGCCTAAAAAAGCGGTCAGTAAGACAGAGAAAATAGTAAAGAAAGCGGCTAAAAATTCGGTAAAGAAAACAGTAAAAAAGAAAGCTAAGAATAAGGCTGTTAAGGAAGTAACGAATACCGATGGCAGTGAAGGCTTTGGTTTATTTACTGAAGAGTCAAATGACTCTAAGGTGGAAGATACATCAGCAGAAGATGGTTTCGGCTTCTTTTCAGAAGAATCAAAGAGTTCTAAAGAAGAGGGCAGCTCGTCGGAAGATGGCTTTGGTTTTTTTAAAGAAGAGCCAGTCACATCTAAAGCAGAAGATACATCAGCAGAAGATGGTTTTGGTTTTTTTGCAGAAGAGTTAAATAGCCCTAAAGTAGAGGACACCTCATCAGAAGATGGCTTTGGTTTTTTTACTGACGACGATAACAGCGTTTTAGAGGCGACAAATATGGAAACATTAGATATTTCAAAAGAAGATGCGATTAATTTAGGTTCAGAGCTCACGATAAAAACAGTTGCTGAAGTAAAGGATCAAATCGCCAGTTTGATCTCAGCCGATGAAGAAATAATAATCAATGCAGATGAAATGATAAAGATTGATACAGCAGGCTTACAGTTGCTATATAGCCTAAAAGAAACATTAAGTCAGACAGGGCATCATATTAAATGGATTGGTACTAGCACGGTCATTAATGATTCGGCAGAAATGATTGGAATGCCTATTTTAGCGCCTAAAAGTAAAGAAGCCTGCTTTGGTTTTTTCGAAGAAAATATGCCACCTAAAGATGCAGATGACGGAAGTTCTGGGTTTTTTTAAGCCAGATATAAAAATAATAATGAGGATACAAAATGAGTAGTGAAAGTAAGCCATCAAATGCGGTAGCGCCCGATTTAGACTGGAGCCAAGTGAGAGAAACTGTTCGCATGCTGTTTTTAGCAACCGCTCAAATTGAGATAGCATTAAGGGAAAGTGATGATTCAGTACTGCATTTAACCGATGCCTTTACCTCCATGATCGGTTATGAAAATGTCATTAAAATGGCAGTAGAAGATTTACCACCAACACCTGAAACTGAAGTGATACGAAAAACAATCGCTCATAATGCTGATAAAGTAAGTGAAACAATGCAAGGCGCTATTGTTGCCTTTCAATTTTACGATAAATTAACCCAACGCTTAGCGCATGTAAGTTCTAGCGTAGAAGCGTTGTCAGAATTAGTTGGCGACACGTCGAAAATATTTAACCCCTATGAATGGAAAGCGCTACAAGAAAAAATAAAGTCAAAATATAGCATGCGTGAAGAAGTTGAAATGTTTCAAGCGGTGATGGATGGTGTCGATGTGCGGGATGCGATTCATGCTTTCAACGAAGCCCATAAAGAAGATTTAGAAAACGATATCGAGTTCTTTTAAACATGGAGCAAGATAAAGAATTTAAATTCACTCAAGATGATTTTAATTTTTTAAGGGGAGTTGTTAAGACAGAAACAGGCATTATTTCGGATGAAGGCAAGTACACCATGTATTACTCTCGTCTGTCGCGTCGAGTACGAAAATTAAAATTACCAGACTTTGCTGCTTACCGCCAGTTTTTAGCCAATAACTTAGCAACTGAGAGCATTGAATTGGTAAATGCTGTCACCACCAATTTAACGGCTTTTTATCGAGAAGAACATCATTTTGACTTTTTAGCGGAGACTCTTGTTGCTGAAAAAATAAAAAACAACGATAAAAGCATACGCATATGGTCAGCCGCGTGTTCAACCGGTGAAGAGCCGTATTCAATTGCCATGACCATAGTTGATTCGATTAAAGATATTGACCAATGGGATATAAAAATTTATGCGACTGATATTGACTCTAATGTCGTAAAAACGGCTAAGGCGGGCGTTTATAATGTAGAGCGGATTGATAGTTTAGACCCTAAACGTGTTAAAACGCACATGAAAAAAGGTGCGGGCAGTAATGCTGGCTTTATTAAAATGAATGATAAAGTTAAATCATTGGTTCGCTTTAACCAGATGAATTTATTAAAGCCTTGGTCGATTAATGAAAAAATGGATGTGATTTTTTGTCGCAATGTGGTGATCTATTTTGATAAAGAAACCAAAGTGAGTCTAGTTGGTCGTTTTTATAATCAATTGAAAAAAAATGGCTATTTGCTTATGGGGCATTCAGAATCACTACATGGTATTTCAGAACAATATGATTTACTTGGCAAAACAATCTATCAAAAATCATAGTCGAAAAATGTTGAGCCTAGTTGGGCTTAGCTTTTGATGTGATATTCAACTAAATAATGCATGACCTGCCTAAAATACTGCCTGGCTTTAATCACGTAAATCGTTATTGGGATAAACGAAATGATGTTTATGCTGCGAAAATTTTACCAGGTGAATATTATGTGAGTAAAAGTAAAGAGCTCATTACAACTGTTTTAGGATCATGTGTATCGGCATGTATTCGTGATCCAGTAAACTGTATTGGGGGAATGAATCATTTTTTACTGCCGCTGACGAATAAAGAAAAATGGACCTCTAAAACTGAGCTAGATAGTTTAGCAACTCGTTATGGTAACTATGCCATGGAGCATATGATTAATGATATTCTGAAACATGGTGGTAAAAAGGAAAATTTAGAAATAAAAATATTTGGTGGTTCTCGAATTATGCAAGCGATGACTGATATTGGTCAGAGTAATATTGATTTTGTTAAATCATTTATCGTTTTAGAAGGTTTTGACATAAAAGCTGAAGATGTGGGTGGCATAAACCCAAGAAAGGTACTATATAACCCTCTAACAGGAAAAGTTAGAGTTAAAAAATTAAAGGATTTACATAACGACACAATTGTTAAGCGTGAAGTGAGTTATAAATCTAAACTAAGTTCATCAGATACATCGGGTGATGTGGATATGTTTCAGTAAATAATTTATTTAAAAGTGGAATTTTATGGTTAAGGTATTAATAGTCGATGATTCAGCATTAATTCGTCAGTTGATGACGGAAATATTGTCGTCTGATCCAGAAATTGAAGTCATTGGTACGGCGCAAGACCCGCTTGTAGCACGCGAAAAAATTAAAAAATTAAACCCCGATGTTTTAACCCTCGATGTTGAAATGCCCAAAATGGACGGCGTCACTTTTTTACGTAATTTGATGCGACTTCGTCCGATGCCAGTGGTTATGGTTTCTACCTTAACGGAAGCGGGTGCTGATGTAACGCTTGAGGCACTTGAATTAGGTGCTGTTGATTATGTGTCTAAGCCAAAGGTTAACGTAAAAGAAGAAATGCTGGCTTATGCCGCTGAGATAAAACAAAAAGTTAAAACAGCGGCGATGGCAAAAGTGAGGGGGTTAAATGCTGCTGTACCCAAAAGTACGGCGGCTACCCAATCAACCTTTAGTTCAAGCAGCTTTAAAACGACCGATATGGTCATTGCTATTGGTGCGTCGACAGGCGGTACCGAGGCTTTAAAAGATGTGTTATGCCAGTTACCCAGTAATTGCCCCGGCATTGTTATCACACAGCATATTCCACTTGCTTTTAGTCAGTCATTTTCAGAGCGTTTAGATGCTAATTCATCAATGACAGTGCACCATGCTGAAAATGGGCAGCAAATTTTACCTGGGCATGCTTATGTCGCACCAGGTGATAAGCACTTAGAAGTGATTAGAGATGGCGCTCGTTTTATTTGTCGATTACTCGATACTGATCCAGTCAATCGACATAAACCTTCAGTTGAAGTGATGTTTAACTCGGTGGCTAAAAATGTGGGCAAAAATGCAATGTGTATTATGCTCACTGGTATGGGCGCTGATGGTTCTGAAGCGATGGGTACAATGCGAGCAGCAGGCGCACCTACCATTGCTCAAGATGAAGCGACCAGTGTCGTGTGGGGAATGCCAGGTGAATGCGTCAAACGAGGTCATGCTGATTTTGTAATGCCTTTACATGGCATCGCAGAAAAAATATTAGAGCTGGCGTCTAAACGATAATAGACATAAATTAATTTGATTCCATCTTCCATAAAACTCATAGCCTTTGACCTAGATGATACGTTTTGGCCCTGTATGCCAACGATTATTAAAGCAGAAGGCGCTCTCTATCAATGGCTATCTGATAACTACCCTTTAATTACTAATCGATACTCTATGACTTCGATGATGGGTTTACGTCATGATTTTGCATTAAAACACCCAGAACTTCAGGTCGACTTATCAGCAATGAGGCTTCAGTTTTTATCCCATTTAGCGCTTCAATGTCATTATTCACCACATGATGTAGCAGAGCAGGGCTTTAAAGTCTTTATGCAATGGCGCAATACAGTGAGCTATTTTTCAGATGTTATCCCTGCATTAAAGCGGTTATCGCAAACCTATACCCTAGCCACCATTAGTAATGGCAATGCTGATGTGATGCAAACAGAAGCAGCGCCCTATATTTCGTATTCTATTAATGCAGCCGATGTAAAAACCACAAAACCAGATATAAAAATGTTTGAAGTGATCGCACAGCAAGCACAATGTGAGGCATCAGAGTGCCTCTATTGTGGCGATGATATCGCTATTGATATGGTTGGTGCTAAAAATGCAGGTTGGCAAGGAATTTGGGTGAATCGAAATAAAAAACTTTGGCCCCAAAAAATGGGTGTTCCGCCAACAATTATTACATCTTTAGCAACGCTTTAAATACCTTGTCTTGCAAAATGGGTTGAGCCTTAGCCACGGGGTGAATGCCATCTCGTTGCATCAACTCTTTATGTTCTGCAACATGGGCTAAAAATTTAGGTAAATAGTGCACTTGTTCCGTGGTCGCAATCGTTTGATACATAGACTGAAACTTTTCATTATAGCGGCGGCCTAAGTTTGGCGGTAAGCGAACACCAATCAGCAGTACTTTACTTTGGCTATTTTTAGCATGCGTTATCATGGCTACAATATTCTGTTGGCTTATAGAGAGGTTTAAACCTCTTAATCCATCATTACCACCTAATTGAATAATAACAGTGCTTGGGTTATGCATTTTAAGTAATGCTTCGATACGGTTTTTGCCCCCAAATGTGGTTTCACCGCTAATACTGGCATTGATGAGCGTGACGTTAGAATTGAGCTTGTTAAATCTTTTTTGTAATAAAACAGGCCAACTGGATTGAATTTTGATGTTATAGGCAGCACTTAAACTGTCACCCATAATTAAAATGGTTTGCTCGTTAAGAGTCGCTGCGGAACTGGTTTTTAAAAAGCACAATAAAAAAATACTGGCAATTGATATGAATGAAAATGAATGCATTAGCGTGTCGCAAGTTAATAAAACGGTTAAAACGTCGGATAGTCAATTAACTATCTTAAACGATATTAATCTAAAAGTAAGTGCTCATGAAGCGGTTGTTATTACAGGAGCCTCTGGTTCGGGTAAAACAAGTTTGTTGAGTATTATGGCTGGGTTAGATCATGCAGACACAGGTAGCGTCACACTACTCGGTCAAGATATAACACAAGCAAATGAAGAGCAGCGCGCCGCAGTTCGTAAAGGGAATGTTGGCTTTGTCTTTCAAAGCTTTCAATTAATTCAAGGTGCAACCGCATTAGAAAATATTCAATTACCCCTAGAGCTGCTTGGAATGTCGCATATAAAAGAAAAGGCGTTAGAGGCTTTAGAACAGGTTGGTTTATTTAATAAAGCAAACACCATGGTTGATTATTTATCGGGTGGAGAGCAACAGCGGGTGTCAATTGCAAGAGCCTTTGCCGTGCAGCCCAAAATATTATTTGCCGATGAACCAACCGGCAATCTTGACAGTAAAAATGGTCAACAGATTGCAGACTTAATGTTTAATTTAAGAGACAATTCAGGTACAGCACTGGTGTTAGTCACTCATGAAACAAGCCTAGCACAGCGCGGTGACCGTATTATAAAAATGGAAGCAGGACGAATCATTTGAACGCTTTAATGACTCAATATAAAGGCTATTCTTTTATGTTAGTGGCAGCGGTCATTAGCATTACGATAATTACTGCAAGCCAATTATTTACCGATAAAATAAGTCGATTATTAGACTTACAAGCCAGTGAACTATTAGCCGCAGATGCACTGGTATTGTCAAACGCCCCGATTAATCCACAGTTTATCAAACGTGCAAAAGAGCTAGGGATAAGTGTTGCAGCAACAACCAGTTTACGCACAGCAATTTTTACAGAAAATGGATTGCAGCTAGTAGAGTTAAAAGCGGTCGATTCGTTATACCCTTTACGCGGTCATTTAGAAACTAAGCAGCAAGCGTTTGGTGACGTGACAAAACGTTTACATGGCCCAAAACAAGGTGAGCTTTGGATAGACCAACAAATAGCAGAATTAATAACAGTGCCCACAATCGAATTGGGTCAACTAGACATAAAGCCAACAAAAATATTAAGTTTAGAGCCAGATCGTGGAGGCAGCCTATTTAATTTAGCGCCACGCGTAATGATTCATATGGCTGATTTAGATAAAACCGAATTAATTTTACCAGGTAGCCGTGTCCAGTATTATGCTTTATTTGCCTCTAAACCAGAGCTTATCAAGCAATTCATAGATGAGATAACGCCCCTACTGAGTGCAGATGAATCAATTCAGAGCTTGCAAAATGCTCGGCCAGAAATGCGTGTAGCTCTAGAGAGAGTGAGAGACTTTTTTGCTTTTGGTATTGTTATGACGCTCGTTATTTCGATGTCGGCAATCGCTTTATCAGCGCGTTATATTGCATCACTCGAAGCAAAAAAAGTGGCGGTTATGCGTGTTTTTGGCGTGCCACAAAAAAGCTTGCTCAGTTATTACCTGAAACAAATATGGTTAGTGTGGTTAGTTGCCTTACCTATTGGTTGGTTGTTTGGTTGGCTCTCGCAAATTCCAATCGAATGGTTATTGGGGCAATGGTTTAGCAATAATCTGCCCGACAGCGGTTTAATAGCCTATGGTATGGGTGGGCTGTTTGGTGCTATTGGTTTATTTGGTTTTAGCGTGCCTTTTATACTCGTGCTGTTAAAAACAAGCCCAAATAACGTTTTACGTTCAATGCAATGGCAATTTGAACCTCGTCAATATGGCATGTTTGTTTCAGTTATTGCCGTTTTAGCACTGCTATTATTTATTTTAATTCAAGACTGGAAGCTAAGTTTAGCCAGTTTAATAGTGATATTGTTAATAGTTTCATTAGTACCATTACTGATCAAACTTTTATTAATCAGCATAAAAAAAATGTTGGGCTCTCGGTTTTGGTTAAGAGGGTTTGTTATTTCACGGTTGTTAAATAAACAACGTAATGCCTTATTTATAATGACTGCTTTTATGATGACACTATTATCAGTACTGTTAGTCGGCGTCGTAAAAGATGATTTATTTGCTGATTGGCAAGGCATGCTAAAAGATGACACACCCAATTATTTTGCGATTAATATTCAACAACATGAAGCTCCAAAATTAACCAAACTACTCGATGCCAATGGTTTGGACGCGTCAAATTTATACCCTTTAATTAGCGCACGTATCACTCATATTAATCAAGTGGCTTTAAGTGATTTAGAGACCTCTCACCCAAGGGCGCAGCACTTTATATCACGGGTATTTAAAATCAGTGCGTCAGAGCAATTACCCGATGAAAATACTATTGTAGAAGGGCAGTGGCCACCACCAAAAGGTAGCGCCTCTATTGAAATATCAATGGCTGAAATTTTAAATATAAAGTTAAATGATACGGTACAGTTTGATATTGCAGGGCAAGAGTTCATCGTGACCGTATCCAGCATTAGAACGGCGGTATGGGAAAATTTTAAACCCAATTTTTATGTGTTAAGTCATGTAGAAGAGATTCAAGACTTACCCCAAACCTATATTATGAGCGTGTTTGTGCCTGACCATAAAAAACAGACACTAGCATTATTACACAAGCAATTCCCATCGGTCACTTGGTTAGACATTACCCAACTCATGGCGCGCATCAAACAGTTAATAGATCGTTCTGCATTGGCTTTAGAGTTCTTTTTTATCTTTGCATTATTGGCAGGTATCGTCGTGTTGTTATCTTCGGTGTTAGCGAGCCAACAGCAACGCATCAGTGAAATTGCTTTACTGAAAAGCTTTGGAGCTTCTCGCCAGCAAATTATAAAATCTCAAATAGCAGAATTTGCATTGATGGGTGCAGTGATTGGTTTTATTGCCTCGAGCTTAGCATCCATTGCTGGATGGGCGGTGTCACACTTTCTATTCAATATCGTTTATACCCTTAACCCTTGGCTTTGGTTGATTGGTTTAGGCAGTAGCATATTGCTACTATCAGCGACCGGCTTATACGCGGTTAGAAAAACCTATGACAGTAGCCCAATGCACCTTTTACGATGAAGCATAGTGACGTAAATTTAAACAAGTCAGAACTAAAAGCGCTGATAGAAAAAAATCTTTCGTGGGATAATGATTTAGATAAAGCACTCGATTTGGCTTTAGAAAAAGTGGCCGATGATAAATCTTTGCCCACTGGTGTTGAAGTATTGCCCTATATCTTACAGTTGAGCTATGACAAAGATACCATTTTGGCGACCCTATTAAGTGATCAAAACTTTCGCGAAGAAGAACAGCAAGCAAGCATCGAACAGCTTTTTGGTCATAACGTAGCAAAATTAGTTCAGGGAGTCTTAAAGCTAAATGACATGACCAGTTGCGACAAAGGTTTCAACTCGACACCAGAGCAAGCTGAAAAACTACGTCGTTTATTATTGGCAATTATTGATGATGTACGCGTCATGCTCATCAAATTATGTTATCGAGTCGTTCGATTAAAACATTTAAAACACAGCAGTTATGATGTGCGAATGTGCATTGCAAATGAATCGATGGATATCTTCGCACCACTGGCAAATCGTTTAGGCATTGGTCATTTAAAGTGGGAAATAGAAGACTTAGCCTTTAGAGCATTAGACCCACAAGCCTACAAACATATTGCCAAGCTACTAGAAGAAAAGCGTGTTGATCGAGAGTTTTTTATTCAATCATTTACGTCTGAACTAGCTGATTTAATTAAAAAGCAAAGCATCAAAGTCAATGTGTCTGGGCGAGTAAAGCACATTGTTAGCATCTGGCGTAAAATGCAGCGAAAAAACCTAGAGTTTCATCAATTGTTTGATGTTAGAGCCGTGCGTATCTTGGTCGATTCAGTGGCAGATTGCTATGCTGTACTAGGCATTGTGCATACCGCATGGAAACATATACCCGATGAATTTGATGATTATGTCGCCAACCCAAAGGGAAATGGTTATCAATCTATCCATACGGCGGTGATTGGAGAAGGTGGCAAAATAGTAGAAATTCAGATTCGCACCAATGACATGCATGAAAAATCTGAATTTGGCATAGCATCCCATTGGCGCTATAAAGAAGGCGTAAAGCTTGATGAAAGCATGGAAAAAAGTCTCATGGTGCTACGTGAGCTATTAGACAATTCAGCCGAAGATGCCAGCGACATTGTGGGAGGCTTAGACACTGAACTGGCCAGTAGCCGTGTGTATGTGTTTTCACCTCAAGGTAAAATTATTGATTTACCTTTGGGTGCGACAGCCCTAGATTTTGCTTATGCCATTCATACATCCATTGGGCACAGATGCAGAGGGGCAAAGGTTAACGGTAAAATCGTGACCTTAACAACACCTTTAGAAATGGCTGAAACGGTCGAGATCCTCACCACGAAAGAACCTGCGCCCAGTAGGGACTGGATGAACCAAAACTTGGGTTTTTTAAAATCAACAAGCTCACGCTCAAAAGTTAGAAACTGGTTTAATCATCAAGACTTTGAACAAAATGTTTTAGACGGCAAACATTTGTTAGATAAAGAATGCACAAAATTTTCAATTCAGCATTTTGACTTAAAGTTATTAGTTAAGCATTTTAAAATGAGTGATGAATCAGCCTTTTATGCAGAAATTGGTCGCGGCCATATTACAAGCCCTCAAATTATTGGTTTTTTACAACATGATGAACACGAACAAAAAACCATTAATAAAATTAGCAAACCAAAAAAGGATGTGGGCTCTGACAAAGGCGTGTCGATTCAAGGTGTTGGTAATTTATTAACGCAAATAGCAAATTGCTGTAAGCCAGTGTTTGGTGATCGTATCATTGGATATATTACCCAAGGGGCAGGCGTGACCATTCATAAGCACGAATGTTCTAATATGTTGGCCTTAGACGACGAAAAGCGCCAACGTTTAATTGATGTTGCTTGGACAGAACAAACTAAAGATAGCTACCAAACCGATTTATTAATTATTGCCTATGACCGAACAGGGCTGTTTAAAGACATTAGTTCAGTGTTAAGCAATGAAAAATTGAATCTATTAAGAATTAATTCAGATACGAATCAACAAACGTTATTAGTGACCACTCGAATCACCATAGAGGTAGATAATGTGTCTCGCTTAGGCTTGATTATGGATAAATTATTACAAGTCAATCATGTTCAAAGTGTGAAACGAATTAATGACTAAGCATAAGGTTGATCGGCGTTTTAGCGTCGCGCCCATGCTCGATTGTACCGATCGCCATGCGCGTTACTTTTTGCGTTTATTTTCAAAGAATATTTTGATGTATACCGAAATGATAACCACAAAAGCAATTTTGTTTGGTGATCGACCATATTTACTCGACTTTGACGAAACAGAGCACCCCATCGCCATTCAGTTGGGAGGCTCTGATATAAATGAGCTAATTGAAGTCGCAAAAATATGCGAACAATGGGGTTATGACGAAATCAATCTTAATGTGGGGTGCCCCAGTGATCGTGTGCAATCTGGTTTTTTTGGTGCCTGTTTAATGGCAAGCCCAGAGCTTGTTGCCGAATGTGTTGATGCGATGAAGCGCGCTGTCAACATTCCAATCACAGTAAAGCATCGCATTGGTATTGATGACCAAGACAGCTATGACGAATTACAGCGTTTTGTTCAATGCCAAGTTGATGCCGGTGTTGATGCGTTAATTATTCATGCCCGTAAAGCATGGCTTAAAGGCTTAAGCCCAAAGCAAAATAGAGATGTGCCGCCTTTAAACTATCAATGGGTCTATGATTTAAAAAAACAGTTCTCAAACACAGAAATGATTATCAATGGAGGCATTAAAACATTAACAGAATGCCAAGGACATTTAGAGCATTGTGATGGCGTGATGTTAGGGCGTGAACCTTATGCCAACCCTTATATGTTAAATGACATAGATGAAATGTTGTTTAATGGCGAGAAAAGCACCTTAACGCGGCATGATATTTTAGACAAAATATTGCCTTATATTGAAAACCAAATGACGAAAGGGATGCGTTTAACAAAAATAGTGCCGCATATAATCGGTTTGTTTCACGGTCAACCCAGTGCAAAGCAGTGGCGGCGTTACTTAAGTGAGCAGGCAAACAAAGAAAATTCAGATGTTCATACCATTACAAAAGCATCTAAGTTTGTTGTATAAGCTACTGTTTTTACGTCTTTATTAAAGCCTCATAATATTTAAAATTTTAATTAAAGCATCTGCGACAATTGCTTATAAAAAAATTTAATTACCATATTAAATTTTCTTGCTCTATTCTTTATCTGTACCCACTAAATAGGGGTTTAAAGGGGAATCCAATGAGTAATGTCACAGTCCATATAGATGAGAACTTAGATATTTCTGCTTTTCATGACGTCGAACATAACCTAGAAGCCTTAAACGGTGTTAACACCGTTACAGGCACGGATAAACATCCACATTTAATGATTGTCGATTATGATTATAAAGAAATTAGCTCTCAGCACATATTGGGCGCTCTTATTGGCCAGGGCTATCATGCAGAATTGATAGGTTTTTGAATTTAATTGACCACTGCGAATAAACGAGAATCTCTACACTCATATTAGAACTTAAAGACAGCAGATTCCTCGTGCGTTCCCAGTGGTCGCCTTAACACTATATCGCTCTAAACAGCACTCTATTAGTGATAAACCTAGACTTTTATAGTGGTTTGTCCTATAAAGAGTCATGCAGAATATCTTACGCGCACTTCTTATTGGACTACTTTTTTACTCAAGTTCTACTTTTTCTCAAGTTTACCAAGCGGGGCATCCCAGTTTACAACATTGGTTATTACCCAGTGTTGCGTCTCATAACGAACAAAATAAAGCCCTTGCATCACTTGGTAAGCAATTATTTTTTGATGAACGTTTATCCAGTTCTGGGAAAGTCTCTTGTTCGTCGTGCCATATTCCTGAAAAAGGCTGGGAAGATGGTTTAGTCACTGCCGTGAGATTAGGCGGTAAAAAATCACGTGTTCATACTCAAACATTGGTTAATGTTGCTTACCAAACTATTTTCACATGGAATGGACGGGCTAAAACATTAGAATTTGAAGCTTATGCAGCTTTAGGCTCAAGGGCTAATTTAAATGCTCATTCTAACAAAACATTTGCCAAGGTTATTGTAGATTTAAAAGCAATTCCTATTTACTCTCGTCAGTTTAAATCACTTTTCCCAGAACGAGGAATAAGTAAAAAAACCATAGCAGAAGCATTAGCCGCTTTTGAAAGAACAATACTCAGTGATAATTCATTATTTGATCAATGGATTAAAGGTGATAAAAACGCATTAACAAACAATCAAGTAGCAGGGTTTCAATTGTTTTCTGAAAAAGCCCAATGTATTCTTTGTCATCAAGCACCCAATTTTACCGATGATGGTTTTCATAACATTGGGTTACAAAGTTTCGATAGCCCGAATCATTTATTAGGGCGAAAAGAAATAGTGCCCCTAGCCATGTTAGATGGTGCATTTAAAACCCCTACATTAAGAGATATTGCCCTAAGAGCGCCGTATTTTCATGATGGTTCAGCGAAAGATTTAAGCAGTGTAATGAAGCACTATTTGGGCGCTAATCAAGTGAAAAAGAATTTATCACCCAGCATAAATTTAAATTTAGAATTAACGAAACAAGAAAAATCACAAATTATTGAGTTTTTGAAAGCACTAACAAGCCAGCAAAAGCCATTTCAATATCCCAATTTACCAGGAAAAAGATAAGATGAAGCATACTATTAAATTGTTATTTTTAATGCTATTGGCAAGTTCAGTTCAAGCAGAAATATTTGAAGTGTCTCAGTTTAAAAAAGCATTTTCGATTAAGGCGATCACAATAAAAGTAGGTGATCGAATCGAATTCCCCAATAAAGACCCGTTTTTTCATAATGTGTATAGTTTATCGGCTATAAAATCATTTGAATTAGGTTCTTATCCACCGGGTGAATCAAAAGGTATTGATTTCGACAAAGCAGGCGAGGTAGAAGTTAATTGTGCTATTCACCCTAATATGGTTTTGATGGTAACGGTTGAGCCTTAATTTTTAGTGATGAATCATCTGCTGATGAGCCTGATCTTGATTGAATAGATATTGAGATAAGCCAAAAATTTGATTAAGCCCCCATAATATTAATAAACCACCCAAGATTAATCTAACGGCTTTAATTTGCATTAACGATTTTACGTACAGAGCAGAGCTGCCTAAGAGCATTAACATAGGGAGAGTCGCTAAACCAAATGCAAGCATAACAAGCATGGAGCCTTGAATAGAATTTGCACTGTAAGCAATGGGCAATACCGCATACACTAAGCCACAGGGTAGCCAACCCCAAACTAAACCTAAAGGCAAAGCCCTAAGCGGTGTTTTAGGCGGTAAAAACTGATGTGCCAGAGGTTGTATTTTTTGCCAAAAAGGGGCAGCAAACTGCTCTAACTTAGATAGCCCCATCCACAACTGACTAATATATAAACCAAAGGCAACGAGAAAAACCCCTGAAATTATCATGCTGTATTGGTGGGGATTAGGTAATTGTTGGATTGTAAAGTTTGCTATTAAACCCACAATAGCACCCGCCATAACATAACTTATAATGCGCCCAATATTATAATTTAGTAAATATAAATAAAGAGGACGTGGTTTTGGTTTGAGTTGGGTCGATAAGCTCATGCTTAACGTACCAATAATACCCCCACACATGCCAATGCAATGAATGGAGCCAAATAAACCCATAATAAATGCCGTCAGTATGAGGTCATGCAACATAGTCTAGTACTTATTGAAGAATACTTATTGTGGAATACTAGGGAAGCTATGAACAATAACCTCTTGTTTTTTCGTTGTAAAGCGTTCACTAATACGCCAATCGTCATGTTGGATTTTCCAACGCCATCGTCCGCCTGTATTGGGTAAGCTATTAATGTTGCCCGTGTAAAGTAAGGTATCACCTACTTGGTTTAATGTTGTCTGTTGATCGAACCCCGGAATTGTACGATGAACGAGTTCGAACGGTAATGATTTACCTAACGATGACTTAATATCGTTAGAAAATCGTGTTTGAATAGATCCAGTACTGGCATTAATGCTCATTAAGCCATTGATGTTTTTTTCTATGGCAATTAGGTCATGAGTAATGGTTTTATTAATGCCCATACCTTCCTTGTAATAGTCTCCAGAGACAAGCCCATCATCAGTCACTATGGCGAGATAGAGTAAATTAAAGCCAGCAACAACGGCTGCAGTTGGAAAGAAAATAATCATCCAAACCAATGGATTTTTTGCCCAATGTGGTTGTTTCATTGTTGTCATTAAAATTGTGGCCCTAAAAAGCGTGCTTCTTCATCAGCGCTTAAATCTGCATCCAAAGCCTTGAGGTGAAAATGTATTTTACTACTACGTTGTTTAAGCATATCTGGGTCTACGACGAGCCGCACAGGTATTTCAACGACTAAACCAGAATCAGCATAAATACGTTTACGAGAAATAAATATTTGCATGTCTTCGATACCTGAAGCTGTCAAAGAGTACTCATGTGCCCGATTATCTTTATTGATAACTTTCACAATGTATACATTTTCAACTAAACCCTCATCGGTTTCACGAAATAGAGTATTACGATCACGTATAACATCCAACTCTATGGGTGAGCGGGCAATAATACTAGCAAAAGTACCTACAATAACAGCGATTAAAATAATGCCATAGACAATGATACGTGGGCGTAAAATTTGGGTTTTATTGCCTTCAATATTGTTCATGGTGGTGTATTTAATTAAGCCCTTGGGATAACCCATCTTATCCATAACATCATCGCAGGCATCAATACAGGCCGCACAGCCAATGCAATCATATTGCAAGCCATCGCGTATATCTATACCCGTCGGACAGACCTGAACGCAGATTGAGCAGTCAATACAGCTGCCCAAATTTTCGGCTTCAAAATCACTGTCTTTCTTGCGTGAGCCTCTTGGATCGCCGCGTTTTGTATCGTACGAAATAATCAGCGTGTCATTATCAATCATGGCGCTTTGAAAGCGGGCATAAGGGCACATAAATTTACACACTTGCTCGCGTAGCCAGCCAGCATTGCCATAGGTGGCAAGACCGTAAAAGAAAATCCAAAAGGTTTCCCAAGGGCCGAGGTTAAAGCCAATAAAATCAACACTGAGTTGTTGAATCGGTGAAAAATAACCAACAAAGGTGAAGCCTGTATATAAAGAAAAAGCTAACCAAAGAAAATGTTTAGTGCCTTTTTTACTGATTTTATTAGCGTTCCAAGGCATTTTATCCAGCTTCATTTGTTGAACACGAGTGCCCTCAATTTTACGTTCAATCCATAAAAATGATTCAGTCCAAACGGTTTGAGGGCAAGCAAAACCACACCATAAACGACCGGCTAAAGCAGTAAAAAAGAACAGAACTAAAGAGGCTACCACAAGCATTAATGCCAGATAAATAAAATCTTGTGGCCAAAATATCATGCCCAAGACATAAAATTTTCGTTCGGGTAAGTCAAATAAAATGGCTTGGCGACCATCCCACATAAGCCAAGGCATAATATAATAAAACCCAAGTAATAAAGACACGCCACTGACGCGTAGAGCAGCGAACATACCGTGCACTTCACGAGGGTAGATTTTTTCTCGTTTAGCGTATAAAGATTGTGTAATTTCTTCAGCTTCGGAGTTGTTAGACTTATTAAGGTCAGTCATTGGTTTCTCTGTCATCACTCACTTTAAAAAGGAGGGGTGTTGAATTAGCGGTCGTCTTTAATAATGTTGCAAGGCCTACAAGGCTTTGCGAAATAGAGTGTTAATAGGCTGGGGATAATGGAAAAAAACCAAAAAGCAAAAAAACCGACAGAATAAGAGCCTAAACGACTGATGTTATACTCATAAAAGATAATACCAGGGTCGAATAGGACGAAAAAGAAAATGGTTTGAATGCCCGCAGCTAGAAAAGAAGGCCATAAAACACAAATGACTCTTTGGGTTTGAGGTAGGCTTTGTCTGCGGTCTTTGGTATTTGTATCCATCCCATTTTCCTCTTACTCTTTTTCGCCTAGGCTATAGACATAAGCGGCAACTAAATGAGCTTTATCTTCACCTAATTTATCCATAAACTTGGGCATAACACCTTTACGTCCGAGTGCTATGGATTTTTCTATGGCTTTACGATTAGCACCATATAACCAAACATTATCGGTTAAGTCAGGCGCACCTAAAGCATGCATGCCAGTACCTGTCGGCAAATGACAGCCGGCACAAGCAGCGTATTTAGTTTTTCCAGCGGCAACTTCGTCAGCAGGTGCTTTACGCCCAGATAAGCTTAAAACATAAGAAGTTACCTCCTTAACACCCTCATCACCTAAAATAGCTTGCCAAGCTGGCATGACACCATTGCGGCCATTAAGGATCGAGGCTTTAATTTGTTCAGGTTGACCGCCAAATAACCAGGCCTTGTCGGTTAGATTAGGGAATCCTCTAAAGCCTCGCGCATCTGATCCATGACAGATGGCACAGTTATTCGAAAATAAGCGTCCGCCCGTTCTCATCGCTTTTTCATCTTTGGATAAAGTGACAATATCGATTGCGGCATATTTTTCGAAGATTGGATTAAATTTAACGTCAGCTAAGATAATCTCTTCATTATATTCTTCGATATTTGTTTTTAAGAAACCCGTGTAGCTGCCGATGCCTGGATAGACTATAAGGTATCCGAGGGCAAAGAAAATAGATAGCCAAAACATAATCAGCCACCATAGAGGGAGAGGATTGTTGAGTTCCTCAATGCCATCCCAACTATGCCCCATTGATTTGGCTTCTTCACCTGGCTTTATGGTTTGCGTTGTATTTGTTATTAATAAAATCATTAAAAACCCAATGCCGCCTAAGGCACCAATGGCAATCCAAACGGTCCAAAATCCACTGTAAAAATCAGACATTATTTTGTCTCCTTGGTGTTTTCGTCGCTATTAGAGGTTGTTTTTTTAGCCGGACTCATCGGTAAATCATCCTCTTCTAAGATGGAATTAGCCGCTGCATCAAACTCTTTTTTTCTAGCACCACTATAGGCCCAAAAAATGATACCAATAAAGGTGATAAAAACTAAAACAGTCCAGATAGATTGTATGGTTGTGTTATCCATTTTATTCCCCTTGGGTTACATCTTCTTTAAAGAAGTGCCGAGTGATTGTAAGTATGTCACCATGGCATCCATTTCTGTTTTACCCTCTAACTCATTAGGCGCATTTTTAATTTCTTCTTCAGAATAGGGATGACCCAAAAAGCGTAGCGCTTTCAATTTATTTTGAATGTCACTGGCATCAATTTTATTCTCAGCAAGCCAAGGGTATGAGGGCATAATAGATTCAGGCACAACATCTCTGGGGTTGATTAAGTGAACAATATGCCACTCGTCAGAATAGAGACCACCAACCCGATGTAAATCAGGCCCAGTTCGTTTCGAACCCCAAAGAAAAGGGCGGTCATAAATAAATTCGCCCGCCACAGAATAATGACCATAACGCTCTGTTTCTGCTCTAAAAGGGCGAATCATTTGCGAGTGGCACTGCACACAGCCTTCACGAATGTAGATATCACGTCCAGTAAGCTCTAAAGCTGTATAGGGCTTTAAACCCTCTACCGGTTTCGTTGTGCTTTCTTGAAAAAATAGAGGCACAATTTGTGTCAGTCCGCCAATACTAATAACGCAGATTGTGAAGAAGGCTAAAAGACCAATATTTTGTTCAATTTTTTCTTGTAAATTCATGGTCTTCTCCTAATGAGCCGCCGGTACGGGAACATTTGCAGTAGCAGGTTCCGCCCCTTTAATTGTTTTGTAAATGTTGTAAGCCATAATAAACATGCCGGCAACAAAGAATACACCGCCTAACCAGCGGATAATGTAAAAAGGATGCATGGCTTGAACACTTTCAACAAAGCTATAGGTTAAGGTGCCGTCGGCATTTATAGCTCTCCACATCAAACCTTGCATGATGCCTGAGATCCACATGGATGTGATGTATAAAACAATGCCAACTGTTGCGATCCAAAAATGCATTTCAATCAGTTTTGTGCTGTACATTTCACGATTATAAAGACGCGGCAATAAGTAATACAAGGCTCCAATCGAAATGAACGCCACCCAACCTAAAGCACCTGAATGAACATGACCAATAGTCCAGTCAGTGTAATGAGACAAAGCATTAACCGTTTTGATCGCCATCATAGGGCCTTCAAAAGTTGCCATGCCATAGAACGATACGGAAACAACTAAGAATTTTAAAATAGGGTCAGTGCGCAATTTTTCCCAACTGCCCGATAACGTCATAATGCCGTTAATCATGCCACCCCAACTAGGTGCTAACAAGATAAGTGACATCACCATACCTAGGTTTTGAGTCCAATCCGGTAACGCAGTGTAATGAAGGTGGTGAGAGCCAGCCCAAATATAAGTGAATGAAATAGCCCAAAAATGAACTACCGATAAACGATAAGAATACACAGGGCGATTTGCTTGCTTAGGTAAAAAATAATACATGATACCTAAGAAACCAGCGGTTAAGAAAAAGCCCACTGCATTATGCCCATACCACCACTGAATCATGGCATCTTGAACACCAGAATAAGCAGAGTAACTGCCTGTTAATGAATAAGGCACACTCGCACTATTAATAATGTGCAACATGGCAACCGTGATGATAAAACCAGAGAAAAACCAGTTAGAAACATAAATGTGCTTTACTCGGCGCTTCATAATAGTGCCGATAAAAACAACCAAGTAAGACACCCAAACAAGGCCTAATAAAATATCAATCGGCCAAATCAATTCTGCGTATTCTTTTGATGACGTTAAGCCTAATGGCAAAGTAATAAACGCTAACACGATGACAAGTTGCCACCCCCAAAAAGTAAAAGCAGCTAATTTGGGTGAAAATAATGTGGTGTAACACGTGCGTTGCACTGAATAATACGAGGTGGCGAATAAGACTGAACCACCAAAGGCAAAAATAACCGTATTGGTATGTAAAGGACGTAAGCGCCCAAATGATAACCAAGACGTATCAAAATTTAATGCGGGCCAGGCTAATTGAGCGGCGATAAAAACGCCGATACTCATGCCGATAATGCCCCAAAAGATGGACATAATGGCAAATTGCCTCACAATTTTATAATTATATTGTTCGTCTATAGTAGATTCAGACATGAAAATGTTGTCCTTAGTTTTTTAAGTTTAAAATAATTTGAAAACGATTAATTTTTAATTGGCACGGTAATTTTAGCTTATTATGAGAGCCACCTATCTAAATCTCAAACCACAAAATTGATATAGATCAATAATAAGTTAATTAGCTATCGAGGCTTCTCATGTTAATCAACAAATTGTGGTTGAAAGCCCATGCCCCAAGCGATAGCCATAGCACCCATCATACTCACTAAAGCAACCATACCAAGCCCCAATAAGGCACTAGACATAAGAAACCCTTTGTCTTCAGATACTTTCATCATGATAGGAACACCAGAGTATAGGAGAAAAACAGTATAAGCCAAGGCGGGTAATCCAATGATGAGGTTAAACCATAATACAGGGTAAAGTTCAGAAACGCCGATTAAAAAAATTGGCGTTGCGGTGTAGCCTGCTAATGCAATTGCACGTCCAATAAGGCATTCGCCTTTATAAGTTTTGGCCATCCATTGCACTAAAATACCTAAACCAATCACTGCAAAAACGGTCATAATGTAATACATAACAGCAATGGTGAGTGCGCTTTCATGGCTGAGCTTAACGGCTTCTCTTGCGCCAATTTGCCAACCCACTTCTGTTGTTCCATAGTAACCTGCGGCAGGGCCTAAGGCGGCTAAAATAAAAACATAACCAAAAAGGTGACCTGATACCGTGTTATCTTCGTCGCTAATTTTTTTCCAGGTTTCATTTGGGCTTGTTAATAAGCCTACCACGTGTTTTATTTTGAACATTGATCGCCTCTTAGATATAATTTTCTTTTAGATTTTTTAATAATATACTTATTTTATCATCAATGACTACTAAAAAAACTAAATCCGTAGAAAAAATAGGGGATAAAGAAAAGCCTTGTTTCCATTGTGGGCTACCCACTAAAATAACGGCATATACAGCATTAATTAACAATGAACAAAGGTTGATGTGCTGCGCTGGGTGTAAAGCAGTGGCAGACGCCATTGTTTCTTCTGGTATGGAAAGTTATTACAATTTTAGAGAGGCAACGTCTGTCACGGCAAAAGAATTAGTGCCTGAATTTTTAAGTTCATTACAGGCTTATGACAACCCGCTTATTCAAAAGCAATTTGTGCATCAAAGTTCTCATCATGAAAACATTAAAGAGGTCTCATTAATTCTTGAGGGAATCGTTTGTTCAGCTTGCGTTTGGTTAAATGAACAGTATTTAAACCAATTAAACGGAATTATTGCGGTAAAAATAAATTATTCAACACATCGAGCCACGGTTCAATGGGATAACAGTGTCATGAGCTTAAGTGATATTTTAGAAGCCATTTCTAAAATTGGTTATTTAGCACATCCCTATGACGTGGCAAAGCAGCAACAGTTATTTGAAAAGCAGCGTTCTTTACTATTAAGGCAAGTGGGCGTTGCCGCGTTGTTTGGTATGCAAACGATGATGTTTGCGGTGGCTTTATACAGTGGTGATTATTGGGGTATAGCGGATAATTATAAATTATTGTTCCAGTGGTTAAGTTTGTTTTTAACCATTCCCGTTTTGTTTTTTTCGGCAAAACCCTTTTTTAAAGGCGCCATAACTGATTTAAAAAACAAACGAGCGGGGATGGATGTCCCAGTGACCTTAGCCATCAGCTTAGCCTTTGTTTCAAGTGTTTATAATACCTATTTTCAAGTAGGGCATGTCTATTTTGATTCGATCTGTATGTTTGTCTTTCTCTTGTTAGGCGTGCGCTATATCGAATTAATGGCACGAAAAAAATCAGCAGAAAAAATAGAAAGGCTCGCTGATATGAAGCCAGCGATGGCTAATGTCGTGAACCAAGACGACACGATAAGCACAGTACCGATAGCCGAATTAAAGATTGATGACGAAGTACTGGTTAGAGCGGGTGAGTATTTACCTGCGGATGGTAATTTATTGTCAAAAACAGCCCAAATCGATGAATCTTTACTCACTGGCGAGTCAAAAGCCGTTAATAAAGAAATACTGCAAACAGTTATTGCAGGCTCTTTAAATGTAGGTGCTGCGATTAATATTAAAGTGAGTAAAGTTGGCCAAGATACCGTGTTATCGTCTATTTTACGTTTAGTAGAAAAAGCACAGCATTATAAGCCGCGCGTGGCATTGTTAGCCGATAAAGTAGCCACAAAATTCGTTATCATCATCATTTTAATCGTCATGTCAGCCGGCATTTATTGGTCTATTTACGACCCCTCTCAAGCCATAGCCATCATGGTGGCAACCCTAGTGGTGACTTGCCCATGTGCGTTATCATTAGCAACACCCGCCGCAATTTCAGCCACGATTGGAAAAAGCACAACATTAGGTGTGTTAGTGGCAAAGACCAATGCACTAGAGCAACTAGAAAAAGCGGATGTCTTTGTTTTTGATAAAACAGGCACCTTAACGCAAGGCAAATTGAGTATTGAATCTATTGACTATCAAACAGAACATAACCAGTCTTTATATCTATCCATAGCTAAAGCATTAGAGCAGCGCTCAGAACACCCTATTGCGAGTGCTTTTTCAGCCCTAAATGCAGGCAGTATAAAGCTTAATGATTTTGAGCAAATGGCGAGTAAAGGCTTAAGTGGTGACTATGAAAATGAACGTTATTATTTAGGCAGTTATTCATGGCTTATTGAGCGATCCATTGATCAGCCAGCGACAATAAATAACAGTGCTTTAAAAGCGGTTTATTTGTTTAGCAAAAATAAGGTATTAGCCATATTTTATTTAAATGACCCCTTAAAAGAAGATGCAAAAAAGACCATAAAAAGCCTGCATAAACGGGGTAAAAAGGTTGTTTTATTAAGTGGCGACCAACAACAAACGGTTGCGGCGGTTGCGAAACAACTGGGTATAAAAACGGCATTAGCCGAGCAATCACCAGAGCAAAAGCTACTTTATGTGAAGTCATTGCAGCAGCAAGGGTATAAAGTAGCCATGTTGGGCGATGGCATTAACGATGCACCTGTTTTATCGGCTGCTGATGTTGCCTTATCCATGAGCAGTGGCACTGATATCGCATCAGCTTCGTCAGACCTTATTGTGAAAAGCCGTTTAACGCAGCCTATAATTGACGTGCTAGACTTAAGTCAAAAAATGAATGCCATTATTAAGCAAAACTTTGCATGGGCAATAGGCTACAATATTGTCGCTATCCCATTTGCGGTTAGTGGTTTAATTCAGCCTTGGTTGGCTGCGCTTGGCATGTCTTTGAGCTCTTTGGTGGTGGTAATAAACGCCATGCGTTTGAGGCATTAACATTTTAAAGTGTTGTTAAATATTATGGATATTGTATTTCTTTTAATTCCTATTGCTATGGTATTGGTTGTTTTTATGGCGGTTGTTTATTTATGGTCTGTAAAGTCAGGTCAAATGGATGACTTAGAAGGCCCCGCATACCGTATTTTGATGGATGATGATGGCATTAAATCAGAACTTAATGTCGATAAAACTGTCGCAAAAAAGAATCAATAATAGGGTTTTTTTCTATGTATAATAGTCGAAATTAACTAACAGCTTTTCTTATGCGCGACTCATCATTAACCAGACGCATCATTCTTAAAAAAATCGTATCTTTAGGTGCTGGTTTTGCTTTTTTGTTAGGTCAAAAAACAGCATGGGCTAAGTCAGCCATTCAAGGTGTTCGGGTCTCTAAGACTAGCGACGACCATACGCGAGTTGTTTTTGATTTAACCCATAGCGTGAAACACTCGATGATTATTTTAAATAATCCCTATCGTATTGTTATTGATTTCAGAAATACCGATAAGCGTGCCGCATTACGTCAAATTTCACATGAAACAAAACTGTTAAAAGGCATTCGTTCTGCGTCTCGAAATAACCACGATTTACGCGTCGTGCTCGACTTAAAGCAAAAAACCAGACCGCGTGTTTTTGCCTTAGGCGCTAATGAACAGCATGGCGAGCGTTTAGTAGTTGATTTGCATGCCACTAATTTAAGTCCCACCCCTATTATTACCAACACACAAAAAGCCCAGCTTAATAAAAAACAAATTATTATCGCCATAGACCCCGGTCATGGTGGTCGAGACCCGGGCGCAATTGGTAAAAAAGGCACGCGTGAAAAAGACATTACCTTAGCCGTCAGTAAAAAATTATTTAAACTAATTAATCGCCAAAATGGCTATAAAGCTATTTTAACACGTTCAACTGACAAATATGTTGTGTTGCGAAATAGGGTGAAAACAGCAAGAGACCATCAAGCTGACCTTTTTATATCGATACATGCCGATTCGTTTAAAAACTCTAAAGTAGAAGGCTCATCGGTATATGCCTTGTCGATTAATGGCGCTAGTTCAGAAGCCGCACGCTGGATGGCGGATAAAGAAAATGCATCCGATTTAATTGGTGGCGTTAGCTTAGACGATAAAGATGATTTAATTGCATCGGTGTTACTCGATTTAACTCAAACCAATACCATTCAAAATAGTATTGAGTTAGGCAATGATGTACTCAAGCAATTAAAAAAAGTAGGTAAGGTTAATAAAAAATACGTACAGCAAGCAGGTTTTGCCGTGTTAAAAGCGCCTGATATGCCCTCTATATTGGTAGAAACAGCTTTTTTATCTAATCTAAAAGAAGAAAAGCGTCTACGTTCTAGTAAACATCAAACTAAGTTAGCTAGCGCCATTTTTTTAGGCATTAAAAAACATATAAAAAGTTAGACTTAATCTACCCCTTATAGTCAGTTTTACTCATGCCTAAAATTCAAACCTTATCATCACACTTAATTAACCAAATAGCGGCGGGCGAGGTTATTGAGCGTCCTTCCTCTGTGGTTAAAGAATTGGTTGAAAACAGCTTAGATTCGGGTGCCTCCTCCATTGATATTTTGATAGAGGCAGGAGGCACTAAATTAATAAAGATTACAGATAACGGCTGCGGCATCAGTCAGGCAGACTTACCCTTGGCATTATCACGCCATGCCACCAGCAAAATTAAAGATTTAGACGACTTAAGTGGCATCATGTCACTTGGTTTTAGGGGTGAAGCCTTACCCAGTATTGCTTCAATTTCTAGAATGACGATAACCTCAAAGACAGCCGAAGATGCTAACGCTTGGGCCTTAGCGGGACGTAATGACGGCGAAATAAAACCGGCTTCGGCCGGTAACGGCACTTCGATTGAAATACGGGATATTTTTTATAATGTCCCCGCTCGAAAGAAATTTTTAAAAACAGAGCGCACTGAATACACCCATATTGAATCTTTAATAAAGACTCTAATGCTCAGTCATCCGCACGTTGCGTTTAAGTTAATCCATAACCAAAAAACCATTTATCAAGTGTCAGTGGCTAATGACGATCAACAACAGCGTTATCGCATCGAGCAAATTTGCGGTAAAAGCTTTGCCGAAAGCTTAATTCCAGTACATGCTGAAATGGATGGTCATGAGTTAAAAGGTTGGATAGCCTTACCCGTGTTTTCACGCAGCCAACCCGATTACCAATACTTTTATATCAATGGTCGAGTAATTAAAGATAAGGTGATTAATCATGCGGTTAAGCTTGCTTATAGAGATGTTCTATTTCATGGTCGTCATCCCGCCTATGTCTGTCACTTAACCATGCCACCACAATCGGTCGATGTGAATGTGCATCCACAAAAACACGAAGTACGCTTTCGTGAATCACGGTTAATACACGACTTTGTGTACCGCAATATTTATCGCTGTATTTCACAAACATCAACAGAAGACCAAAAAGTAGCTCAAGTGTTACCCGTGGGGCAAAATGAACCATCAGGTATTTTATCTCAGCCCAATTTATCTCAGCCTAATGAAACGTCTCAAGCTGAACTGCGTTATGCACCACCTCAAAGACAAACAACCTCGTTTCAGCAACCAACGTCATATGCGTCAGTGCAAGAAAAGGGCAGTGATTATTCGCAACTGTTTGCAACGCCCGATGCACCGACTTCACCACCAACAATCCCGCCTTTAGGTTTTGCCTTAGCGCAACTAAAAGGCATTTATGTGCTGGCCGAAAACGAACAAGGGCTTTTAATTGTCGACATGCATGCAGCGCACGAACGTATTGTTTACGAACGCTTAAAAACAGCCTTTGAAAGCGAGCATGTGGTTACGCAACCTTTATTGGTGCCAATCACAATGCATGTCAGCCAAACAGAAGCCGATATAGTTGAAAACTATGCGAACCATTTCAAAAAACTGGGCTTAGAGCTGGATCGCTTGGCACCAGAACAAATTAGTATTCGCCAAGTGCCAGCATTATTAAAAAATGCCGATATGGAAAATTTGGTACGAGACGTATTAGCCGATATGCTTGAGTTTGGGTCATCAGAACGCTTAGAACAGCAGCAAAACGAATTGCTATCAACCATGGCATGTCATGGCTCAGTTCGAGCCAACCGCCTATTAACGCGCGATGAAATGAACGCCTTATTGCGTGATATTGAAGCCACAGAGCGCAGTGGGCAATGCAACCATGGTCGCCCCACATGGATGCAAATGTCATTAAAACAGTTAGATAATCTCTTTAAGCGTGGGCAATAATAATGGATAGCGCATTACCGCCAGCTATCTTTTTAATGGGGGCCACCGCAACTGGGAAGACAACATTAGCCATTGAGCTGCTGCAAAAGTTCCCATGTGAAATCATCAGTGTCGATTCTGCGCTCATCTATAAAGGGATGGATATAGGCACAGCTAAACCCAGTGAGCCAGAGCTTAATCAAGCGCCTCACTTCTTAATTGATATTATCCCGCCAGAGCAAAGTTATTCGGCATGGGAATTTAAAAGCGATGCATTAAAACTAATGAATGAGATAACAGCGCGAGGTCATATTCCTTTGTTAGTGGGCGGCACCATGCTTTATTTTAATACGCTTGAGTTTGGTATGGATGAATTGCCACAGTCTGAAGAAAGCTACCGCCAACACTTAACCGATAAAATGCATAAAGAAGGCTTGCCCGCTTTGTATGAAGAGCTAAAGAGAATTGATGCAATCAGTGCAGAGCGAATCAAGCCCAACGACAAGCAGCGAATCATGAGAGCGCTAGAAGTGTTTCATTTAACGGGTAAGCCGCTGTCTCAATTGCAACAACATAAAAAAAAATCAACGCTTAACTATGATTTAATAAAAATAATATTAGCGCCAGAAGACCGAACCCTATTGCATCAACGAATTACCAAGCGTTTTGATTTAATGCTTGAGCAAGGCTTTATCAATGAAGTAAAACACTTTAAGACAAAAAGCAATTTGTCTTTAGACCTTTCATCCATGCGTTGTGTCGGCTATCGACAAGCATGGGAATATTTGAATGGTGACTATAGCTTTCAAGCAATGAAAGATAAAGCATGTGCAGCAACGCGCCAGCTAGCAAAGCGCCAAATCACATGGCTAAGAAAACAGCAAAATGCACAATGGTTTGATAGCGACCATTTAGATCTGGTGAAAGTGAGTGATTATATTCAAAAGCGATTATGACCATCAATTCATAACAACCTATTTTAATGAGTTAACACCTCGTAAAAAGGTCATTAATCAAAAAAACAGCGTACACTGTTTTTTTATTAAACGTCTAGCTAAAGGATAACTGAAATGGATCAGTCAAATAAAACCACCCAATTTTAACAGTGTTAGCCATCACGGTTGGGCTAGCAGCCTGTGGCGGCGGAGGAGGCGGCGTTGATGCCAGCAGCAACGCATCGACCATTGCGGCAGCAAGAGTGATAGCACCAGGAGCCGAATGCCCCACGGGAGGCATAGAAGTAGATGCAGGTATCGACGAAAATAAAAACGGTGTTTTAGATGCCTCAGAAATAGATGAAAGCCAAATGCTTTGTAATGGTGCAGATGGCTCAAATGGCTCAAATGGCTCAAATGGCTCAAATGGCTCAAATGGCACAAACGGTGCAGATGGCTCAAATGGCACAAACGGTGCAGATGGCTCAAAAACCAATGGGGCCAGGCTCGATTAATATTTGTT